>CAZZZG010000046.1:0-29970 GCA_964658525.1 uncultured Edaphobacter sp.
AATACAGGATCCTTCCCTTCGGCTGAGCTCAGAGCCAGGATGACGGGGGAAAGGGAATGCATGGCGGCGAAGAAGAAGAGAGCTGGAGAATCAGTGGTAGGTTACTGTGTCGTGGGCCTGGTGGGTGAAGTTGTCGTAGAAGAGTCTGTAGCCGGCTTCGTTGCCTCCCTGGACCTGGAAGAGTAGCTCGGAGTGGCCTTCGTGGGCGAAGTCGGCGGCGCCAGCGAGGTGCATGAGACGACCGAGATGGTGGACTTCGCCGGTGGGGGAGATGGCGAACCAGTGATCGACGTAGGCGTCATCGGGTGGGCCGTCGCAGAGGTAGCCGCCGAGGGTGATCTGGAGCATGCGCCAGTTGGTTTTGTTCGAGAGGTAGGAGACGTCCAGCTTAATCTGGGAGTCTGAGATGGTGGAATTGTGGTAGTTCGATGGTGAGTTGGTGGCGTTTTGCGTGCAGTTCTTTGGATGGGGGTAGAGCTTGTGAAAGGCCTGAATGACGTGGGTGAGGTCGAGCGGGAAGACGGCGGTGGGCTGCCAGTTGTCCGGGTCGGTGAGGTGGGAGAGATTGGTGGCGAGGATTGTGTGTGGCGGGTCGGGGTAGTTGGGCGTCGGGCGGCGTTCGAGATGGAGGACGGCGGCGGGGTTGGTGATGTACTGGACGCCGATCTGGGAGTAGGAGTGATAGGCCGCGGGCGTAGTTGCGGCAACTTTCGCGACTGGTTTGCCTTGTTTGAAGAGGGTCCAGGTGGTGACGGGCGGATAGAGGTGGACGATAGTTTTGAGGCAGGCTTCGTCCTGACAGATGGCGTTGTAGGAGCGCCATTGACTTCCGGATTGATAGAAGAGGACGCGGACACCGGGTTGGCCCAGGTTATCGCCTGCGCTGGAGGTGGTGGATTCGAAGATGCCAATGATGGGCTTCTGCGCAGAGGCTGTGAGTGTGATGAGAAGAAGCATGAGGGTGAAGGCTCGTGGCTTCATGTGAGTTCAGTGTACTCATCGCCGGCGGGAGGGTTTTCATTTTCTTCTCCTTCTCCGAAGTGCTGTGTCCGGGTTCTCTGATTTTATGAGCGAAGCATTGAGTCTTGCGATCATTGACGATCGAAGAATCGCACACCCGATGTACCTTAACCTCATCCATCAGGTGGATGCAGACGCAGCTGAGATACGGCTACTATGTTCCGTGCAACCGCGACCAGAAATATTGGGATCGATTCCGGACTTTGAGCGGAATTTGTCTAATCTAAATCGGACGCTCGGCCACTTGTTGTTAGCGACGATCTTCGAGGCGAATCATGAATCGACGAGATTTTCTGCGAACAAATAGCTTCCTCTGCGCTGGCTGGGCTGCCTCCAGGGCGATTCCAGTCCTGGCGGATACCGCATCGGCGGGGGGATGGCGAACTTTCGAGGTCGTTACCAGGGTTGAGTTATTGAAGCCTGATGGGATCAGTCACATCTGGCTACCGGCGCCGCTGATTCGCGACACGCCCTATCAACATACAATTTCGACCCGGTTCGCAGCAGAAGGTGGAACCACCAGGCTGATCAAGGACAAGCAAAGCGCTCTCGGGATCGTGTCCGCGATGTATCCTGCAAACGCGAAGCCGATGCTGACCCTGACCAGTCGTGTCGCGCTGAAAAACTACACCGTCGATTTGTCCTCACAGAAAACAGCACCACCCGTTTCACAGACTGAACTGAACTACTTTCTTCAGCCCAGCCAATATGTGCCGACAGACGGCATTGTGAAACAGACTGCGCTGAAGGCTACCGCTGGCGCGACCACCGACATCGAGAAGGCGCGGGCAATTTATGAGTGGGTGGTGGCAAATACCTTCCGAAATCCGAAGATCCGTGGGTGCGGCCGTGGCGACATTCGATTCATGCTGGAGTCAGGCGATATGGGGGGCAAATGCGCCGACTTGAATGCTCTGTATGTCGGTCTGGCCCGGTCGGTCGGGTTGCCGGCGCGGCATGTCTATGGATTGCGAATCGCCAAGTCCGACCGGAGCTATAAGAGCCTTGGACTGACGACCGATATAGCAACGAAGGGACAGCACTGTCGCGCGGAGGTTTACCTGCGTGGGTATGGATGGGTGCCAGTGGACCCGGCCGATGTCCGGAAAGTAGCTTTGGAAGAAGCTCCGGGGAATCGTCCATTGAACGATGAAGTTGTATTGCGGGCGCGTAACGATTTGTTCGGGTCATGGGAGATGAACTGGATGGGGTACAACTACGCTCATGATGTGGATCTACCGGGATCGGCTAACAAACCGCTGGTGTACTTCATGTATCCGCAGGCCGAAACCACAGAGGGACGGATCGATCCGTTCGATCCGGATAACTTTAAATATGAGATTACGGCGAAAGAAATTAGCTAGTCGCTGTGTTGTCGAAAGCGCACAAGATTGATCTGCGGGTGCTTGCGTTATTTCAATCAGCGGGGCGGGGATGGGAATGCAAGAAGTCTCGCTTAGGCTAAAGGCTGGACTGTCTGACGCGCGCTGATCGGATCATTGCAGCGTTCAGCTTGCCTTAAATTCTGTCGACGCCCCCAGCGCCTTTGTCACCTCGCCTGCGATGTCGTCCTGCACCATGAGGAGATCGTGGAACGGCCGGTCGTAGGTCTCCGACCACACCACATAGCCGTTGTCCGCACGAATCAGTCGCGCAGCCACCCGTACCCGAGAACCTGACTTGCGCACGCTCCCATCGAGCACATACACGACACCCAGTGCCTTCGCGATATCCGCTACGGGCATTTCTTTATCCCTGTAATAGAACGAGGACGTTGGAGACGGAACCTGCAGTTTCGGAAGCTTGCTTAGCTTATCGATCAGCTCCTCCGTCATGCCATCGGCGAATTCGCCCTCCTTCATTCCCTCCGTCAGATCGAGAAACGGCAGCACTGCAATGGACTTCTGCGTCTGTGGAGCAGCAATCACCGCCGACTTTAGAGAACGATGGTCTCCAGACCTGGCGTGGAGCAGGAGCGCAGAAGCAACAGCAACGGCAAGACACACACTGGCCGCGAGGGCTTGCAAGACTCTCCGTTGGGAGCTGGGCTTTGGTTCGTTCGCGGCAGCAAGCGAAACTTCTTTCTCGGGCGCTTCTGGAGATACAACCGGAGCAACTGTCTGGGCAATCGGCTCCTCTACCCATGGACTTACTGTGGCCACCATGCGATACCCCAGTCGCGGTACCGTCGCGATGTAGACAGGTTGTTTCGGGTCGTCGCCGAGCAATCGCCTGAGCGACGCTACAGCCTGATAGACAGAGTCGGACGACACGATGACCCCGGGCCATACCTGATTAAGCAGATCGTCGATACTCACTACTTCACCGGCGTGCTCGGCCAGACAGAGCAGAAGCCGCATGGTTCGCGCCTCAAGTCGGGCGCTCTCACCATCTCGTGAAATCTGGCCAGATGTCGGGTTCACACACCAGGTGCCGATGCGAAGCATTGTTGTAGGGGGGCGTTCCATGAAGGTTTGATAGTGCTTTCTGTCTCTGAATAGAAAGGCCGTAAACAAATCGGCGCTCGCCGATTATACCGACATCCTCCATCCCCTGGCAGTTCAACTCTCATAGGGCGTGAATCGACCCCGACTCTTTCGCCTTCTATTCAGCCTGATTTCAGAACTATTCAGAGTATTTCAGACCGGATTCAGGACTTCCGCGAACTGTTCTGCGTAGCGTAAGAACCGCAATGCGAGTTGCATCAATCGGAGGCAAGCGAGATGGTGAGCAGGAAAACGGGAAGATTGGTCATAAAGAAGCTGCATGATTTCTTGGGAGTCGGTGCTCTGTTTTTGGTAACTTGCGCGATGTCGTGGACCTTCGCGGTGGCGCAGCCTCCTACGTCCGCCGCAAATAGCGTGAAAGCTGAGGCGCTTCCGGCTCCGGGGACATACAAGATCGATCCTGCTCACAGCTTCGCGTACTTCAGCGCGTGGCACCATCTGGTCGGGCGTGTGCGCGGCCGGTTCGATAAAGTTACGGGAACTATCACGGTATCGCCGGATCCAGCTGCCTGCAGTGTAGAAGTCACGATCGACGTTGCCACGATCAGCACGCAGATCAGCAAGCGTGATGAGGACCTTCGCAGTGACGCGTACTTTGACGTAAAGAAATTTCTGACGATGACCTATCAGGGGCGCGGCATTCACCGTATTTCATCCGGTCTGTGGAGGATGGATGGCTCGCTGACGATGCACGGCGTTACCAAGGTCGTGCCGCTTACGTTCAAGTTCAATGGGATCTTCTCCGATACGGAGCCGAACGAGCCGGTAAGAGTGGCATTCCATGGAACCGCAGGGTTGAAGCGTGCGGCGTTCGATATGGGGGCGCGAGACAACGCTTCAGAAGTCGGTAATTCTACGGTGCCCGATGTCGATATCGAGATTGACGTTGAGGCGGACGCGACTCCCTCGACTCCGTAACGGCACTCCGTCAGCCGCCTTGTCGTCTATTTGCCTCGACCACAAAATTAAGCCAACCAGGGGATACAGGTGAGTCGCGAGGAGTGTTGCAACCAACCAGAAATGAAAAAGGAGATTGAATGCTTCAAGTTTCTGCACCCGCACAAACGAAGACAAGGAACGCTTTATTGGCAATCGGCGTGGCGGGCTTTGTTGGCGCAACGCTGGATCTGCTACAAGCCTGCATCCTCGTGGGCCACGACATCATTCTTGTCATTACTTATGGCCTGGTGGGGGAGAAGGCGCTTAGGGGAGGCGTCGGCAACTATGCTCTGGGCGTTCTTCTGCACGTTACTATCTCGCTCATCTTCGCGACGTTCTATTACGCAGTGAGCCGCAAACTGAGATTTATGACGGAGTACCCATTCGTCTGCGGCCTCTGCTTTGGTGCCGGTGTTCACCTTGTCATGATGCTAATCGTGCTGCCGCTCTCCGCCCTTCACCAATACGACCCGATTACCATTCGCGGTATGCGCCTTGGCTTGCTGATACACATGATTGTGTTTGGACTACCGGTGGCCTACGGCATCAGCTACTTCGCAAAAGACTGATGGCTATGGTTTGTGTTCTATCGAGACTTTGAAGGCTTGCCTCGGCTGACGGGGGATTTTTTTGCGGCGCGTTTCTTGATTGGTTTCTTTTTGCTGCCTTTGGATTTGGCGGAGGTGGTGGAGGGGTTGACTACGGTGATGAGTTTTGTGCCGATGGGGGAGCCGAGGCCGGTGCAGGCGTCCCAACCGGGGCCGGCGGTGAAGCCTGTGGGTGAGCCGGAGTAGTTGGTGCCGGAGGTGATGTCGTTGAAGGCGGCTTTGCCTTTGGCGGCGTAGATGGCGGGCTGGATGAAGCCGGCTGAGGTTTTGTTTTGCGCGTTGCCGACGGCGATGAGTCCGGCCCAGAGGGGAGCTACAGCGCTGGTGCCGCCGATGACCATGTTTTTGCCATCGACGCGGATGATGTAGCCGGTGGAGGGGTCGGCGTCGCCGGAGACGTCGGGGACGCCGCGGCCACCTGCGGAGTTGGTGGGTGCGGGGACGTTAGAGTTTGCCTGCCAGGACGGGAGCGGGAAGAAGTTGCTGACGCCGCCGCCGGTTGCGCCTTCATTGTTGGTGAGCTCGTTCCAGACGACCTCGGAGCTGATGGAGGAGCCGCTGGCTTCGAGTTTGGTTCCACCACAGGCGAGGACGTGGGGGCTGGAGGCGGGGAAGTCGACGTGGTTCTGGCCGTCGGTGACGCCGTCGGTTGAGCCGTTGTCTCCGGCTGCGACGGTGATGGTGATGCCGAGTGCGGCGGCGGATTGGCAGGCGGCGTCGAGTGCGTTGAGGGACTGCGTGGTCCAGCTGGATTCGGGGCCGCCCCAGCTGATGGAGATGACACTGGGTTTGTTTTTGGTGTCGTGGACGGCGGTGGCGATGGCGTCGATGAAGCCCTGGTCGGTGTTGGGGGTGAAGTAGACGACGATGTGGGCGCCGGGTGCGACGGCGGCGGCGACTTCGATGTCGAGCATGACTTCACCGTCGGCGCTATTGGCGTTGCTGGGACTGTTTTTTCCGCCGTCGACGGAGACGGTGGTGACCTTGGGAGCTTTCTGGCCTAGGGATTTGAAGTAGGTGGTGAGGTCGGTGGTTTTGTAGCCGCCGCCTAGCTCGATGATGCCGATGGTTTGGCCCGTGGCTGAGGCGTTTGCTGGGAATTGGTAGAGCTGCGCGACCTGGATGGGCGAGTAGGAGGTGTTGGCGCCGCTGGCGTGGGGATGGGCGAAGCCTCCGGCCTGGGCAATGTTGGCGGTGATGTCGCCGGCTTCGCCTGCGATGCGAAAGTGGGGCTGGGCTTGCGGACGGTTGTCGAGTCCGAGGACGGCTTCGACCGGGCCGACGAGGTCGCTGGGGAGAGTGATGCTGCCTTCGCGGACACGGTAGGTTGTGCCGTCGTGATTCTTGTGGACGAGGGTGACGCCGAAGGCCTTCTGCATGGCGGCGATGGTGCCGGTGAGCTTGACGGTGCGACGCTCGGGGCCGGGAGTGTCGGGCGCGACGGTGAGGCCGAACTCTTTGGCGAAGGTGCGGATCAGTTTTACCGCGGCAGGATCGGCGCCGTGGTTCTTCTTGTACTGGGCGTGGGTGAGGCGCTGTTTGCCTGTGCGGTTGGCGGCGCTGAGTGGGGTTTTTCGGCGGACGACAACCGAGACGGTGATTTTCGTGCCGGAGGGCGCGGGCTTTTCGCCGGCGGTTTGAACGAAGGCAGATTTTTCGCTGCCCGGCAGGACGGTGCGGGGGGAGGCTGAGATGTGAGGAGTGGATTTCTTTTTCGTCTTTTTCGTCGCCATGGAGTGGTCCTCTAAATTTGGGGATGAATTGGTATGAGGGGCCGTTGAGTTGAGCGAGATTCTCGAAGACCCATACTATGCCTGCGCCGTTGTGGATGGAAGCAGCGTAAGACAAATATTCCTGCTCCTGAAGGGATAGTGCGAGGAGATGAGAGATCGTATCTGATGCCTTATGCCGATGAAAGGCGAAGTGCGGGCTGGTGAGGTTTGGGTTTGGACATGCGCTGCTTCTGGTGATTCTGTGTTGTCGGTGCGGTTACGGCAACAGCGGAGAGAACAACAGCAGATCCCCTTCGGGGATGACAACCAAAAGGACGAACAACAGTAACAGCTGATCCCCTTCGTGATGACAGCCAGAACGACAAAATGCTCGCTTCGGATTGACCTAGAAGTGGCGCAGGGGTTCGGAGGCTGTGGAGGTTTTGTATTCGGGGTCGCCGGGGATGGGTTCGAGATTGGAGCGGAGATCGGCGCTGCGTTCGAGAGAGCGGCTGACGATGTCGCGGGAACCCAGGCCGACGGCGAGAGCGAGGGTAAGGACGATGCCGCCGAAGAGGATTCCAAAGGCGAGCTCGACGACGGCGCCGCCGATCTGGAGGTGGTCGAGGACCATGGCGGCGGTGAGGACCAGGACGAGCCACTTGATGCCGAGAGAGAGGAAGCGGGCGTATTGGAGCTTTGCGTTGACGGCGCCGATGAGGACGGAGCGCTCGAGGAAGCGCGCGATGAGAGTGCCGGCGATGAGGAGGAGGACGGCTCCTATGGAGTGGGTGAGGTAGGGAAGAACAAAGAGGGAGATTTGAGACTCGCCGGGGAAGGCGGCGTCGAATGCGGAGATGCCGATGAAACAGCCGATGGCGACGCAGCCCCAGAAGACGACTCGAGCGAGAAGCGCGGTGGGACTATGGGCGGGAGACCAGTCGGAGATGGTGGCCGAGGAGTTACGGGCGAGGCGCTCGTCGAACTTGGCGGCGGTGAGGCTGCGGCGCAGGAGCGCGGCGAGGCCCATACCGATGGCGGTCATGACGACGAGCGCGAGCAGAAGGGCGATGAGGGCCGGGAGAAAGCTCGCGAGTTTATAGAGGACCTGTTGAGCGGATTGGCGGAGTGCCTGTTCGACTTGTTGCCACATGAGAGAGTCTCCTTACGGGTTGCTGACCATTTTGAATTGCCGCTGCTCGATAGATTTGCTGAGTTGCTTTTTCTATGGATTGAAGCGGTCGGGCCAGCGCCAGCGTGATACGAGATAGGGTTTGTCGGCTTCAAAGGCGAGGGCAAGATCCTGGATGTGTTTTTCCGGCGCAGTGCCGGTGCTGATGAGGGTGAGATGCGAGGCGACCCAGGCGAGATAAAGGGGCGTGAGCGCTCCGAGAAGGTGACCGCGGTTGATGGTGCGCAGGCGGTAGGCGAGGACGAAGTCGTAGACGATGCGAGCCCAGAGGTTGTCGGGCATGCGGAAGTTTTCGGGCTGCAGGATGGAGAGTTTTTTAAGTCCGAGGAGCGAGTTGGGCGGAAGGACGAGGGACCAGATCTCGTGGAGGTTGGAGTACGCGAGGCGGAAGGCATCAAGCATGGGGGCGATGTCGGGCGGCTCGGTGACGGAGGTGGTTTGGGGAAGGATGGGCGCGGGTTGGGTGCCGCGGGCGCGCTGCCAGAAGGATGCTTTGGCGTCGATGTCGGAGAAGAAGGAGCCGGCGATGAGAGCGAGCAGGCTGTTGAGGTCGCGGGCGTTGGGTTGAGGGAGGGTGCGTGGGGTGACCTCTACCTCGGCGATGGTGAAGTTGGCGGTGGCGGCTTCGGCGAGAGGCCAGAGGAAGGAGTCGTCCTGCGAGGTGGCCGTGAAGCGTTGTGCGACGGCGGCTAGACGGCCAGCCATGCGGAGAGAGAGGCCTAGGTCGAGGGCGAGAGGAAAGCGGGGACGCGTGCCGAAGAGAGCTCGGGTGACAGGGTAGAGGATCGCGGAGTTGGCGAGGCCTTCGCGGGGGCCGAGATCGTAGTGGGCGACGGAGAGGTCGGAGGTGAGGGCGGATTTTGCGAGAGCTCGGATGGCTTCGGGGTGGAGGGACTGGCACTCGGCGCCGAGGAGGAGGCAGGTGGCGGCGTTGTTCTCCTGCGCGAGCCTGTAAGCATTGAGGTAGTCGGCTGAAGTGAGGACCCAGGGAGTGGCAGAGACTGAAGTCGGTGTGTAGGGGATGAGACGGAGCGGGCTGCCGGAGGAGAGTTGAGGGGCGGCATCCGGTGTGGCGACAAGGACTGTGTCATTGGGAAACGCCAGGGCGAGGTTGGCGAGCGTGGCATCGAAAGCTTCCTGTGGGAGGGAGCCCAGGCTGATGAGCAGGCTGCTGGTCGCGTTTGGCGCGTTCACGGAGTTTGGATCGATATTTGTCTGGGCGGAGGCCATCGTGCGATCTGGACTTTCTCGGTTCGGTTAGCGGCGGGTCAGATTCTGGCTTCTCTGGTTTCGGGATGCTCAGTGCAGATGCGTGCTGCCGTGAGTGTACTGCCGATTTTCAGGGGACGCGAGCGGACGGGACCTGACGTCAGGAAATCGGGCGGCTTCGTTGTCGAACGGCGAGTCTTTTTGCGGCATGTTTTCTGCGTGTCCCTAAGTTCGTGGTTTTGCGCATCCTATATCTGGATTGCTCTTTAGACAGATGCGCTATGTGGTGTATGTGGTTGCTGACGTTGTAAATACCTGTGGCAGTGGAGGCGTTTGTGGCGGAGCCGAAGAAGACCGAGACCGGGCTGTTGCACGGTTCGAGAATCGAAGACTATTGCATGATCGGGGATTGCGAGACGGCGGGTCTGGTCTCGCGGGAGGGGTCGATCGACTGGCTGTGCTGGCCTACGTTTTCCTCCGGTGCGTGTTTTGCAGCGCTGTTGGGGACCCGCGATCACGGGTTCTGGAAGATTGCGCCGAAGGGCAAGGTGAAGGCGATCCGGCGGGAGTATGTGGAACATACGTTGATTGTGGAGACGACGTTTGAGACGAGGGAGGGAGAGGTCTGTCTGATCGACTTTATGCCGCCACGAGAGAAGCACTCACATGTTGTGAGGATGGTGCGTGGTATCCGCGGGCGGGTGGCGATGCAGATGGACCTTGCGATTCGATTCGACTATGGCAGGACGACTCCGTGGGTGACGCGCAACGAGGATGGCATTCGCGCTATCGCAGGAATGAACATGATTACGCTGCGGACGAAGGCTAAGTTGCGGGGGGAAGGGATGACCACTCGAAGCGACTTCACGGTGCGTAAAGGACAGACGGTGACCTTTACCTTGACGGGCTCTTCTTCTCTTGAGAAGGCTCCGCCAGAGCTTTCGGTAGACAAGGCCTATGCGGAGGCAGAGAGATTCTGGACCAAGTGGAGCAAGAGGAACGCTTATACGGGACCTTATAAAGAAGCGGTTGAGCGGTCTCTGATTACTTTGAAGGCGATGACGTATCGGCCGTCGGGCGGTATTGTGGCGGCAGTGACCACTTCGTTGCCGGAGAAGATTGGAGGGCCCCGGAACTGGGACTATCGGTATTGCTGGTTGCGGGATACTGCTTTTACTTTGCTGATTCTGATGCAGGCCAACTATATGGATGAGGCGGTGGAGTGGCGCAAATGGTTGCTGCGCGCAATTGCAGGGGCTCCCGACCAGGTGCAGACGATCTATGGAATTTGTGGAGAGCGGCAGTTGGTGGAGTGGGAGGCGAATTGGTTGCCAGGGTACGAGAATTCGAGTCCAGTTCGGATTGGGAACGCGGCGGTAGATCAGTTTCAACTGGATGTGTTCGGCGAAGTGTCGTCGGCACTGTCGCGAATTCCGCAGGCCGAAGAGGAGATTCGTGTGTCGGCGACTTCGATGCAGGCCTCGTTGACGGATCATCTGTGCAGGATTTGGGAGAAGCCGGATGAAGGGATTTGGGAGACGCGAGGAGGTGCGCAGCATTTTACTCACTCGAAGGTGATGGCGTGGGTGGCGCTCGATCGGGCGATTCGACAACATGAGCAGTTTGATGGGAAAGGAGATGTGAAGCGGTGGAGGAAGAATCGCGAGATGTTGCACAGGGAGATTTGCAGGAAGGGTTTCGATAAAAAGCTGAATAGTTTTGTTCAGTCGTATGGTTCGAAGCAACTGGATGCTTCGTGCCTGCGGATTGGGTTGGTGGGATTTTTGCCGATGGACGATCCGCGGATTATCGGTACAGTGGAGGCGATCGAGAAGCGGCTGATGAAGAATGGTTTTGTCGAGCGCTACGATACGAAGAAGACCGACGACGGACTGGCTGGGAGTGAAGGAGCGTTTCTGGCGTGCAGCTTCTGGCTGGTTACGAATCTGTGGTTGATCGGCCGGAAGGAAGATGCGAAGGCGATGTTTGAGCGGCTGCTGGCGCTGCGCAATGATGTTGGTTTGTTGTCGGAGGAGTACGATCCAATTAGAAAGCGCATGGTGGGAAATTTTCCTCAGGCGTTGTCGCATATTGCGCTGATACATTCTGCGTTTGCGATGTCGGGTTTGTGGACGCCGACGGGGAACGCGAAAGCTGAAGATGGAAAGCGTCGCAAGACTTAGGGATCGATCCATTTGGTTCGTGGTTGTTGTATCGCGATGTGGATCAACCTTTACGAGCCGGGCACTTGTTTTTCGATGATGAGCCAAATGCAACCAACGCGACCCTTTGCGTCTCTAACATTAGACCTGGACCTTTCTTCGTGTGGGTGTTTGCTTGATCTTTCCTGCCTTGTTTCCTGAACGCTATTTCTGAACGGTTGATGATGCTACGAATTCCAGGTTCTACCTATAGATTGCAACTTCATAAAGAGTTTACTTTCGACGATGCTGCGAGGATCGCCGACTATTTGCATGAGCTCGGCATCTCGCATGTTTACTGCTCTCCGTATCTGCAGGCTGCGCCGGGCAGCATGCATGGCTATGACGTGGTCAATCATCAGAAGGTGAACGAGGAGTTGGGTGGTGCGGAGGCTCACAACCGGTTTTGCAAAAAGCTGGGAGAGGCCGGGCTGGGGCAGGTGCTGGACATCGTTCCGAATCATATGTCCCTGGGCAAGGAGAATCAGTTCTGGTGGGATGTGCTCGAGAATGGGACGTCGAGCCGGTATGCTTCGTTTTTTGATATCGACTGGCAGCCGCAGGAGGAGCGTCTGCGGGATAAGGTGCTGGTGCCGATCCTTGGTGATCAGTACGGGCGAGTGTTGCAGGCGGGCGGAATCAAGGTGGCGCGGCGCGGGATCAAGTTTCAGGTGGAGTGTTCGGAGCAGTCTCTGCCGGTGTCGCCGCCATCGCTGCCGGTGATTCTAGGGAAGGCGGCGGAGTATGCGAAGTCGGATACGTTGAGTTTTCTGGCAGCTTCGTTTGGTCGTTTGCCCGCGCCTGAGTATGTGGATCGGCGGACGATTCTGGCTCGGCATCGGGATAAGGTAGTTCTGTTCACTTTGCTGCAACGACTGTGCGCGGAGGAGCCCGAAATCCTAGGGGCGATGGACCGGTCGATGGACGAGCTGAATGAGAATCTGGATGCGCTGGATGATTTTTTGAATCAGCAGAATTATCGGTTGGCGTATTGGAAGACTGCCGATCAGCAGTTGAGCTACAGACGTTTCTTCGATGTGAATACGTTGATTGGACTGCGCGTGGAGCGGGAGTATGTGTTTGAAGAGACGCATGCGCTGCTGTTGGATTGGCTGAGGCGAGGGGTTCTGGATGGTTTGCGGGTGGATCATCCGGATGGGTTGCGTGATCCGATGGAGTACTTCAAACGACTGCGGGAGCGGGCTCCGGACGCCTGGGTGATTGGAGAGAAGATTCTTGAGCCAGGGGAATTTTTGCGCGAAAGCTGGCCGATTCAGGGGACCAGCGGATATGACTTTTTGAATGTCGCTGCAGGAGTGCTGGTGGCGCCTGAGGGCCTGATGGAGCTTAGTTCCATCTACAGCGGCTTTACGGAGCAGCCTACGGACTTTCATGCGATTGCCCACGAGAAGAAGATCAATGTGTCGCAGGAGGCTCTGGGTAGCGATGTGAATCGGCTGACGTCGATCTTCGTGGAGATATGCGAGGCGAATCGCGACCGACGGGATTACACGAGAGCGGAGGTGAGGCGCGCGATTCGTGAGGTGGCGGCGTGCTTTTCGATCTATCGAACGTATGTGGTGCCTGAGCGCGAGGAGATCACCGAGGAAGATCGCGAGTACATCACGCAGGCGACGGAGTGCGCGAAAGAGAATCGGCAGGATATAGATGCAGGGCTCTTTGATTTTCTGCGCGATGTGCTGACGATGGAGGTGAAGGGGAAGCTAGAGAGTGAGTTTCTGATGCGCTTCCAGCAGTTCACCGGACCGGTGATGGCGAAGGGTGTCGAGGATACGGCGTTCTACTGCTTCAACCGGCTGACTGGGATGAATGAGGTGGGCAGCGATCCGGGGCGCAATGGGTTGAGTGTTGAGGAGTTTCATTCTTACTGCGCGAAGATGCAGGAGACGCATCCGCTGACGATGACGACGCTGTCGACGCACGATACCAAGCGTAGCGATGATGTGAGGGCGCGGCTGGCGGTGCTATCGGAGATACCGACGAAGTTCGGGGAGGCGATACGGCGCTGGTCGCGAATGAATAATGCATTTCGGGCGAGGAAGCCCTCGGTGGAACCGCTGCCGGATCGCAACACGGAGTATTTCTATTACCAGACTTTGATTGGGGCTTGGCCGCTGCCGATGGATCGCGCGAAGGCCTACATGACGAAGGCGATGCGTGAGGCAAAACAGCAGACGACGTGGGTGGCGAACAATAAGGATTTTGAAGACGCGCTGAATTTGTTTATTGAATTTACTTACAGCTATGCGCCGTTTCAGCGGGAGTTGCAGCAGTTTGTGGAGAGGATTCTGGAAGCGGGCCGTGTGAATTCGCTGGCGCAGACGCTACTGAAATACACTGCGCCGGGTGTGCCGGATTTGTACCAGGGGACGGAGTTGTGGGATCTGAGTCTGGTCGATCCGGATAACAGGCGGCCTGTGGACTATGCGCTTAGGCAGCGGTTGCTGGAGGAGTTGAAGCTGATGACTGGGGAAGATGCGCCGGCGAAGGTGTTGGCGAAGGCCGATGAGGGGTTGCCGAAGATGTGGACGATTCATAAGGCGCTTCAACTGAGACGAGAGAGGCCGGCATCGTTTGGTGCAGAGGCGGACTATGTTCCGTTGATGGTGGATGGAGCGAAGCATGATCACGTGATTGCATATTTGAGGGGCGAGGATATTGTGACGGTGGTGCCGAGGCTGATTCTGAAGTTGGGTGGGGCGTGGAAGGATACGTCGGTGACGCTGCCGGAAGGACGATGGAGAAATCGTATGACGGGAGCGAAGATTGACGGTGGCGAGGTCGGGGTGAAGGAACTGCTCGAGAATTTTCCTGTGGCGCTTCTGGCGCGCGAGGACGTGGGGGAGAAGGCTGATGCGTGAGTTTAAGGTGTGGGCGCCGCGTGCGCAGAAGGTTGGCGTGAAGATCGGCGATGCGACCTATCCGATGAGCGGACCGAATGAGCACGGATGGTGGACGGCTTCGGTGAAGCAGGCAGGACCGGGAACGGATTATGGATTTGTGTTGGGGGATGATCCGAAGGCGTGGCCTGATCCGAGGTCGGAGTGGCAGCCGGATGGAGTGCATGGGCTGTCGCGTTTGTATGATCAGACGACCTTTGCGTGGAGCGACAAACACTGGGATGCGATGCCGCTGGCGCGAGCTGTGATCTACGAGTTGCATGTCGGAACATTTACACCGCAGGGGACGTTTGATTCAGCGATTGAGAGGTTGCAGTATCTGGTTGAGCTTGGCATCACGCATGTGGAACTGATGCCGGTGGCTGCGTTTCCGGGTGGCTACGGATGGGGGTACGACGGAGCCTCGTTGTTTGCCGTGACAGAACAGTACGGCGGGCCGGATGGGTTGAAGCGGCTGGTGGATGCTTGTCATCGGCGTGGGCTCGCTGTGCTGCTGGATGTGGTTTATAACCACTTTGGACCGGTGGGGAATTACTCGGGAAAGTTCGGACCGTACATCACGGAGAGGCACCATACTCCGTGGGGAGGCGCCATCAACTTTGAAGGCGAGGGAAGCGATGAGGTGCGGCGGTTCTTCTGCGACAACGCACTGATGTGGATGCGGGACTATCACATCGATGGTCTGCGGCTGGATGCGGTGCATGAGTACGTCGACCGGTCGGCCATCCACTTTATGGAGCAGCTGTCTTCTGAGGTGAAGGCGTTGTCGAAGGAGCTGGGAAGGCGGCTGGTGCTGATCGCCGAGAGCGATCTGAATGATCCCAGAGTTGTTACCCCTGCGAAAGATGGCGGATACGGGATGGATGCGCAGTGGAGCGACGATTTTCATCATGCACTGTTCACGGTGCTTTCGTCGGAGGGTGAAGGGAAGGGGTACTACTCCGATTTCGGAACGCATGAGAAGCTGGCGAAGGCGTTGACGAAGAACTTTGCGCAGGATGGCAGCTATTCGAAGTATCGAGGGCGCTCGCATGGGCGGCCGGCCGATGATCTGTCGCCGCATCATTTTCTGGGGTACATCCAGAATCACGACCAGGTGGGCAATCGAGCGGTTGGCGACAGGGTGGATCAGACGGTGGGCATAGATCTTGCTAAGGTGGCGGCCGCGCTTGTGTTTACGGCGCCGTTTATTCCGATGATCTTTCAGGGGGAAGAGTTCGCGGCTTCGACACCGTTTCTATACTTCGCGGATCATGAGGATCCGGAGATGGCGAAGGCAGTGAAGAATGGGCGGCGGGGCGAGTTTGCGGCGTTTGGATGGAATCCGGAGGACATTCCTGATCCGGAAGATGTGGAGACGTTTCGGCGTTCGAAGCTGAATTGGGATGAGATTCACCAGGGACGGCATGAGGAGATGCTGGATTGGTATCGCAGGCTGATTCAGTTGCGGCGAGGGTCTGTGTCGTTGAACGATGGATCACCGGGACATGTGAAGGCCAGGTTCGATGAGCGGGGGCGATTGCTTGTGATGGAGCGCGGGGCGGTTGCGGTGATGTGCAATTTTGGGTCGCAGCCGGCGGAGTTTGCTCATTTACGTGAGCTTCCCTTGCTGCTTGCTTCGCGGCCGGGAGTGGAGATAAAAGAAGGCTCAGTTATTTTGCCTGCGGAGAGTGTGGCGATTCTATCGGGTGAGCAAAGTCGCCTTGGTTCTTAGTTTTTCGACGACTTCGGCGGCGCGGTGGTAACGCGTCGGGCCTATTTTAGTTCTCTCGGAACTTAGGCGCTGGGCGCAGGGAGTGCAAAACGTTTAGCATGGGGCGGTGGGTTTGAATCGGTTTGCTACTGGTTCACCCTTCTTCAAGGCAAAGCTTCTCGATCCCAGGGAAACTTTTGCGTTGCTGGCTCGTCTTCCTTAGTGAATGGCGACTTGGATGAGTAAATTCCAAGCGACCGACGAGAACGTGACGTATTCGGGCTAGAGGAAGTGACCATGTTTAAGATCACTCAGTTTTTTGGGACGGCGGTATTGGGTGGCGTGATTTCCCTGATGGTGGCATTGTTTGCCTGTAGCGGTGTCCTGGTGGCGCAGACTCCAACTGCTTCTGCACCTGCGGCTGCGCGTCAGATCGGCACCGTGAAGGCAGTGGCGGGAGGCAGTCTGACGCTGACGACCGACGCGGGGCAGGAGGTTGTAGTAAGCGTGGCGGATGGAGCGCGGGTTCTGCAACTGGCTCCGGGAAGTACAGATTTAAAGACGGCACAGGCGATTGGTCTGGCGGATATCGCGGTAGGGGATCGCGTGCTGGTGAGCGGTAAGGCCGGTGATGGCGCTGGGTTTACGGCATCGCGCGTGATTCTGATGAAGTCGTCGGATATCGCGCAGAAGCACGAAGCCGAGCAGGGAGACTGGCAGAAGCGCGGAACTGGCGGCATTGTGAACTCAGTTGATGCCGGTAGCGGTGCGGTGACGGTGTCGGTTGGTGCGAAGAAGCTGATAGTGAATACGTCGAGTACGACGAAGTTTCGGCGATATGCGGGCGACTCGGTGAAGTTTGAAGATGCGAAGCCGGGAACGCTAGCGCAGATTCAGGTGGGAGATCAACTGCGGGTGCGGGGAGCGAAGTCTGACGATGGATCGTCGATTCAGGCTGAGGAGATTGTTAGTGGTTCGTTTAAGAACTTGGCGGGCCTGATCTCGTCGATTGACGCGGCTAAGGGTACGGTGACTCTGAAGGATTTGGCCACGAAGAAGACGGTGACAGTTCTGGTTACTAATAACTCGAACCTGAAGGCGCTGCCACCGCAGGCTGCGGCGAGGTTTGCGGCGCGGGCGAAGGACGGGGCATCGGAGGCGAGTGAGGAGTCACACGCTTCAAGCCAAGCCAGTGGTTCGCCGGCGGAACGGACGG
Organism: uncultured Edaphobacter sp.; assembly: GCA_964658525.1. Classification (GTDB taxonomy): domain Bacteria; phylum Acidobacteriota; class Terriglobia; order Terriglobales; family Acidobacteriaceae; genus Edaphobacter. The sequence goes on from CAZZZG010000046.1 coordinate 17,219, forward strand.
GTGGATCGGGGAGGTCTGCTGGAGCGGATCTGTCTCAACTTGTGAGCCGGCTGCCGAACCAGACGGTTGCCGATCTGAAGACGGGAGATGCGGTGATGATCGTCGCGTCGCAGCCGGATTCAACCAGCAGTACGGTTACGTGTGTGACGTTGTTGTCGGGAGTGGAGCCTATTCTTGCGGCAACGCCCAGCGGGGGGCCGGCGTTGACGCTGTCTCCGTGGAGTCTTGGTGGAGGCGATGCCGGCGCGCAGTAAGCCGGGGTCCGTGGTGGAACGATAGAAAAGTTTGAGGAGAAGTAATGTCATTTCGTGCGGTTCTGAAGGTTGTTGTGTTTTTTCTCATCGCGTTGAGCCCGGTAGCACTGAGGGCGCAGCAGGTGGGCGCTACTGTGCATGGAACGGTGGCGGATCCTGAAAGTGCTGTGATCCCAGGGGCGACGGTGACGCTTACTCCTGCCTCGGGCAAGGCTTTGGTTACGCAGTCGCAGAGCGACGGAACTTATACTCTGCGCGGGGTTGGTGCGGGAACGTACTCGATGACTGTGACGATGAAGGGGTTCGCGTCGTTCGTGAAGCTGGGGGTGAAGGTCGCGGCGGGACAGAATTTGGCACTGGATGCGAAGCTGGCGATCGAGGAGGAGAAGCAGGAGGTCAACGTCAACTCGCAGGGTGCGCAGGTGAGCGTGGATTCCGACAGCAATGCGAGCAGTACGGTGATTAAGGGAAAGGATCTGGACGCGCTGTCGGACGATCCTGATGAGCTGTCTTCAGAGCTGACTGCGTTGGCGGGGCCGGCTGCGGGGCCGAGCGGAGGCCAGATTTATGTGGATGGTTTTACCGGCGGACAGCTTCCTCCGAAGTCTTCGATTCGCGAGATTCGCATCAATCAAAATCCTTTTTCGGCGCAGTATGACAAGCTGGGATACGGACGCGTTGAGGTTTTTACGAAGCCGGGTACGGATAAGTATCACGGCAACATCAGCGTGCAGGGTGGGGATAATGTATTCAATACGTCGAACCCGTTTCTGGGAGCCACGAATACGCAGCCGCCGTATTACACGACTTTTATTCTGGGGAGCGTGAGCGGGCCTATCAATCGGTTCGCTTCGTTTACGGTGGGTGGATCGCATCGGACGATTCAGGACAACAATATCGTCAATCCGAGCGGCTTTTATGCGAGCTCTGCTACTTCGCTTACGCCCTGTCCGCCGGGGGATCTAACGTGCTCGTATTTTTCCTCTTACCCGGAGTCAGCGCGCGCGGTGTCGCATCCTCAGACGCGAAGTGATGTGGCTCCGCGGGTTGATTTTGCGCTGGGAGAGAAGAACACGTTGACGTTGCGCTATCAGTATTACGTCAATGGACAAAACAATAACGGCATCGGGAACACGAATCTGCCGACGTCCGGTTACAACACAGAGGCGACGGAGAATACGGTTCAGATCAGCGATACGCAGATCCTGAGTCCACGCGTGATCAATGAGACGCGGTTCGAGTATGAACGGGACTATTCGACGCAGAATCCGTTGAGCACTGATCCGACAGCGTCAGTGCAGGGAATTTTTACGTCGGGTGGATCGAGTCTGGGGACCCAGCAAAGTACGAGCACTCATCTTGAGCTTCAGAACTACAGTTCGATTGCGACAACGAAGAACTTCATTCGGTTTGGCGGACGGGTGAGGACGACGGATGAGTCTCTCTCCTCGAATGCTGGATCGAACGGAACCTTTACTTACTCGTACCTGCTTGATCCCTGCACGGATCCTAATCCGAGCATCAAGAGGCCGAGCAATTGCGCTGCCGGTGTGACGACGCCGTGCGCTGCGGTGAACGCGAGCATCTCGTCATACCAGTGCGGACTGCCGGGGCAGTATGCGGTGACGGCGATCAACAAGTTAGAGGTGGATGGTCGCGTGACCGATGTTGGGTTGTATGCGGAGGATGACTGGAAGCCGAAGGGGAACCTTACGATTACCTACGGGCTTCGGCTGGAGGCGCAGAACGTTATTAGTAGCGCGCATGACTTTGCCCCGCGTCTGTCGTTTGCCTACGGGATTCCGCGAAGGGGCGGCAAGTCGCCTACAACCGTGCTGCGAGGTGGGTTTGGAATCTTTTACGATCGTTTTACGCTGGCGAATTATCTGACAACGCTGCAGGAGAATGGCTTCAATCAGATCACCTCAACGGTTCTTAATCCGGGGAGTAGTTGCACGCCGGAGAGTCCGAGCAGTTGCGGGAGTCCGACGTCGAACAAGATTACGACTTATGGTCTCGGTGACGGGATACGTAGCTCGTACACGATGCAGGAGGCGGTTGGGTTCGATCAGCAGCTTGGGCGTGCGGCCACGATGTCGGTGAACTACCTTTATGCGCGGGGGGATCATCAGTATTTGAGCAGGAACTTTATCGTTGCCAACGGCTTCGATCAACAGTTTCAATCTGGCGGCGTCTATAAAGAAAATCAACTGCTGATTAATGGGAGCGCGCGGTTGAAGAAGCTCACATTGTTCGGCTTTTATTCGTTGAATCTTGCGGATGCGAATACATCGGGGGCGTCTTTCTTTCCGACCAGCAACACGGACACGAAGGTGGACTATGGACGCGCAGCATTTGCGCATGCGAGCTTCGCGGTTGTCGGCGGGAGCTGGCAGCTTCCCTATGGGTTCTCCGCTAGCCCGTTTATGATTGCGCAGTCGGGGACGCCTTATAACCTCACGACCGGGCAAGATCCTTTCAATACGTCGATCTATAACCAACGGCCATTCTTTGAGAATGGGGATAGCGGACGCTGCAGAGTTGCGTCTGATTTTAGCTCTACGCAGACTGGCAGTTTGACGCCGGTGCCGATCAACTACTGCGACGGCCCTACCAACTTCACGTTCAATCTTCGTGCTTCTCGTGTGTTTGGATTTGGAGAGCGATCTGGAGGCGCTGCGAATGCTACGCAGGGAAGCGGCTCGGGGCGTAACGGCGGGCCGGGCGGTGGAGGTCAGGGTGGTGGGGGTCTTCGGGCTGGTGGGCCGGGCGGTGTTCGGGGAGGATTTGGGCCTCAGAGCGCTAGTTCAGGTCATCGTTATACCTTCACCCTGGGAGCACAGGCTTTCAACCTGTTCAACGTCGTTCCTTTCGGAACGCCTACGAGCGTTTTGAGTTCGCCGCGATTTGGGCAGTTCACTACGTTGGCGGCGGGTCCATTCAGCTCTGCTACTGCTGTGCGCCGGATCACGCTGCAGGCTTCGTTCAACTTCTAACGTTCTGCACAGACGTCCTGCCGGACGGGCCCACTGCGCGTGGAGCGGTCACTTCGTGACTTGTATACCTTGGTAGTGAGGGAAGGCCGCGCTGGTCCTCCCGTTGGTCGGTGGGAGGACCAGCGCTTTTGACTTGCTACGGTTTGAAGTTTTTCTTCAGGGTCTGCCAGCAGGTGTAGTACTCGTGCTGGCGAGCGGCGGTGTCCATCGCGAACTTTGTGGGGCGGCAGACGAAGCGGGTTTCGAACATGAAGGCGAGTGTTCCTTCGAGTTTGACTGGCTTGAGTTCGGCTTTGCTGGCGCGGTCGAAGGTTTCTGCGTCGGGGCCGTGGCCGCTCATGCAGTTGTGCAGGCTGGCTCCGCCGGGAACGAAGCCCTCGGCCTTGGCGTCGTACTCGCCTTTGACGAGACCCATGAACTCGTTCATGAAGTTGCGATGGAACCAAGGTGGACGGAAGGTGTGCTCGGCTACGAGCCAGCGTGGGGGGAAGATGGCAAAGTCGACGTTTGCGGTGCCGGGAATCTCGCTGGGCGAGGTGAGGACGGTGTAGATGGAGGGGTCGGGGTGGTCGAAGCTGACTGAGTTGATGCAGTTGAAGCGAGCGAGGTCGTATTTACAGGGCGCGTAGTTGCCGTGCCAGGCGACTACGTCGAGCGGGGAGTGATCGAAGTCCGTGGCCCAGAGATTGCCCTGGAACTTTGCGACGACCTGGAAGGTGCCGTTGTCGCGGTCGTCGTAGGCTGCGTGCGGGGTGTGGAAGTCGCGGCTGTTGGCGAGGCCGTTGGCTCCGATTGCGCCGAGTTCGGGGAGGCGAAATTGCGCTCCGTAGTTTTCTAGGAGATAGCCGCGGGCCTGTGGGTCGAGGAGTTCTACGCGGAACTTGATGCCGCGGGGGACGAGTGCAATTTCTCCGGGGTTGATTTCGAGGATGCCGAGTTCGGTGTGGAGCGTGAGGCGGCCGAGTTGAGGGACGAAGAGAAGCTCGCCGTCGGCGGAGTAGAAGAAGCGGTCGGTCATGCTTTTCGTCGCGGCGTAGATGTGGATGGCGACGCCGGAGTGCATGGTGAGATCGCCGTTGCCGGCGAGGGTGGTGAGGCCATCTACAAAGTCGACTGGAGTTGTTGGCAGGGGTAGAGGATCCCAGCGGAGTTGGCTTGGGGTCGTCTCGACTTCGTTGAAGGGGGTGGAGCGGACCATGGCGTTTGCGATGCGCTCGTAGGGTTTGTGCATGACGGAGGGGCGGATGCGGTAGGTCCAGGTGCGGCGATTGAGCAGACGGGGCGCGGTGAAGGGGCTGCCGCTGAGTTGCTCGGTATAAAGGCCGAGCGGGGCCTTTTGCGGGCTGTTCTGACCGACTGGGAGGGCACCGGGATGTGCCTCGGTGGCGAACTCATTGCCGAAGCCGCTGAAGTACTTGAGTTGGGGCATGATGATCCTCTTGGTAGAAAATATCTCGGGTCGATGTTTGCTTCGCGACGAGCGAAGAAGGCTTCTTGACGACACAGAAGCTTAGCCGAAAATGGGCGTCTCGTGTTGAGAGAGCTACCGGGTGAGGGAGTCGGCGGTGTCGACCAGATAAGGTTCGGTAGCGGGCTCATTCGCGGAGGTTGCCGCGGAGATGACGACGGTTTTTGCGTTCAGGAACTCGCGCATGCCTGCGGCGGAGAGCTCGCGACCGTAGCCGGAGCGTTTGATGCCTCCGAAGGGCAGGCGTGGGTCGCTGGCGACGATTGCGTTGAGGAAGACGCCGCCGCACTGCAACTCGGAGATAAAGCGCTGTTGTTCGGCGGGCTCGCGAGTCCATACGGAGGCGCTGAGGCCGAAGGGTGTGTCGTTGGCGATCTCGATGGCCTCGTTGACGTCCTTCGCGCGAAAGAGCATGGCGACGGGGCCGAAGAGCTCTTCGCGATAGACGGCAGAGGTGCGTGGAACGCCGGTGAGGACGGTAGGTTCGAAGTAGTTGCCGACGCCGAGCATGCGTTCGCCGCCGGTGAGGATGCGTGCACCCGCGTGAGTGGCTGCTTTTACCTGCGCTTCGAGAAGTTCGAGGGCGTGGACGGTCGCGAGAGGACCGATGTCGGTGTCGTCCTTCATGGGATCGCCGACGCGCATGGCCTCCATGCCTGCGACGAAGCGGGATTCGAAGACGTCATAGATCTCGTCGGCGACGATGAAGCGTTTGGCTGCGATGCAGGATTGTCCGCTATTGACGCACCGGGCGCGGACGGCGATTTCGACGGCCATGTCGAGATCGGCAGAGGGCATGACGATGAAGGGATCGCTCCCCCCGAGTTCGAGGACGGATTTTTTGATGAGCCAGCCGGCTTGTGCGCCGATGGCTCGACCTGCTGTCTCGCTTCCTGTAACGGTCACGCCGGCGATGCGCTCGTCGCCGAGGACTATTTCGACCTGATGAATTTCGAGAAGAAGGTTCTGGAAGGCGCCGCGAGGAAAGCCCGCACGGCGGACGATGGATTCGATGGCGAGAGCACACTGAGGGACATTTCCGGCATGTTTGAGGAGAGCGACGTTGCCGGCCATCAATGCGGGAGCGAGGAAGCGGAAGACCTGCCAGAACGGGAAGTTCCACGGCATGACGGCCAAGACGACGCCGATCGGATCCCAACGCACGTAGCTGTAGTTGTCGTCGGTGGGGATGGACTCGGGCGCGAGGATGCGGGCGGCGTGCTCGGCGTAGTAACGGCAGACGCCGGCACATTTGAGGATCTCGAAGTGCGCCGCCTCGATTGGCTTGCCCATCTCCTGGGTGATGAGGGTGGAGAGTTCGTCGACCTCGTGTTCGAGAAGGAACGCGAGCTTGCGCATCCAAAGGGCGCGATGCTCGAGCGGCACCTGGGAGTACGTGCGAAACGATTCGGCGGCGAGAGCGATCTTCTGGCGCGCAGCTTCGTCGGTGAGGGGTTCGAAGCTGCGTAACAGCTTTCCAGTGGCGGGATTGATCGATTCGATAGCCATGCCGAGGCAGTTACTCCGACGCTAGTTTAGCAAGGGCCGAGGCGAGCACCTGTACCCCGAGAGTGGTATCCGATTGGGTGGCGTATTCGTCCGGTCTGTGGCTTACGCCGTTGCGGCATGGGATGAAGATCATGGCGATGGGTGCGATGCGGGCCATGAAGAGGGAGTCGTGATAGGCGCGGCTGACCATCTTTTTGTAGGGGATTTTTTGGGTGGCGCAGGTCTGTTCGAGGAGTTCGACGATGTGGGGCGAGGATTGTGCTGGGGCGTCGGCGTTGACTTGCTCTTCGGTGATTGTGACTTTGCGGCGCTGGCGCAGGTCTTCGCAATCACGACGGACGGCTTGCATGACGGACTCGCGGCGGGTGGGGTCGGTGTCGCGGATGTCGAGTTGCAGGACGACGCGGCTGGGGACACTGTTGACCGCGCCGGGATGCACGTCGCAGGTGCCGATGGTGGCGACGGTGTCGATGGCTCCGGTGGCTAGTGCGTTTTTTTCGACGGATAGGATGAGTTCGGCGGCGGCGCAGAGGGCGTCTTTGCGGTCGGGCATCAGGAGTGCTCCGGCGTGGCCGCCGAAGCCCGTGATGGTGAAGCGATAACCAGCGGGTGCGGCGATGCTGGTGACGATTCCGATGGCTATGCCTTCGCATTCGAGAAGAGGGCCTTGTTCGATGTGGAGTTCGAGCCAGGCGTGGTAGTGGTTCGATGGAGGCTGCACCGAGGCAAGTGAACCGGAGAAGCCTGCTGCGGTTCGGACGGCGGATAGTGTCGCTTCATCTTTGTCCTGCATCGCGTCGGCTCGGCTGGGGTCGAGGGTTCCGGAGATGAGTCTGCTGCCGAGACAGCCAATGCCGAAGCGGGTGGGCTCCTCGGAGGTGAACATAACGAGCTCGATGGAGCGGCGGGGGCGCAGGCCGCTGCGTTTGAGCGCTCGCATGGCTTCGAGACCGCCTAGGACTCCGACGGTGCCGTCGTACATGCCGGCGTGGGGAATGGCGTCGGTGTGTGATCCGGTGGCGACGGCGGGGAGTTCGGGGTCTGTGCCCGGCCAGCGGATGAAGATGTTGCCTACGGCGTCATCGCGGACTTCGAAGCCTTCGGCGGTGGCTAATTCTTTCAGCCAGGCGCGGGCGCGGAGGTCGTCGGCGGAGAAGACGATGCGGGTGACGGCGGTGCCGTTGGTGACGGGCTCGGCGTCGGTGAAGGTGGCGAGGGTTTGGAGTTCGTTGAGGAGCCGAGCGGAGTCTATCTGGAGTGCAGAGGTTTGGATTTGCGTCGTCAAGGTCTTAGAGCTCCTCAATCTCCGATGGATACTTGCTCCAGCGATCGGATCGCGCCTGGGTAATTGCTTCCTACAGATTGCTCTCGATGATTCGAGGATTGAATGGTCTTCTTCTTTTTATCGCCACTGTGCCTCCGCGTAGCCACCGAAAGAAAATTTAACTGAGAGGATTGCGGTTCCAGTCTTTGTAGATGAGATATTTGGCGGGGCGTTTTCCGATGGCGCCAAACCACTGCGCACAGTAAGGTCCCATCCAGATGAAGTCTCCTGCTGTGACCGGGTACCAGTTGTCGCCGAGGCGATAGATGCCGCCGCCTTCGAGCATCAACAGGCCGTGCTCCATGATGTGGACTTCTACCATGCTGAGCGCTGCGCCGGGTTGGTAGGTCATCGTGTTGACGGCGAAGTCGAAGGATGGCGAGCCGGGAATTAGGCTGCGAACCTGAAGGTCGTGGTCGTCGTTGAGCGGGACGGAGAGTGTTTTGTCTTCGTGGCCTACGACGGTTTCCGGTGCGGAAGCAGATGCGAGTGTTTCGTAGGGTTTTTCGATGACGACGAGTCGGGTAGATTGCTGTGCGGTGACGGTGTGCGCGGCGTCCTCGGGGATGTAAGCGAATCCGCCAGGGATCAGGGTGTGGAAGCTGGCGTCGGTGGCGAGGTCGGCTGCGCCTTCGAGCGCATAGATGAAACGCTGGTTTGAGGTTGGCCCGAGCTTGCCGCCGGGCTCGAGCTCTGCGGTGTACTGGGTGAAGGCTGCGCCGCCAGCGGGTGAGATGTGAACGACGGCGGTAGCGAGTTCCATGCCGGGCAGCACGGTGCGGACGAAGGTGTCCGGCGTGTGGAGAAGATGATCGCGCTGATTTGTACTGCGAGTATGTCCCAGTTTATGCATGGTCGTCCTTGGTTTTATCATCACTCAACTGCGCGAGGAACTCCATTGCGGTCGCGAGCGCGGCTTCGATGTCTTGTGGGAGCACGGCTTCGTCGGGATGATGGCTGAGGCCTCCGGGACTGCGGAGAAAGAGCATGGCGGAGGGAATGGTTGGGGCGAGAATCATGGCGTCGTGACCGGCACCGCTGGTCATTCTACGATTGGGGAAGCCAAGTTTCAACACGGCGTTGTGCAGTATGGTCGTCAGGTGTGGATCGAGCGGAACGACGGGCTGATTCATCTCGATCTGTGTTGAGACTTTTACGCCGCGTTCGGTGGCAAATGAGGTTGCACTGTCAATCAGTGCAGTCACGGCAGTGTGGCGCGTCATGTCCTGAGCGTGGCGCACATCGAGCGACGCCTTCACTCTTCCGGCGATTACATTTCCAGCGCCGGGTGAAACTTCCAGCTTGCCGACGGTCGCGACGAGGCCTTCGTGTGAGATAGCGTACTCTTCGACGGCGACAATCCATCTGGCGGCTGCGACCATTGCGTCGTGTCGCAGGTGCATGGGCGTCGTTCCCGCGTGGTTGGCGTGGCCGTCAAAGATGAACTGCATGCGGGTCTGTCCTACGAGAGCTTCGACTACCCCCAGTGAGGCATCTTCGTTCTCGAGCACGGGGCCCTGTTCGATATGAAACTCGAGGTATGCGAAGACATCGTCGGATAAAAGTGCGGCCGGAAGATGTGCGGGATCCAGGCCATAGTTGGCGATCGCGTCGGCAACGCTGACACCGTCTCGATCTGTGCGCTGTAGTGCAGCGTTGTCCAACTTTCCTACAACTGCGAGGCTGCCAAGGAAGGGCTTACTGAAACGCACACCTTCCTCTTCTGAAAAGCCGATGACTTCGACGGAGAACGGAAGTAGGCGTCCCTGCAACTCTTCGATGATGGTGATACCAAGGACGACGCCGAGGATTCCGTCGAAGGCTCCGGCGTTTGGGACGGTGTCCAGATGCGACCCGATGATTATGCGTGGTGCATCGGAACGGGCAGATTGCCATAGTCCGCGGATGTTGCCGATGGCATCGATTCGAACCGTCATACCGGCTGCCTCCATCCACTGGCGAAGCAATGTGTGGACAGTGTGCATCGGAGGGGTCAGGAAACGGCGTGTGATCTCGCCTGGGATTTCGGTGCAGGCTGCGATCTCCCGGCAGCGGGAGATGATCCGAGTGGCGCGATCTGAATTTGTTACTGACATAGATACGAATTTTTACGATTCAGGATTTGCGACGAACGCGAGCTTCGATGTATCCGTGCGGCTCGTCAGTGGGAACGAAGATCTCGTTGGGATTGTCCTGGCCGAAGCGGGAGAGATCGACGAGTAGACAATGTTTGTTCGGCATCGTGATTTCGATCTCGTCGATTTCGGGAACGTCTTCGAGCGCGCTTGCGGCCATCGCGTAGAGAGTTTGCTGCACGGACTTGCTGTCGTGATTGGCAAAGGTGCGGAGCATCGTCTCTCGAATTTTTGTGCGTGCGGTTTCGAAGTCGAGATCAGTGGAGGTGTATTGCCACTCGGCGCTGACCGCGGTTCCGAAGATGCGATCTTTGGTTTCGGGCAGAGTGGTGAGCGAGTCCTTGATGTAGCCTTCGAAGCTGGAGTTAGCAGTCTTGAGCAGGACGAGGTTGTCGAAGCCGGAGAGGATATAGAAATTTCCGGTCTGCGTGCGCTCTACGCTGGTTGTTTGGAGTTCGCCGCTGCCGCGCATGAAGGCGCTGGGATGAGGGTTGCCATCCACGGTGAGATGCTTCCACATTGTGCTTTCGATGCGGACCGAAGCGGATGAGACCTGCGGATTGCGCCCCAGGAGGAAATCGGCGAGTTCTTTGGCGTAGCCCTCCATCGAGGATGCTTGAGAGCTTCGGGCAAGAGAATAGACGGTGTTCTTCATCGTGTCCGTCGGCAGGATTTTGCTGTTGTCGCCGTCGAGATGGGCGGAGTCGAAGTCTCCCTTTAGTAGTACCTGGACGGTCCACTCGCGCAGTTCGTGGCCGTTGGAGTGACGGGTCACCTTCATCAAGCGGACACGGGATTTTCCATAACGATTTTCAGTCAACTCGATCATCGGGTCAGCTTCCTCGATAGGTGGTGTAGCCGTTCGCGGTCAGGAGCAGAGGGATATGGTAATGCTTTTCGCCTTCGAATACGGTGAAGACAATTTCTATGTAGGGATAAAGCCCGCTTAGCTGATGGTGTTTGTAGTAGGCGGAGGTTTCAAAGTGGATACGATAGACGCCCGGTCGCAGGGCTTCGGTTTCGGGTAGAAGATGTTTGCAGCGACCGTCTGCGTCGGTGGTTGCTTCGTTAAGTGTGGACCACTTTTCGTCAGTCATGCGAGCGAGCGTGATTGGAACGCCCGCGGCGGGCGTACCTAGTGAAGTGTCGAGAATGTGAGTGGAGATGCCCATGGTTACTCTGACTCCAACCAGCGGTGAAGGCGAAGCTGTGTGATCTGGCGTTGTTGTTCGGCTGCTTCGTGAAGCTCGGCTGCATCGTCGTTTTGCATTCGCGCGTCCAGAATGGCAAGGATCTCTGTTGAAGCTTTTCCTGAAGCGCAGACGATGAAGATTCGGCCGAATCGTTCTTCGTAGCGACGGTTTGCGTCTTCGAGCGCTAGTTTGAGGGCTTCATCGTTCGCGAGCGCTGCGCGTTGCTCCTGTACCGACCAGCGCAAAGACTCTTCGGTTGCATGAGCCTGGGCATGTTTTTGACCTATGCGGGGATGACTGTCGAACGCCTCTCGCCATGCCTCTTCGGGAAGGCTGAGCCAGATGGACGAGGATTTTGTGATAAGCGAATCTTCGTCTTCAATCGGACGCGAGGAAGCGAGTGCAGTGGCCCACGCCTGCGATCCGCAGCAGGGAAGAACTGTGCGAGCGGCGGTGGCGGGATCGAGTGAATTCCATCGGGCCAGGACTTTGTTCATGTGTGTCTGCCTACTATAACTTGACCTCGCGGCCGGAGGGCGCGGGAGCGAAGATGCCTTCACGATATGCCGGTTCTCCACGCAGATAGGTGGCTTTTACGACGCCACGCAGCGTTTCGCCCATGTACGGTGAGATGGCGTGGCGATAGTGCAGTTTGTCGGGAGTGACGGTGAACTCTGTCTCGGTATCGAAGATGATGAAGTTTGCGTCGCGGCGTGATTGCAGAGAGCCCGCTCGATGGGCGAGGCCGGCGAGTGCGGCCGGTGCGCTGCTCATCCAGCGGGTGACGTCTTCGAGCGTGCCGCCGCGATGAGAGGAGTCGGTGTGGATGATTGAAAGGGCGAGAGAGAGGCTGGCGATGCCACCCCACGCTTGATCGAAGCGGCCAGTCTCGATGCGCTTCATCTCGGGTGGGCAGGGCGAGTGGTCGGTGACGATCATGTCAATGATGCCCTCGTGCAGGCCTCGCCACAGGGCGCGCTGATTTTCTTTGCTGCGGATTGGTGGTGCGCACTTGAGAAAAGTTGCGCCGTCCGGGATTGCTTCGGCGGCGAAGTGCAGATAGTGTGGGCAGGTCTCGACGGTGATGGGAAGGCCTTCGTGGCGTGCAGCTTTCAGTTCGGAGAGAGCGAGTGCGGTGGAGAGATGAACGATGTGCAGGCGGAAGCCGTATTGGCGGCAAAGACGAATCATGAGGCGGATGGCCTGGAGTTCGGCTTCGTCAGGGCGTGAGGCGAGGTAGGTTTGGTATCGTCGCCAGTCCGCGTTGGCTAATGACTGGGTCGCCGTGTCGATAGGTTCGGCGAGCTCTGCATGGACGAGGAGGGGAAGGCCGGACTGTGCGATGGATGGGAGGGCGGCTTCTAACTGCTGTTGGTCGATCATGGTGAAGCCGTCGCAGCCGGGGTAGATGAGAAAACATTTGAAGCCGAGTACACCAGCGTCGGCCAGTGGAAGGATGTGCTGTTGGTTGTCGGCGACGGCTCCTCCCCAGGCGGCCCAATCGATGAAACACTCTCCCTTTGCGGCCTCGCGCTTTTGCTCCAGTGCGGCTACCGTTGTGGTTTCGGGGAGGCAGTTAAGCGGCATGTCAATCAGGGTGGTGTAACCCCCGGCGGCGGCAGCACGTGTTGCCGTGCGGAACCCCTCCCATTCGGTGCGGCCCGGTTGGTTGATGTGGACGTGGGTGTCGACGAGTCCGGGGAGCAGGGCGTCGTTCCCGCAGTCGTGAATGATGGCGTCAGCTGGAACCTCTGAGGGACGGCAGATGGCGCGTATTGTGCCGTCTTCTACGAGCAGTGCACCGGGTTGCGTGCCTTGTGGAGTGACGATGCGTTTTGAGAGAAAGGCATGTGCCATAATTTGATATTCCGTC
>CAZZZG010000047.1:0-29869 GCA_964658525.1 uncultured Edaphobacter sp.
CTTTGCAACCTAATCCTTGCAACACAGATCTGAAGCAGCGTAGTTTAAGCACCGAAGTCCCCGCGGACAAACGTTCCAGGGGGCCGAACCTGAGGCAGTCCGACCAGCCCACTTGGGCAGCGACATCACTTTCGTAAAGCAACACCACCGGAGTTCTTCACATGGCAAAGGGCGTCAATAAAGTCTTCCTCCTCGGCAACGTCGGCAAAGACCCCGAGATCCGTTCCACCGCAGGCGGCATGACCGTCGCCAGCTTCTCTCTGGCCACCGCCGACCGGCAGAAAGATGCCCAGGGCAACTGGGCAGACAAGACCGAGTGGCACAATATCGTCTGTTTCCAGCGTACCGCCGAAGTCGTCCGCGACTACGTCAAAAAGGGCTCGCAGATCCTCGTCGAAGGCAAGATCCAGACCCGCTCCTGGGACGACAAGACCAGCGGCGAGAAGAAGTACAAGACCGAAATCCTCGTCAACGAACTCACCCTCCTTGGCGGAAAATCGGCCGGCGAAGGTGCATCCAGCGGCGGCTACTCCAAATCCAACACCGCCAGCTACGACCAGCGCACCCCATCCAGTCAGCCCGACTACGCGGACGTAGGCATCACCGACGACGACATCCCCTTCTAGAAATCTCTCATCTGTCGTGTCTCTAACCCCCGAGAGAAGAGACAAATCTGGAGGAGGTGAATCAACGTTCCCTCCTCCACGCAATTTAAGTTGAAACCTCAGATTGCCCTTCTGCCCCAATTAACTCTCACAGCTCCCTCCTCTACTCAGTTACCCCTCAAAAGGGGTCTCTAATCCGACCTCAATTGGGCGTAGACGAGCCCAGTACCTCCGTGTACTTTTCAACGCAAGGGGGGATTATGGACAGCGGATACTCGATTCTTCAAGACGATACGTCGACAGGGGACATGCTCGCCCAAGCGAAGTGGTACAGCCTTTGCCAACTGATCAATGAGCTATTGATTAAAAATCAGATCTTGAGAGCACGCTTGCAGCACTATGACTCATCCGTGTCGCCCACCACACAGTCTTACTGAGCGCGGTCTCTCCGCGCATGTCCTCTCGCGAGCTCTCGCCTGCTGACGAATCGAGATCCAACCGTCTATGGCTCGCGAAAGCGATATCCAATGTAGCTGTCTGTCAGGATATATGTTGGATTCGCGGGATCGTCTTCGAGTTTCTTGCGAAGCTGGCCAATGAGTACACGCAGGTACGCACGATCATTTCCGTTATCAGGCCCACGCAGTGCCGCCAGGATTCGAGCATGCATAACCGGCCGACCCGCATGCGTCATCAGAAGTTGAAGAGCATCGAATTCACGTGGCGTCAAATGGACCTCGATCCCAGATCGCTCCACGCGCCGTCGAACGGGATCAAGCGTTATGGCTCCGTATCTGATGGGCATCTCAGCCGGAGTTTCGGGTGCCCGAAATCGACGAATAGCGGCACGTATCCTGGCTACTAGCTCGCGTGTCTGAAATGGCTTAGTTACATAGTCGTCCGCGCCCGCCTCCAGCGCCTCGACTTTATCATCTTCACTGTCTCGAACCGTCAACATAAGAATCGGCAGCTTCGTATACGCACGCCTGATGCGTCGACAGGTTTCGATCCCTCCGATGCCAGGCATATTAATATCCAGCAGCACTGCCTCATAATCAACCATGCGCAGACGGGTAAGGCCATCTTCTCCATTGCCGGCCTCGCCTATGTCGAAGCCTATGACGTCAAGCGTAGTGCGCAGGCTGCGTCGCAGCGCCGTGTCGTCTTCCACAATCAGTACTCTTCCTTGCGAGTCGTCCATGTCAGGCCTCCCTGTGAATGAGAGGGAGCGCGAACGAGAACGTGGTGCTCACTTCTGACTCGCATTCAACCCACACTCTGCCGGTGTGAGCCTCGGCAATACGTTTGGTGACGGAAAGACCGATGCCAGTCCCTGGTGCCTTATGTTGAGACCCGGGGGACCGATAAAAGCGCTGAAAAATCCGCAGCCTCTCTTCGGGGGCAATAAAAGATCCTTCGTTCTGCACGTTGAACACGACCTCCGTGTCGGTCGACCTCACACGGAGCGTGATTGGCGAACCGGGACTTCCATATTTCGAAGCGTTGTCGAGCATTTGCAAAAGCGCCATCTCAAGCAGACGGACGTCCGCCCACACGTAGCTTCCCCATGTCTCGTCTATGGTCCGTAGAGGATGATCCGTCAAACTATGGGCGACTTGTTCTCTACAATCCCGGAACAATTGGTCGAGTGAGAGCCTCTCGCGTTCCACTTTTAACTGGCCCTCATCTAACTCAGCGGTTCGCAAAACCTGGTCGGTCAGCTTAGCTAAACGTGTCGCCTGTTCATCGATGAGAGACACGAGCTCTCTCTCCGGATATTCAAGACGGCTAATCTCCAGCAATCCCGAACTTGCGCTCTGAATCGTCGCCAGCGGGGTTTTGAATGCATGGGCCAAACCGTCGAGAACGGTCGACCTCAGCTGTTCGCTCCGCTTTGCCGCTTCAGCATTACTCTCCGCAGCAAAACAGTACGCTCTCTCCAGGGCAATCGCCGAGAGCGAAGCAATCGCATCCACCGATCGAGAATCCAGGCAGCTCCTATCCGAAGAGCCTGCAATGTAGATCGCGCCGACAGGCCTGGTCCCAAGTCTCAACACGCGCTTGAATGTGCAAGATACTAGATCATTCTCACAGAGCTCGTGAAAATATGTCGCGCGAACTTCATCGTCCGGAACCGTATCTTTCCCTGCCCTGTCCATTCGTACTTCGCGCGCGTCCCACAGTGCCACAGCATCAGCATGAAACGTATCAGCAATCAGTCGCGTCAGTTGTGCACCCACTTCATCACGCCGGTCCAGCATGAGGATATCCCTGCTCGTCAGATAGAGCTTTTCCAGTCTTGTCCGTTCACTCTCAGTTTGTAAGGCCCTCCCGGTAATCCGGTCTGCAAAGTGACCAGCCGTTAAAGCGACAGTGACAAATATCCCCGATGAAATCCAGTCCTGGGGATCATGTTCAAGAAGTGAAAAGATAGGCGGCATGTAGAAGTAGTCAAGGCATGCAGCCGACAATACTGAGGCGACTGCCGCCTCAGGAAATCCCCATCGGAACCCGATCAACATCACAAGAACTAATTCGATAAGGCCCGCGGTCAATGCCTTGCCGTGACCTAGATAGATGGCGCCCGTAAGCAATGAAATAACGGGAATCATTGCGACGATATGCAACAGGCGCTTGGTGACTTGCGTGGACTTCATCTCTTACTTATTAGATTACTGCCGATTTACTCGCAATTCTCGCGCTACTCCGCGTTGAGATGAAGAAAGTTATAAGCAAACCATAAATGTTCCTATCTCACTTAGGTCCTAGTCATGGGATGTCGTCTTTGATAAGGCGTGGCAGCCGATTTGTGCTGACAGACTGGAGAAAAATCATGGCCTCTTACAGAGGAACCATACGTCCCATTTCACCCTTTACTTCTTATTCTTTGATGTCTTTGGAGGCAATTCCTTCGCTCGCCCAGCAGGCAACTACATTTTGTGAAAAAGGCACAGAGCCGTCTTCTTCACGTCTGCGAATTGCTCGAAAGCACTATCTAACAACCTTATTGACTGCGCTCCTCGTGCTGCTCTGCATGAATAACCTTCGCTTAGAAGCGCAATCTACATTTGGAAGCATTCGCGGGATCGTTCAGGACAGCACTGGCGCAGCAATCCCAGATGCGCAGATTACGCTCCATAGCATCGATGAAAATACTGACCGCACGGTGTCGGCTGATGCCACCGGTAGCTATGGATTTGAGAACGTCCTTGCGAACAGCTACACCATTCGTGCGAAGCACGAGGGATTCGCCGACACGATCGTCTCCGGCGTCACTCTGGCCGCTCGACAGGACCTTCGATACACACTCGTGATGACGATTGCCCAACAGGCCACCACCGTAGAGGTCACCTCTTCGGCAAGCCAGGTCAACACAGAGAACGGTGTGATCGGAGACTCAAAGGGAACCGGCGACATAGGTCAACTGCCATTGAATTTCCGAGCTTCAACCACTAGCCCATTAGCTGCATTAGCTACTTCTTCGAACGTCCAACAGGATAGTCAGGGAAATATTGCCATCGGTGGCGCAACATCAAACATGATCGGCTTCTCTGTCGATGGAATCTCAACAACAAACGTCTTCAACAGCGCCGCCGGTGCGAATCCGTATCCTTCTCCCGAGGGAATCGCGGAACTGAAAGTTACAGCGTTCAACAACAATGCTGAGTTTGCGCAGGTCGGTGATGTCACATTCACGACCAGGGGCGGAACGAACAACCTTCATGGAAGCCTCTTCGAATATCTTCAGAATGATGCACTCGATGCTCGTGTTTTGAACTTCGCAGAGAAGGCCCCAAAGCATTTCAACACATTTGGCGGCAGCATCGGTGGTCCGGTAGTTATTCCACACCTCTACAATGGCCGCGACAAAACATTCTTCTTCCTTGACTACGAGGGCAATAGGAGACGGACGTCGCAAGCAGAGCAGTACACGGTACCGACTGCACTCGAAAGAACAGGAAACCTAAGTGAACTTGCGGCCACTCTTCCTAACGGGGTTTTGACTAACCCGACGACTGGACAACCGTACCCGAACTTTACCATTCCAAATGTCAGCCCATTCGCAACGGCGCTGCTCAACAAGTATTACCCGCTTCCGAACCTGCCATCCACTCTCGGAGGCGTCAACTACCAGACACTGGTTCCGATTCCATCAAATACAGATGGGTTTGACGCTCGTCTTGATCAGGTTCTTACGTCGAAGCAGCAGGTCTACGCGCGCTTCAACCGAAAAAATCTTACTGTCAATGTCGTCAATCCGCTATTGCCAAACGATGTCGATAGCGAACACGATCGTAGCTTCCTCATCTCCCACAACTACGTCATCAGCAGTCGATTTCTGAATGAGTTTCGCTATGGCTTCACCGACACGATTCTGTCCCCGAACTTCGGAATTGAAGGTGCGGCAGCGCTTCAAAGCCTGAACCTTCAGGTGGGTGGTGCGCAGGGCGTAAACGTCTCAAACCATCCGACAGATCAAGGATTTCCTAGCATCGCCTTCTCCGACGGAACCAATTTCACTCCAATCGGCAGAGACCACGTCGGACCCACTCAGTCTACGACCAAGCAGATCGCGGACAATTTCACTTACAGCCGCGGCCGGCACACCATTCGTGCCGGTGTCGATGTTCGCTGGGTTCGCTTCGCCGTGCCGGAGATTGAGACGCCCTCTGATGACTACGGCTTATTCACCTTCAATCAAAACACGTTTACCGGAAGCTCCTTTGGCGATCTTCTGCTTGGCGCTCCCAACACCACCTACTTTGCAGTAACCGGGCCGAGAGATGATGCAGGCGGCGCACAGACGGGCATCTATGGCCAGGATCAGTGGCAGATAAATGATCGCCTGACACTCAACTTCGGTCTGCGCTGGGAACTCCTTCCTCCGTTCGTTGATAAGAACGGAATTCAGGCGAACTTCGATCCCAACTACAACGGACCGGGTGCGAATGGACAGGGCGCGGTTCTCGTGAACAACATCCTGCTGAACGGCCTCAAGCCGGCTCCCGACTTTCTGGCCTCGTTTGATGCCTGTGGTCTGGCTGGCGTCAATCCGAACTACAACCCTGCTACATGTACTCCTGTGGTTACAAATAGTCAGGATGGCGTGTCGACCGGTCTCCGGCAAACATATCTCCGTAACTTTGACCCACGAGTCAGCTTCGCTTACAGGCCTGACAATAAGACAGTAGTTCGCGCCGGCTTCGGCATATTCACTGTAACCGCCTTGGGGCAACTACAAAACAACAATGAGAGCAACCCTCAAGCCGCCGTCAACACCTGGCAGAACAACAACAATGGCGTTCCGATTTTTACCTTCCCACAGGTCACGCCACCTGGCGCAGGATTACAGTTTGGCGGAGGAGAGCTGGAACAGGCTACAAATCCGCGATACCGTGATGCGCAATCGGCTCAGTGGAACCTTACAGTTGAACGAGAGATCACCTCGAACACTTCGGCGCGTATCAGCTATGTAGGCATGAACTCCTACCGGCTCAACGTTACGGAGAACCTGAATCAGACCAGACCCAGCACCTCACCCTATAACTTCGCCAACGCTCCATTCCAGAATTGGGGAGTCATCTTCTCGACAAATAACCTTGGTGGCCAGAACTACCAGGGGCTTGAGTTGGAAGCTACTCACCGAACGGGAAGGGGGCTGTCCTATCAGGCCAACTACTCCTGGACCCACAATATCAGCGACGCTCAGGGCGATGCTCCCACCGCGTTCCAGGGCGAGACTCGCTATGGTCTTGCTGATCTCAATCGCTTCGACATCAGTGCAAACCGCGGCAATGTTGTCGGAACGCGGCGTCAGCGTCTTCTTGTAACAGGGACCTACGAGCTGCCATTTGGCAAGGGACGTCAGTGGTTGAACTCTTCACCCGTTGTCGGCGGCATCCTCGGCGGTTGGAATGTCAACACAATCACGCTGCTGCAAACAGGACCGTACCTCACTCCAACCGACAGCATTACCGCTGACCAGACCAACACCGATCCGGCAGGAGATGGATCGATTGTCCGCCCGGATAGGGTTGGCAATCCAATTCCCGCCAATCGGTCTGCGAGTAATTATTTCAACTTCAATGCGTTTGCCCACACTCCGCTCAATGCGGGACGGGTTGGCAATGCTGGTGTCGGTACTCTCGAGGCGCCCGGCACGATCGCAGTCAGCGCTGGCCTGGCCAAGATGATCGCTGTCAGAGAAAGCTGGCGCCTACGCTTCGAGTCGACGTTTACCAACGTCCTCAACCGCACTAACTATGCACCGCCAGCGACGAACATAAGCAGTCAGTCCTCGTTTGGCGTGCTTACCGCCGCCCAGACGGCGGAAAACGCTGGCAACCGTACAGGTCAGATCGCCTTGCGGATTGAATTCTAGATCAAGTGGAGGCAAAGCCAGTGGCATTGGGCCGGGGCGGAGTATCTAAGATACTTCGCTCCGCCTGAGGCCGCCGCTCCGAGGGTTGAGTTCACGTTTCGTAAGAAATCCCGCGTTTCCTCCCTCCGCGTACAACAGCTTCAGATAATGCAATCAAATGACTCGCGTCTGACTACCTCCTGACAAATCTCTTCTCTGCTCTCTCTACTCTTCAACTTGACCGGACCTGTGTCTTTTATCCGGCAAGCAATCTGCGTCACTCGCAGAGAACAAAAGAGAGATCATGCCAAACAATTCTTGTTCCTCGGCCCCTGCAGCAAATAAACTCACCTCGCGTCGCGGTCTTCGCACACAGATTCAATCCAACGCAAAAAATATTCTCACGCTTCTCCTCGCAGCCTCCTCTCTCACAATTGCAGCTCGCGCTCAAACTGCCGGCTCCTATCAGGCAACCAACATCCTCTCCGACGGATCGGTAACCGCCACCGTTACAGATCCTCAGTTCATCAATCCCTGGGGTGTCTCCGTCGGCCCTGCCTTCTGGATCAACACCCAGGCGACCGGTCTCGACTACGTCGCCACAGCAACAGGAACCATCCCCTTCAAGGTAACCATCCCCACCGCCGCAGGAACTGGCACAGGTACTCCCACCGGCACCATCTTCAACTCCTCCACAACCAACTTCAAACTGTCTAATGGCTCCGCTGCAACCTTCCTCTTCTCCACGCTCGACGGCACCATCAGCGGTTGGAACGCGGCCCTCGGCACCACAAACCCCATCGCGGCCATCGCACTAAACAACAGCTCCGCCAATGCCGACTACACCGACATCGCGCAGCTCACCAACTCCACCGGCACCTTCCTCCTCGCCGCAAACTTCGGCGCCGGCACCGACATTGAGGTCTACGACACCAACTTCAAGCTCGCAAAACTAGCTGGCTCCTTCACCGACACCAACCTCCCCGCCAACTACGCGCCCTTCGCCGTACACGTCATCGGCAATCAGGTCTTCGTCACCTACGCTCTTCGCGCCACCAACACTGGTTCGACCGCCGCTTCCCCAACGCAGACGCCAACGCCAACGCCGATGCCGGCGGCGCAGCCAGTTCAGCAGGACTGGGGCGATGGCCAAGGCGGCCGCGGCAAAGGCGCCAACACCCACACCTTCACCAATCGTGGGCGGGTACGCCATCTCCGCATCTGGGCCCCGCTCCGCAGCCATCAGCTACGCCCAGACCGTAGGCGCCGGTAACGGCATCGTCGACGTATTCGATCTCAACGGCAACTTCGTCTCACGCGCCATCACCGGCGGAAACCTCAACGCACCCTGGGGAGTAGCCATCGCCCCCACCGGCTTCGGCATCTTCGGCGGCGACCTCCTCGTCGGCAACTTCGGCGACGGCCTTATCAACGTCTACAACCCCACCACCTTCGCCTTCCTCGGCCAGCTCACCGACGCAACCGGCAAGCCTCTAGCCTTCGCCTCTCTCTGGGAAATTGTCTTCGGACAAAGCAACGCAACTCCCACGGGTGCAGGCGATCCCAACACCCTCTATATCGCTGCTGGCCTCACCAACGAAGCCCATGGCCTCTTCGCCGGCATCGCCAACACCACAGCCTCCACCGCCCCCGCAGCCTTCGGCTTCAGCGCATCAACCTCCGCTGCCACAGTCACTGCAGGCAACTCCGCCACAGCAACCATCAGCGTTGCACCCACCAACAGCTTCAGCGGTAACGTAGCCTTATCCTGCAGCGGCCCGGTCGGTGTTACCTGCACCTTCTCGCCAAGCACGCTCTCGGTCACACCCACAGCAGCAGTCACCAGCACTGTAACCATCCAAACTGCGGCCGGCATGGCGCACCTCCAAACACACACTCCCTGGACCAAAGGCCCAGCCGCCATCACTGTTGCATTCCTTCTACCCTTCGGTTCTCTCCTTGTCTTCACCCGCAGACGCGTCATCGGCAAGTCAACCCCCTTGCATTTGCTGAGTCTCTTCGCTCTTCTCGTCATCTCCACCGGCGTAGTAGTAGGCTGCTCCGGCTCTTCAAACCCGGCACCAGTCGCCTCTACCCCAGCTCCCACCACACCGGCAACCCCCGGCACCCCGACCGGCTTACAGATGGTGACCATAACGGCCACCTCCGGCAGCCTCACCCAGAACACGACCATTGCACTCACCGTGCAGTAGTCAACAGACGTCCTTCCTCACGGCCGCCCGCAACATGGGGCGGCCGCTTTTTCGTATCGAAGCATATAAAACCACCGCAGCAATACTGGTACGATAAGTTCATGGGAATGAGGTCTCCCAAAACCGCCGTAATGATCCGGCTGATGACCTCTGCCAATTCGATCTTCTTAATCTGAGGAACAACGAGGCAGACGATGTCATATCTCTGGGTCACAATCGGCAGCGCGTTAGGCGGACTTCTGCGTTACACCATCACGCGTCTCACACTCACCTACAGCATCGGCTTTCCCTTCGGCACAATCTTTATCAACGTGCTCGGCTCCTTCGTCATCGGATACTTCGGCACCCTCACGCTACAAAACGGCCGCTTCCCTGCCTCCGACAACCTTCGCCTCTTCGTCATGGTCGGCATCTGCGGAGGCTTCACCACCTTCTCCTCCTTTAGTCTTCAGACCTTCGACCTCATGCGCTCAGGCGCCTGGGGTAGAGCATTAGCAAACGTTCTTTTCTCTGTCGTCTTATGCGTCGCAGCCGTCGCCGCCGGGCACATTCTCGCCCAGCGTTCTACTCCAGCCCAGGCCATCGCCGAAACAGCTCAAGAGAAATACACCGGGTAAACTAAGCACATGATCGACGAAGCCACCTTCCGCCGCGTATCCGACAAAGCCCTCGAGTCCCTCAAGCAATCCCTCATCTCCGCCGAGGACGACGACGCAGGCTTCGAGTTCGAAGACAACAACGGCGTCATGAACATCATCTTCGAGAACGGCTCCAGCAAGTTCGTCATCACTCCCAACACTCCCATCCGTCAGGTCTGGATCTCCGCGCAATCCACCAGCTACAAACTCGAGTGGGCCGAAGCCACCGACGCCTTCACACTCACCAAGACCGGAGAAGACCTCAAAACCCTCACCCAGCGCCTTCTCCGCGAGCACCTCAACGACCCCACCATCACCCTCCCCTGACGAGGGGCTGCACTCCCCTTCACTCCTCTCCAAAAATCTCGTCATCTCGACCGAAGCAGCGAACAGTATGATTGTTCGCCGCGCAGCAGAGAGACGCCCGGATTTGTCTTAGCTCTAACTGTAGTTGCTCTGTCAGCGCAACTTTCCCTAAAACGGAAACCGCCAGCCACCCACTGCAAAAAAATAAGCTCCAACACAGGAAGCGTACTAAACTAAAACCTCTACGCGGCCATTCGGCCAACTGGGCATACACAACAAACGAATCACCGCTCTCGCACCTCAGAGGATGGGATAGCCATCATGACGCTGAAGCTGTCCGTAGCCATCATCACGCTCAACGAAGAGGCCAATCTGGCCCGAACCCTCGCGAGCGTCCAATTCGCCGACGAGATCATCGTCGTCGACTCCGGCTCCACCGACCGCACCCTCGAAATCGCCGCTTCCTACAAAGCCAAACTCTTCCTCGAACCGTGGCAGGGTTTCGCCCGTCAAAAAAACTTCGCCATCGAGCAATGCACCGGCACCTGGATTCTCTCTCTCGACGCCGACGAAACTCTCACTCCCGAACTTCAAACCGAAATCAGAGCCGTTCTCTCCAGCAACCCAACCGCCGATGCCTACCTCCTCCGCCGCCGAAACCTCTTCCTCGGCCGCTGGATTCGCCACGGCGGCTTCTATCCCGACCCCCATCTCCGCCTATTCCGCCGCCACTCCGCCAACTTCGCTCCTCCCGCCCGCTTCACCGACCGCCCCGTCCACGAGACCATCGCCCTCGACGGCGTCACCGAAACTCTCAAGCATGACATCGTCCACCACGCCTATCCCACCATCGAGAGCTACATCGAAAGTCTCAACCGCTACAGCACCCTCGGTGCGCAAACCATCATCGAAAAAGGCCACACCAGCAGCTCCAGCCTCGCTCTACTTCACAACGTCCTGATCCGCCCCACGGTCACCTTCTTCCAAAACTATCTCCTCCGCTTGGGCTTCCTCGACGGACGCGAAGGCCTCCTGCTTCACATGTATCACTCCACCTACACCAGCTGGCAATACGCCAAAGCCTGGCAGACGGTCCGCAACCGCTAGCGCCATCATCCCGGCAACGCATTCACAGCTGCATTCACCTTTTTTGCATTGCAATTACCGCGGTCTCCTGCAGTTGCCTTTGCCTTTTTTGCTGTCATCCCCAAAGGGATCTGCTGTTGTCCTTGCCTCTGCATTGCCATCGCCTTTCCTTCCTGGTGTAAAACAAAACAATGCCCAACCGCCCCACCCTGGCCCTCCTTGCACTCTCCGCGATCCTCCCCGCCACACTCTCGGCAGAAACCATCGCCGCCAAAACCGCAGGCATGAAGCACCTCGACGGCTACCTCCCACTCGACTGGGACGCCAAGACCGGCACGCTCTACCTAGAGATCCACCACCTCGACGCCAATGGCCATAGCCCCGACCTCCTCTACACCCACTCCCTCCCCTACGGCACCGGCTCCAACGATCTCGGCCTCGACCGCGGCCAAATCTCCTCCGGCGAAATCCTCCACTTCGAGCGCACCGGCCCCAAAGTTCTCCTCGTCGAACCCAACCAATCCTTCCGTTCCACATCCACCGACCCACTCGAGCAGCTAGCCGTCCACCAATCCTTCCCCGAGTCCATCCTCTACGGCTTCAAAGTCGAGGCCGAAGACCCCAACGGCGCCGTCCTCATCGACGCAACGAACTTCTACCTACGCGACGCCCACGGCGTAGCCGAAACCCTCACCACCACCAAGCAAGGCACCTACAAACTCGACCCCGAACGCTCCACCATCGCCCTCGACGCCACTAAAGCCTTTCCCAAAAATACGGAAGTAGAATCCATCCTCACCTTCACCACCGACGACCCCACCAAAGCCGACTTTGTCACCAACGTAACCCCCGACCCACACGCCCTCACCCTCCGCGAGCACCAATCCTTCATCGAACTCCCCGGCCCCGGCTTCACCCCACGCCGCTTCGACCCACGCGCCGGTTACTTCCCCACCAGCTACCGCGACTACGCAGCCCCACTCGGCGCTCCACTCGATCAACAGTTCATCATCCGCCACCGCCTCATCAAAAAAGATCCCTCCTGCACACGCGCCTGCGAAGCCGTCACCCCCATCCAGTACTACGTCGACCGCGGCGCCCCCGAGCCCATCCGCACCGCGCTCCTCGAAGGCGCGCGCTGGTGGGATCAAGCCTTTCAGGCCGCCGGCTGGGCCAAAGGCACCTTCCGCGTCGACATCCTTCCCTCCGACGCCGACCCCATGGACATCCGCTACAACATCATCCAGTGGGTCCATCGCTACACCCGAGGCTGGAGCTACGGCTCTGCCGTCGTCGACCCGCGCACCGGCGAAATCATCAAAGGCAACGTCACCCTCGGCTCCCTCCGCAGCCGCCAGGACTACCTCATCGCCGAAGCCCTCCTAAGCCCTTACGAAAATGGCAAGTCCCTCCCACCCGCAAACGACCCCATGCTAGCCATGGCCCTCGCCCGCACCCGCCAGCTAGCAGCACACGAAACCGGCCACACCCTCGGCCTCGCGCACAACTTCGCCGCCAGCTCCTTCCCCCACACCCCCGAAGAGTCCGTCTCCGTCATGGACTACCCCCACCCCTACATCACCCTCAACAAAGAAAATATCCCCACCCTCGCCGAAAGCTACGGCGTCAACATCGGCATCTGGGACAAAGTCGCCATCGACTACGGCTACCGCGAATTCGACGCCGCAGGCAAACCAACAGAAGACCCCGCCGCCCTCAACGCAATCCTCGAGGCCAGCGAAAAAACCGGCCTCCTCTACATCACCGACGATGACTCTCGCCCGCCCGGTGGCGCCCATCCCCACGCCCATCTCTGGGACAACGGCACCGACCCCGCCACCGAACTAGACCGTATCCTCACCATCCGCACCGCAGCCCTAGCCCGCTTCGGCGCAAACGCCATCCCTTCCGGCACACCCATGGCCCAGCTCGAAGACACCCTCGTCCCCCTCTATCTCCTCCACCGCTATCAAACCGAAGCCACCGTCAAAGAGATCGGCGGTCTCGACTACCGCTACAACCTCCGCGGCGACGGCCAACCCAACCCCGAAATCGTCCCCGCCGCCGAGCAGAAAAAAGCCCTCACCGCCGTCCTCAAAACCCTCCTCCCCGAAACCCTCACCCTCCCCGAGCCGCTCTTAAAAATCCTCCCACCCCGCCCCCCAGGCCTCCCCCGCACCCGCGAATCCTTCCCCTCCGAAACCGGCCTCACCTTCGATCCCATCGCCACCGCCGAGTCCGCCGCCGACCTCACCCTCAACGTCCTCCTCGACCCCGCCCGCGCCTCACGCCTCGTCCAGTACCACATGCGCCTCGCCGACGCCCCATCCCTCCGCGACGTCCTCGAAGCCATCTCCACAACCACCGCTGAGCGCCCCGCAGCCGGTCACACCATGTCCTCGGAAGTCGAACGCGCCGTAGAATTCCGTGCCCTCGAAGCCACGCTCTCCCTCGCTGTCAACCCGCAAGCCTCCACGCAGGCCCGCGCCATCGCCCGCTCTCACATCAACAATCTCCTCAAGCACTGGACCACCGCCGCCCCGCTCACCGACACCGCCGAAGCCATCCACCGCGCCGCACTCATCGACCGCATCAACGACTTCAACCGCGACCCCGAAAAATTCGTCCCCACCAAACCCATCGAAGCCCCACCCGGCATGCCCATCGGCAACGCCGACGACTTCTAGAATCACGATCAAGCTCTACCAAATATTCGCTGAATGGATCAAATGCTTTCCCTTGCATATATTCATCTGACGATGAAAGTCTCAGCTCCCGCCGTCCTGTGTTCGCTCCTCGTCTCCCTCCTACTCCCTTCAAAGGGCCGCGCACAATCATCTCCTGCGCCCAGCAACGCCACCTGCAAAATCGATAAGACGCCCCCAACCGACGCCGAGCTAGCCTTCTACCGCCAGGACTTCAAAAAAGCAGCCGACCTAGCCGCAGCCGGATACAAGGCCGACCCTAAAAACAGCCGCAACCGACAACTCGAAATCGACAGCCTCATAGGCCTCGGCAACCTCGACCAGGCACGCAAGAAAACCGACGCCTGGACCCTCGCCGAGCCGACCAACCCGGTCGCGATCGTCACCGCCGCCGAACTGCGCCACGCTGAAGGAGACTGGATCGAGTCTTACGCGCTCATGCTCAAGGCAATCAAGGCCGACCCCTGCCTCCCCTCCGCCTTTCAGGGACTCGCAGAGTACGAGTCACTCGCCGGCTACCACGCCACCGCACAGAAGCACCTCAACATCGCGCATCAGCTAAGCCCCAACAACGACGACATTCGCCTCGCATGGATCAACTCCTTGAGCGACGCACAGTCTGTGGCCGAACTCGGCAAATATATTCAAGACTCCAAAACGCTAGACGACAAGCGCCGGACCAATCTCACAACCCGGCTCAACCAGGAAACCTCAGCCCTCAAAAATCGCTGCGAACTCTCCTCAGCCACCAGCCCCGTGCGAATCCCGATGGCCCCCGTCTACGGCACCGTCGGCGTCGACCACTACGGCCTTGAAGTCGCCTTCAACGGACACAAGCGCATCCTCCAGATCGACACCCGAGCCAGCGGCCTCTTGCTCACCCACAACTCATACACCGGCATGGGTCTGCAAAAGGTCACCTCCTCCCACGTATATGACCCCGGCACTCAGGAATCCGTCCCGGTGGACCTGTTCACCGCTGCGTCCGTTCGAATCGGAAACGTCGAGTTCAAAAACTGCAATGTCACCGCTCTGGACAACACAAGCATCATGAGCGGCGAAGCCGACGCCGGGCAGCGTGTCGACCAGGGTGACGGACTCATCGGCACCGACATGTTCTCTCGTTATCTCGTCACTCTCGACTACGCAAAGCACGAAGTCCAGCTTGAACCCCTGCCGCAATCGCCATCCACTCCCGCAGGACCGCTCGACGCGCTCGGTGGCGACCCAGCAAATGACCTCAGCGGCTTCGACCGCTTCAAAGCACCAACCATGCAGACCTGGACCAGCATCTATCGCGAAGGTCCTGAGATCATCATGCCCACCGTCGTCAACGGCAAGAAGCCCACACTCTTCACCGTAGACACCGGCTCATCCAGCACCGTGATCGACAATGACATCGCCAGCCAGCTCACCCACACCAAAGGAAGCGCATCCGTCATTGACTTCGCAGGCCTGCGTCTCCCTGCCACGGCGATGGACCCGGCAGATCTTGCCCGATTCGACGGAGTTCACGGCGTCCTCGGCTACCCCACACTCCAGCAACTCATCATGCACATCGAATATCGCGACAACCTCGTTCGATTCGAAGCGGCCGGCGCCCACAAGTAAAGAAGCGTAGGACCAATCGTCCCTTCGGCAACCTCGGCCCAAAAAAGTCCACAAAATCTGCAACGACCAATATAGTTTTAGCGGACAAGTACTCATCTCTCGCGACGTCGCAGGCGGGGAGGAATAATTGGCAACCCTCGGGCAACGTTCGTGCAGGACAACAGAACGGAACTTGCGCATTGTCGGTCTCCTTACATCTCTTCTCTTCTCATCCGCAATAAGCGCTCAACAATCCCCGGAGCAGACAGCCCATCCTCCCATCTGTCCGCCCACACATGTTCGATTCACAGCACGCAAATCAGATACCACCCCCGTCGCCGACCTAAAACCATCGGATGTTCGAGTGTGGTTTAAGGACGGCCCAGGCCGGATCATCTATTTAAAGAGTGGTATCTCGACCAAAACCTTCTGGACAGACACCGATATCCTCTTCGTCGTTCCTCCGTTCTTTCGTCTCAATCAGGACGCGATCGACCTGCTCATCCAGGGCATCCTCCACGTCGACAACTTCCACTTCAATACAGCCGTCCTCGCACCCGATGGCACCTTATCTCCCTTCTCCTCCGATCCGCAGCAGTTACACTCCGCTCTCCTTCATGCAATCTCTTCCGAGGTGCATCACCAGACTTACAGCCAATGGCCCCCTTACGAACAAGCCGCATTCATGGTGCTCAGAAAGCGCCCCGGCCGGCACGTCATCGTGGATCTCCTCGATCCAGCAAACCCCCATCGCAATACTGAGCTCAATAAATTCAGGAGTGATCCCACACTCAATTACCTTGCCAACTTCGACTCCTCCCAGATCTACAAATTCATCGATCCGTTGCCAACCGGAGCCTCCATTCCAATGGGAGACGCCTCGACAAAACACGTAGATATAGGCCCAGGCAACCACCCTGCCGAGCAGATGCAGGAGGTAGCAACCGCAAGCGACATTCAAAGCTCTATCTGGTCGCAGACCAAAGGAAACAGCAGCGCAAACGGCGGCCGGTACGACGAAACCCTGGATGCTCTCTTCAAAGACATCCTGCAGGACGCGCCCGGAACCTACGACTCTATCGTTCAGGGTTCAACCACCTGCGAACCTGGAAAAATCTATTCCGTAAACGTTACTTCCACGCTGCCATCAATACTTCTCTTCGGACCAAACTCCATTCAAGAGATTCCCATCAGTATGCCCACTCAATAAAACGCCTTCAGACGTCGAGCTCTTCTTTTTCTCACACCTCACCACAGACTTACCCCACCAAAACACCATATCTCGACCACCAATCACCATCGAAATACCACAACAGTGACACCAGACACAGCCGCTCTCATGGATCAGAGAATGCGATCCAGCTTGGGAATTCGCAAAGCCGCCTGCACTGTCACCCAGCTCAACAAAACCGTTCCCAGAAACACAAACAGAAACTTGAAGCCAGCCGCGATAGGCCGATTCAAAACCAGCCGCTGCAACCACAACACAAACACGTAGTGCACAAGGTACATCCCATAGGCGCACCTGCTCAGCGAATTCATCCACCACCGCGGCTTCATCTCAACCCCACGAAACAATGCCAGAAAACCAAAGCAACTGGCCACGCAGCTCAGCACCCACAGCAACGCCCACACACCTCCCTGTCCTAAAGCCGAAAGCCGGTGCACCACCGTCAGCTGTGGAACTAACTCGAGCGCGTTATACGCCAACGCACATCTTGCGATCCACAGCGGCCAACGCCGCGCCAATCCGCCGTCACGCGCTAAAAGCCCTTCAGAAAAACCAGGTGCCCCAATCAGAAAACCCAGCGCAAACCACAAAGCGTACAGTCCGACCCGCGAAGATTGCACCCACATCGGAAACCCAAACCAGGCCGACGGCCCGAAATGCGCCAGCAAAGGCAGAAACACGATCGCCGACAAGAGAAAACAACCCAGGAAGGTCGCGTAGGGCTTGCCCTTCAATCGCAACACGAAGCGTTCGGCTCGCGGCATCCACCGCTGCAAAGGAAACACCGCCAAAGCCAGTAAAACGTCGAACCAAAGCAGAACCCAGATAAACCACGGTGGCCCCGGATAAAATCCCCTCTTCGCCAGCATCCAGTAAAAATCCAGAAACCCATGATTGTTAGCCGACAGCTGCCACGATGCATAACAGGCAATCGGCATCAGGACCACCAGCGCGAAAACAAAGGGCAGACCCAGCCGCCGCAACCGGTCGCGAATAAAACCCACCGTGCCATGTCTGCGAAGAGCCGGATAGACAAACAGACCCGACACAAAAAACATCAACGACATAAAAAACACATCGTTGAAGTTCTCCGCATAGTCGAAAAACGCCCACCGCGTTACATCGACTACAGGAGCCGTCGAAGCCCAAAAAGCCTGTTGCGAATCAAAGTGTGCCCAGCTCGTATAAGCCAGCGAACTGTGATGCGCCAATACCATCAGCGTCAAAGTAGTCCGCAGATAATCGATGGAAAGATCACGCTGAGGTGCCACCTCTCGAATGCCTCCCTGACCGGTACCCAAGACCGTCGGAACGCCCATCAATCCACCTCACCTGACAACTAACTGATCTCTGCAGTCCAAGCTACGCGCAGACAGTAACGTGTGTTCCGTCCGAGTGCCTGCGACGCCGGGGGCAAAGCTCCAAAAAATCTTGTCAAGTCCCATCCTCGCGAAAACCCTCGTGAACACAGGAGATTCGCGTGGCGTATTTACCCAGCCCAACTCTCTATAATTGAAAGGAGGAGATGAGTGTACTCTCTCGTGTTGATAACCAGAGTGTCGGTAAACTGCTGATTCCAAGTATTTTAGGCACAACATATTTGGAATGAATATTTTACAGACACCGACCCGCCGCAACTAGCAGAAACCAAATCACTTCCCTGCAAGATACCCCCCAAGGGGGAGGGGGTACCCCATCAACGCACGCGCCGGATATACTCGCTCTTCGATGACTAATAAGCCTCCAATCCGCGTCCTTGTTGCAAAACCCGGCCTCGACGGGCACGACCGCGGCGCCAAAATCATTGCCCGCGCCCTCCGCGACGCCGGAATGGAGGTCATCTACACCGGCCTCCGCCAAACCCCCGAGATGATCGTCTCCGCCGCCATCCAGGAGGACGTCGACTGCATCGGCCTCTCCATCCTCTCCGGGGCCCACAACGTAATCGTCCCCCGCATCACCGCCCTCCTCCGCGAACAGAAGGCCGAAGACATCCTCCTCGTCCTGGGGGGCACCATCCCCGACGAAGATCAGCCAAAATTAAAAGAAAACGGCGTCTCGGCCATCTTCGGACCGGGAACGCCGCTTGAAACCACCATCTCCTTCATCCGCGAGAACGTAAAACCTCGCGGCCTGCTCATCAGCTAACGCGTCCTTACCAGGGCAGCGGCTTACCCAGGTGAAGAAACGCACCGTTCGGCCCGCTATCCTGCAACGTCGCCAGTTCCACCGAGGTCTTCGCACCTGTCACGATATCCAACTGCGCGCCCTCGCCGCCCATATCCGTCTTCACCCACCCCGGATGGGCCGAGTTCACCTTGATCTTCGTATCCTTCAACTCATGCGCAAGATGGACTGTGAAGGAGTTGAGAGCCGCTTTCGAAGCGTCATACGCGAACGTCTTCGCATCGTAGATAAACGACCCCGGCGTAGCGTGAAGAGTATTCGAACCCAGAATGCTCGACAGATTCACAATCCGACCCCCCAGGCTCTTCTTCAGCAAAGGAAGCAGCGCCTGTGTTAGCCCCACCACCGCAAAAAAGTTCGTATTGAACGTCTTCTGGAGAACCTCTTTGGAGGTCGTCGACGTCTCATTTGCCTTCCGGCCATCCAGAAAGATTCCAGCATTATTGACCAGAATATCCAGCACGCCGTAATCCTTCTCAATCAGCTTCGCCACAGCCGCATAGTCCGCCGGATTATCCACATCCAGCTTTACCGCCCGCGCCTCGACACCATCCTTCTTCAAGTCCGCAACCGCCGCTTCACCCTTCGCCTCATCGCGAACGCCAATCAACACCGTGATTCCAAGCTTTCCGAGCTGTCGTGCCGTCTCGAGACCAATCCCCTTGTTACCACCCGTAATCAGCGCAACCTTCTTATCAGTACTCATCCAAACTCACCTCATCACCGAATCTGACTGCAAGCTATCTACAGCATCAGATGACCGAGGATTCAAATACGCCGCAAAACGTGCCGCATATTTCGGCGGTAGCGACCGCTTCTTCATATCCTTACCCACCACAACATGCACAGTCTCACCCTCGCACAGCAACGTCCCATCTTCTACCCGCAGCACCTTGTAGCCAAACTTGATCACCGCCCCACGTGCGACCAGAAGTCTCGTCTTGACGACCAACTCATCGTCATATCGGGCCGGCGCACGGTACCGCACATGCGCATCTACTACAGCGATCCCACACCCCTCTTCCACTTCCATCCGCTTGTAGTCCAACCCCATGCTGCGGATCAACTCCACCCGCCCCACCTCAAACCAGATCAGGTAGTTTGAGTGATACACCACGCCCATCTGGTCGGTCTCGGCATACCGCACCCGCACCACCGCCACCCCCACACGCTTTTCCTCGACGCCTTCAATCATCAAGACAGTCTATCCAATCGTGCACCGCGATTGATATCTTCTCCAAAATCAGGCCTTTCCCCAAACCGGCCTCCTCTTCTCAAGAAATGCGGCCACACCTTCGCGAAAGTCATGGGTCTCCCGTGCTTCCGCGTTGGCCGCCAGCGCTTCCGCAATCGCCGTATCGAGCCACACCTTGTTCTGCTTCCTTAACAACCGTTTTGTGGCCGCCAATGCTTCAGAGCTGTTCGCCTTCAACAAGGCCACCAACTCCAGCGTCCGCGCCGCAAGGTGCTCCGGTGGCACAACTTCGTTCACAAGCCCCAGACGCTCAGCCTCTTCGCTCGTAAAGAGTCGCCCTGTCAGCAACAGATCACGCGCAGCCTTTTCCCCGATCTGCAACACGAGAAACGCCGAGACGACTGCAGGCACGAACCCGATCTTTACCTCTGTATACCCGAACTTTGCCCCTGGGACCGCCAGCGTAAAGTCGCACATGGTCGCCAGCCCTGTCCCGCCCGCAACCGCGGCTCCATGGACTGCCGCAATCGTGGGCTTCGGGAGTTCGTAGAGTGTTCGAAACAGCTTTGCAATTCGTTCAGCATCCGCGGTAAATTCCGCAGCAGACTTATCATTCATCCCCTGCAGCGAGCTCAAATCCAACCCAGCACAAAACGCCTCGCCCGCGCCTGCAAATACAACCACACTACAATCGCTCGCAGCAACCTCTTCCATCGCGACAATCAACTCCTGCTGCATCTCAGGCGTCATCGCATTTCGCCGTTCCGGACGATTCAACGTGATCATACGAACTTTGTCTACATCCGTAACTAAAATAGTTACATAATCCACAGATCCTCCAAACCCAGACTTTAGGAATCGTTCTTTTACTGCACCCGCTCCCCGTACTTCCGAGAAATCTCCCCGCTGGCGGCAAGCAGCCCATCGAGCGGCCTCAATGACTCCAACTCCGCCCCGAAACCCTTCAACTCCGCCAGTAATACCTCCGTCGCCACATTCCCCACAAGCGCATCCTGTGCGAACGGACATCCGCCCAAACCGCCAATCGCCGCATCGAATCGCCGGCAACCCGCTTCATAGGCCGCACGAATCTTCGTGGCCGCCTGGTCCGGCCTCGCATGCAGATGCGCCCCAATCTCGATCCCATCATGCACAGCCAGAACATCGGCAATGACATCGCTCACCTGTTTCGGCGTCGCCAGCCCCACCGTATCGGATAGCGAGATCTGCGTCACCCCGTTGTCCGCCAGTAGGTCGAACGCCGCGACGACCTCATCAATGTCCCACGCTTCGCCGTAAGGATTTCCAAATGCCATCGAGATATAGGCCACAACATCCAACCCCGCCTTGTACGCCAACGTACCGATCTTCTCCAACTCCTCGAGCGACTCCTCTGGCGTCTGGTTCTGATTCCGTTGCAAAAACGTCGGCGACACTGAATAAGGAAACCCCAGCGTCTGCACACTTCCACTCTTCACCGCTCGTTCGGCACCTTTCACATTCACGACGATGCCGATAATCTCCACATCATCTGGCGGATCCAGATACTCCAGAACCAACTCCGAGTCCGCCATCTGCGGCACCGCAGACCGTGAAACAAAGCTTACGGCATCGATGTGCTTGAATCCCGCCGCGATCAACACCCGCAGATAGTCTGCCTTCACCTCCGCCGGCATGTTCTTCGGCAGGCCCTGCCACGCATCTCGCGGACATTCAATAATCTTCACCGCATTCGTTGCCAATCTCAACTCCAACCGAAAAGCCACTGCCATTAGTTTTGCGTCGTATCCTAGGGGAAAGCGAAGAGCGCGTTTTACGTTTGCAAGACTCCAGGATTAAACCGCGGCACATCGGCATTCAAACTTGCCGCTTCCAGCGCCGTTATCAGCACCTCCCTGGTCTTTACCGGATCGATAATCGCATCGATCCAAAGCCGTGCCGCTCCATACCTCGGATCGGCCTGCGCATCGTACGAAGACTTGATCTCGTTATATAAAGCTTTCCTGTCTATCTCCGTGAGCACCGTCCCCCCTCGCTCAACTTGCTTCGCCCTCACCTCAGCAAGAGTTGTAGCCGCTGAAGCCCCACTCATCACCGCATACCGAGCCGTAGGCCATGCAAACAGAAACCGCGGATCATACGCTTTTCCGCACATCGCGTAGTGCCCAGCTCCAAAACTCCCTCCAACAATCACCGTAATCTTTGGCACCACGGATGTCGACACGGCCGAGACCATCTTCGCTCCCGCACGAATAATCCCACTCCACTCCGCGTCCTTCCCCACCATAAACCCATTCACATCATGCAAAAAAATCAGGGGTATCAAACTCTGGTTGCAATCCATAATGAACCGCGCCGCCTTCTGAGCACTTTCTGTGTAGATCACTCCGCCAAACTCCGTCCGCTTCTCTCCTGCCTGAGGTCCTACAGCCACAGTCTGCGACTGATGCATCTTCTGGTTCGCCACAATTCCCACTGCGCGACCGCCAATCCGGGCATATCCACACAACACCGTTCGCCCAAACTCAGCCTTGTATTCATCGAACTCACTGCGGTCCACAATCCGCGCGATCACCTCCCGCATATCGTAAACATTGCTGGCAGCCTTCGCAGGATCGGGATCGATTAGCCCATACAGATCCTCCACCGCATACTTCGGAGCATCCTTCGCAGAATCGAAATCAACCACGCTGAACGGCGCCTTCGCAGGCGAGCCAATCTTTCCCACCAAAGAACGTAATCTCGCAAGACAAAGATGATCGTTGGGCTCCTTAAAATCCACAGTTCCCGAGATCTCCGCATGCATAGAAGCGCCGCCCAGTTCCTCCGCCTCTGTCTTCTGACCGATTGCCGCTTGCACTAACGATGGACCCGCCAAAAACAATCCGCTACCTTCGGTCATCAACACCGTATCGGTCATCACCGGTAGATATGCGCCCCCGGCGACGCACATCCCCATGATCGCCGTAATCTGCGGCACGCCCAACGAGCTCATCACAGCGTTATTACGAAACACACGGCCAAAATCGTCCGTATCCGGAAACACATCCTCCTGCAGCGGCAGAAACACACCCGCAGAGTCCACCAGATACAGCGTCGGAATCCGGTTCTCCAGTGCAATCGTCTGCGCTCGCAGTACCTTCTTCGCCGTCATCGGAAAGAACGCCCCTGCCTTCACCGTCGCGTCATTCGCAACGATCATGCATAGCCGCCCACTCACTCTCCCCAGACCCGTCACAACCCCTGCTGCCGGCGCACCTCCATACTCGCCGTACATTCCATGGGCCGCCCACAACCCCAATTCCAAAAATTCACTCCCCTGGTCCAACAGCAATGCCAATCGCTCCCGCACCGTCAGTCGCCCTTTGGCCTTCTGCGCCTGAGCAGCCTTTGCTCCTCCGCCCAGCCGAATCTCATCCTCTTCCACCCGCAAGGCAGCCATCAGCACCTGCAGCGCCGCCCGATTCGCTCCGAACCGAGCCGCCTTCACATCCAACTTCGACACTAATGCACTCTCCAACTTCAAATCCTCCACCATTCACAAAACAAGTCTGCATAGCATCTTAGTCACACATTACGTTCACCGTCTCGGTGAGAACCGTGTAGGCTATCTTCGAACTTAATCCTGACTTTTTCCATGGAGAGACGGAATGACCATCCTGACCCGATTCGCATCTCTGATCCTAATCTCCAGCTCACTCGTCTCAACTGTCCACGGCGCCGCGCAAACCACCCTGACCGACTTGGACAAATCCATCGATCTCTCCGTCGGAAGTCACGTCAAGGTCGAACGTCTCCTCACCGACCTTCAGGCATCCGTTGCGAAACACAACACCGCCGCCGTCGCTGCCCTCGTCCACTACCCCATCAAGGTCAACCCCGGCAAACACCCGATCACCATTAAGACCCCAAAGGCTTTCATCAAGGACTACGACAGCATCATCACACACGACATCTCCGACGTAATCCTCAAGCAGAAATACGAAGCTCTCTTCGTGAACTCTCAGGGCGTTATGCTCGGTGACGGCGAGGTTTGGATCACGAGCTTCTGCCTCGACAAAAACTGTAAAAACTCCGACATAAAAATCGGCACCATCCAGGACACCAAGAACCTCAAGCCGTAGCAGCGCCGCCAAAAAGAGACAAGCAAACATGCCCATTACCCTAGGCCCTCAAGACGCACTCCTGGTCATCGACGTCCAGAACGACTTCATGCCCGGCGGCTCATTGCCTATCAAAGACGGCGACTCCGTAGTCCCCATCATCAACGCCCTCGCAAAAAAGTTCGACCACGTCATCCTCACCCAGGACTGGCACCCACCCGAACACATCTCTTTCGCCACAACCCACAATAAGCAGCCCTATCAAGTCATCGATGCCCCCTACGGCCCGCAGACCCTCTGGCCCGAACACGTCGTCCAGCACACTGAAGGCGCAGCCCTCCATCCCGCCCTCCACATCCCCCACACCGAGCTCATCCTTCGGAAGGGCTTTCGCCGCCACATCGACAGCTACTCCGCCTTCCTCGAAAACGATCACGTCACACCGACAGGTCTCGCCGGCTACCTCCGCGAACGCACCCTCTCCCGCCTATTCCTCTGCGGCTTGGCCTATGACTTCTGCGTCCGCTACTCCGCCCTTGATGGCAAAGCCCTCAGCTTCGAAACCCTCGTGATCGAAGACGCCACTCGCCCCGTCGATCTACCCGGCTCTGTCAGTGAAACAAACGCAGCCTTCGCACGAACGAACATCACCCGCATCCAGTCCGCAGAGCTACCGGTCCGCTAATCAGCTGACTTGATCCCTTGAAGCCCCAACTCCTCAGCCCGCGCCTGCATCGCCCTCAGGCAATTTCCTACATGTTCATCCACACTTAGACCCAGCAACTCAGCTCCGCCAATGATGTCCTCTCGTAGCACCGCCCGCGCGAACGCCTTGTCCTTCATCTTCTTCTTCACTCCCGCAACTTCTACGTCGTGAATCGACTTTGTGGGCTTCACCAGCGCGCAAGCCGTCAGAAAACCCGCAAGCTCGTCGCAGGCAAATAAGGCCTTATCGAGATGGGACTCCCGTGGCGTTCCCGAGTAATCGGCATGCGCCAGAATCGCATGCAGCACATCCTCAGGCCATCCCAACTCACGCAAATGGTTCACACCTACAAACGGGTGCTCCTCCAAAGTCGGATGCCGTTCATAGTCCATATCGTGCAACAGTCCGGCACTCGCGTATCTTTCTACGAACGCGGATGCGTCTTCACCCACCAGCCCCAACCGTGAGGCCTCCATTACGCCGTACGCCTCAGTGCATACCGATACCGCCAAACCATGCTTCCGTAGGCTCTCTCCCCGCGTCCATTCTTCCAACAACGCCACCGCATGCGTCCTTCTAAAGCCATCGCTCATTCGGAACTCCTGTTCCCAATCTAACGCCAACGCCTACCCGCTCCCGGACGAGGAAGCAAGTTACCACCTTGGTTCCATTCCGGGTTTTTTAGGTTTTTGTGGATTTGTCTGCGGTTTTTCTGTTGACTCACCCGAGTCCCAGTGTCAATCTAGGCACATCATATGTTCCGTTATCGGACATGTGCTGGGTCCTTGCTCTGGGTCCCTTCGCAACAACAAAACTTATGGCAACCATGATGGCATCTGTCGAACAGCGTGAGGTACTGCGTTGCGACCACTGTAGTTTGGTGCAGTTTAGGACAGCAAATGCGCTGTGCCGCCGCTGCCACAAATGCTTAGAGGTCGAAGAGCCCGAACCGGCTCCGGCACCATTGGCGCTGGTTCCCCCACCCACTACCCAAGATGGCGGCCTGCAAGTAGCCCACGCTGTTCGCGACCTGCGCCATGTGCGCAATCTCTCGCAACGCCAGCTCGCAGCCCGTATGGGAGTGCCACGCACCTACATCTCAAAGATCGAGAATGGTAAGGCCATGCCGACCCTGTCTTCTCTGGATCGTCTCGCACGTGCCCTCCAGGTCGACATCTCCGCTCTGCTGCGCGACTCCAACACGCGCCATCGCGACGAGACGGCGGTCCTCATGACTGATCCCTTCCTCGCCGAGATCGCGATGTACACCTCGCAGCTTGACGATCTACAGCGTTCCATCTTCCTCAACCACGTTCGCGAGTTAGCAGCCGGCCGTCGTCGCACGGCCTAACTCCGGTTAGCTCGTAACAACCTCCCGGGAGAGCAACACTGCCATGGTGATGCTCTCCTCTCCGCTCGAGCTTCTTCAACCAACCCTGTGACTGTCTCTGTCGACGGCATTTTTGCTCAGGGCAGCATTGCCAATCACTCCATCACCGACAAGGATCCTTGCCGCCGCTCAACTCGTCTCCAATTCAGAAGACCCCTAAACCCTCAGCAATCGAGAGATGCACCGGCTAGCAAGCCTTGCGAAATAAGTTCGAGTCGGGATTCACATCGTCGACTTCACATTCGGCTTCCCTAAAACCGAGCGGTTGATTGCGCGCCCACCAACGGTGTGCTAG
The DNA here is from genome assembly GCA_964658525.1 of uncultured Edaphobacter sp. GTDB lineage: Bacteria > Acidobacteriota > Terriglobia > Terriglobales > Acidobacteriaceae > Edaphobacter. The sequence goes on from CAZZZG010000047.1 coordinate 26,612, forward strand.
CGTCAATATCTGCGAGGTCGCTTTGCGTGCATCAACTCCCTTATCGGACTCCAGCCGCGTCCCCAACCGCAGCCATGAACTCTCTGCCGACGAACTGAGCATCTACCGACAGCTGGATCCAGCGAAAATTCCTCAGCACGTGGCCATTATCATGGACGGCAACGGGCGCTGGGCCGGCAAACGAGCACTCAAACGCTTTCTTGGCCACCAAAAAGGCGCAGAATCCGTCCAGTTCGTTGTAGAAACCGCCTCCCGTATCAACCTGCCATGGCTGACTCTCTACGCCTTCTCGCTTGAAAACAACTTGCGCCGCCCCAAGTCCGAGGTCAGCTTCCTCATGAAGCTGTTAAAGAGTTATCTGGTTGGCAACGTCAAGCGAATGAACGATAACAACGTTCGCATGGCCTACATCGGTCGAATCCACGACTTGCCCCAAGAGGTACAGGACACCATGCAGTGGGCCTCCGAATCCACCGCAAGAAACACCGGCACCACTCTTACCCTGGCCCTCAACTACGGAGCCCGTTCCGAGATCGTAGACGCCGTCCGCTCGCTCCTTACCGACCTCACTACCGAGGCGCACACGCGCGGTTGCTCCGTTGACGACCTCCTGGGTGCAGGCGCTCTCGAGTCCCTCGACGAGTCCAGCATCGCCCGCGCACTCTACACCGCTCACATGCCCGACCCTGACCTCGTCATCCGCACCTCCGGCGAGCAGCGCATCTCCAACTTCCTTCTCTGGCAAATCGCCTACTCCGAGATCTTCGTCACGGATCGCCTCTGGCCCGACTTCAACGGCCTTCACTTACTCGAAGCCATCAACGCCTATCAGCATCGCGAGCGTCGCTTTGGTGGTCTCGGCGAGAGCTTTACCGACGAAGACCTCAACAATCTCGAGCCCGCCGAGGAGGTAGCCGCAGAGATCAAGGATCACCTCATCCCAAAGTCGGATCCAAAATCCGAAGTCAAACCTGAAGCAAAGGCCGATGCACTACTCACTCGCCGCTAAGCCGTCCTGTCATTCACAAGTAATGGGCAACCGAAGCCTGAGCCCGCTCGGCCACTTAGTACTATTACGGCAAGCCACCTGAATTCACAGGTGGTTCAGTCGCTGACCTCTGCTTCAACACACGCACAAACTCTCCCAGTGCCGGCCGAATCATCGCAGACATCGGATCATTACGCTGCACTAGTGCCACCTCAGAGAACAGCTTCAGCCCAATCCCGAGCGATGCCACCGTATCGCTATCAAACGGCAAACGAGCTCTCATTCGATCGACAATCTCCAAAAGATCGTCATGATTTGCAGCTTCGAAGGAGAGAATCTGCCCTTCCACGGGCTCTCCCTTCGCTCCCGTCAGCGCTTCAACCGTAATCTTGTAACGGTAAGAATTCATCTTAAGACCTCTCAATTTGTTTAGCCGCCGCATCGATGATGTCGGTAATCGCGTGAATCTGTTCTGTCGTCAGCGGACCTTTTTTCATCCGCAGCGCCATCCGAAAGTTCTCCACGGCGCGTTCGATCTGAGGTGAACGATCACTTCCCTGCTCGCTGCGAGCCCGGTCCATCCTCGCGAAGATCGCGTCCACGGCTGCCTTATTTTCTGCCAGCGACTTCGATCCCTCTTCCGTGATCGTATAAAGCTTCCGCGCACCGTCGGAGACCACGGTCGCATGTCCCATCTCCTCGAGCATCGTCAGCATCGGATACACCACGCCCGGGCTCGGAGCATACATTCCGCCCAGTTGTTCCTGGATCGACTTGATGATCTCGTAGCCGTGGCTCGGCTTATCCGCTATCTGCTGCAAAATCACGTAGCGAAGGTCGCCAGCCCCGAAGAACCGCATCGGACCGCCACGTCCACGGCGAAAGCCATGCCTGCCGCCGCCAAAGTCCCCGAATCCGCCCCTCTGTTGATCGTCCCTGTGTCTCTCACCATGGCCTTCTTCTCTGCCACAGCAGCCTCTGTTGTAGTGTTCAAATTGTTTTCTCATACTAAAATAGTACAAAGATATATCTTTATAAGTCAAGATATTAATTAGAACGATCTGTCCACACCTCGATATATCCTGTTCAAGACTTCATGAAACGCATCCTGACCGCAGCAGTCCTCATCCTCGCCGTCTTTGCCCTGATCTTCTTCGGCCAGCTCTGGATGATCACGCTATTTGCCGCCATTGTCGCCGAACTGGCCGCCTATGAGTACCTCAAGCTGGCTGCAGTCGGTGCCGAGGCTCACGGGGCAACACTCCGCATCCCCATCTGGTGGATGGCCCTTGGCACCGCCCTGGCCTTTATCGTCACTCTGCCTAACTTTCCCGTCGAAGACCAGCTCCCGGTTCTAAGCGCCCTCACCCTTGCACTCTTCGCCTGGAATGGCTTCCGCGCCCCTCTCAGACAGGTCCTTCCCGACACGGCACAGGGACTCTTCGGCCTTATCTACATCGCCTACCCCCTCACCCTGGTTCCTCTCCTCTGGAAACAGGAAGATGGGCCTGCCCTCGTCCTCTTTCTGATGGTCTGCGTCTGGGCCGGCGACATCGCTGCCCTCTATATCGGTCGTGCATTTGGCAAACGCAAGCTCGCTCCTCGTCTGAGTCCCGGCAAAACCTGGGCAGGTTCGATCGCCTCCATCGTCGGAAGCATGATCGCCGCTGGCATCGTCATTGCCATCGCCGATACCCTCACGGCCCACGGCAACACCATCCTCCACATCTCCGAGCCTCTCTGGCAATCGCTCCTCCTCGCCGCGATCCTCAACATAGCCGCCCAGCTCGGCGACCTCCTTGAGTCCGCGATCAAGCGTGGCGCAGGCGTCAAGGACTCCGGAACGATGCTTCCCGGCCACGGCGGCATCCTCGACCGAATCGACGCCCTCCTCCTCGCTGCGCCGGTCCTTTGGTACATCCTCCTCCTCAAGGACTACTTCGGCCTCGGCCGCTTCTAGTCTCCCGCAGCATCCGGTTCCAAAGTCACGAACTCCCGAGGAAGTATGGACGGTCTCTTCGCCTGCGTCTCAAAAGTTTTTCTAGCGTGAATGCATGTCATCCGGGTCAAGTCCGCTCCTAAAGCTGCATGCAAATATTGCTCAGCTCTTGATATCTTTTGCGCTTTTTTGGCTTATGACTCTAGCCTCTCTAACTCCTACCTTCCAGCACCAGCTTTCAGCGCAGAGGCGAGTGGCGGTGGAGGATATCGCGGTGGTGGTCATGCAACCCGGAGCACCGCCAAAGCAGCATCAATAGCAACTACAACAA
>CAZZZG010000048.1:0-5905 GCA_964658525.1 uncultured Edaphobacter sp.
AACGTCTGCACCCACATCGCCGACATCGACTACGAGACCATCATCACCTACAACGGCGGCTACGACGACATGGTCTTCCAGAAGATCAGCGTCCGCACCCGCATCGAGAGCCAGAACGAGCAGCGCGAAAAGAAGATCGCCCAGCTCAACGACTTCATCGCCCGCTTCTCCGCCGGCACACGCTCCTCGCAGGTAAACTCCCGCAAGAAAGAAGTCGAGCGTCTCGCCACAAGCGAACTCGCTCGGTCCAACATCGCGCGCCCCTTCATCAGCTTCAAGATGGAGCGGCCCTCCGGCAAAAACGTCCTCGAGTTCGAAAAAGTCAACAAAACCTATCCGCAGAAGGACGGCAAGACCGAGCACGTCATCAACAACTTCACCGCTTCGGTCACTCGCGGAGACAAAGTCATCCTCATGGGTCGCAACGGGCAGGGTAAAACCACACTCCTCAAAGCGCTTCTCGCCAACGGCCCCGGCATTGAAGAGACCGACGTCTCCATCGACTCCGGCACCGTCAAGTGGGGCCACGAGGTCTCCATCGGCTACTTCGCTCAGGACCACAAAGGCTCGATCCAGCTAGGCATGACGGCATCTGATTGGCTTCATCAGTTCGATCCGCAAGCCACCAAAGAAGACATTCGCGGCATCCTCGGCCAGATGCTCTTCCGCGGCGAAGAGGGCCTGAAGAAGACCGACGCTCTCTCCGGAGGCGAAGCCGCACGTCTGCTCTTCTGCAAGATCATGTTGCAGAAGCCCAACGTGCTTGTCCTCGACGAGCCCACCAACCACTTGGACCTCGAGAGCATCAACGCGCTCAACCAGGCCATTCAGAAGTATGAAGGCACGGTCTTCCTCGTCACTCACGACCAGGACCTGATCGAAGAGTCTGGCACCCGCATCTGGCACTTCGAAGGCGGCCCCACCGACTTCCACATCACCGACCACAAGGGCCCCTACGAGGAGTACCAGCAGCAACTAGCCATCGCCGCAAAGTAACCGCTGAAAACCTCGGCGTCTATTCCACATCGGGCTGCGTCCAATCATCGGCAGTTCCGATGTGGAGGGTGTGCGTGAAAGCGAACGGGCGGTTCGGCTATTCGGTTCGGGATGTCAGATCGAGAGGAGCGTTGGTGACAGCCTTATTGGCCCTGCTCCTTTCGCTTGTGGCAAGTGCATATGCACAAGATGACGCGGGAATGGCCGCTCAACAGGCTGCTCAACAGGCCATGCAGGCTACTCAACAGGCCCTGCAGGATATGCAACTGGCCACCCAGATGGCGACTCAGCAGGCATCGCAGGCGAATGACCAAGCCATGCAACAGGCGATGCAGAACGCACTTGCGTCAACGCCATCTCCTCTACCGAGAGCGGCCAAGCCACATTTTTCTCCCGCTGCGGGTAAATTCGCCTCAGCGACCCTCGTTTCAATTCAGGACGGCACTCCCAAAGCGGAAATTTTCTATACCCTCGATGGCACCGAACCTACGGTATTTTCTGATCCATACACTGGTCCAATCCTCATCAGCTCTACTATCGGCCTGAAGGCAGTCGCCCGGTCTCCCATTTACTCTCCCAGCCGCGTGGCAAAAGCGAAGTACGTCATGAAGTAATTTCTTGTGACTGCGCGCACCCCGCGCGAATAGGCCTCGCTTCTCCTGACCCATCATCGCCGCGTGTCCCGTTCTCATCCCGAAAAAGTGGGATACTACTTCAAAGGGACCTACCTGCATGCCCACCGTCGAGCCTATCAAAAACCGTGGTAAAAACGTCCTCGGCCAGCCCCTGGATATCTGCGGCTGCGAGCCTATGACCGGCTTCTATCGCACCGGTTGCTGCGAGACCGGCCCCGACGATCACGGAGTTCATACCATCTGCTGCGTGGTAGACGAGCCATTCCTCGAAGCCTCGAAAGCCCTCGGCAACGACCTCAGCACTCCCATGCCGCAGTTCGGCTTTGCTGGCCTCAAACCAGGGGATCGCTGGTGTGTCTGCGCCGCACGCTGGCTTCAGGTTCAGCAAGCTGGCGCCGCATGCCCCATCATCCTCGAAGCGACCCACGAGAACACCCTTAAGATTGTTCCATTCGAGTTACTCATTCAGTACGCTGTCATACCCAGCCAACTTCATTAAAGCGATTCCATCTCACGCAACGTCGCCAAATAAGTAAGCCTGCCCGTAAACAGCTCATAAACAAGGCGTTTTGTAACGCCGAATTCATGTGGCGTTTACATCCGCCCTTGACAGTCCCGCCCCAAAGCCTGAATGTTTTAACTACTACGACAAAGTCATTTGAGGTTGCACGCGAACGTCCCCGGGAGATACCAAACCCGGAGTCATATAGCCGCTAACCATTTACACACCGTCTTTTACATCGGTGTTTTTTAGGAGCCAGTACGAATATGAAATTTCCTCGAGCCTGTAAGGGCCTGTTCGCGTCTGCTGCTGCAGCCGTTCTCCTTGTCTCTCTCAGCTATCGCGCCGCAGCCCAAACCTCCGGTAACGGCAACATCGTCGGCACTGTGACGGATACCTCTGGGGCCGCCGCCGCGGGAGTCTCCGTGATCGTCACCAATAACGACACTGGCATCTCGCGCTCGCTTACCACCAACAGCGACGGCTCCTACACCGCAAACTTTCTTCTGCCCGGACACTACGAGGTCATCCTCGGCGGCGGAGGCTTCGGCAAGGTTGACCGCAAGGATCTGACACTCACCGTCGGCCAGATCCTCACCATCGACGCCGCACTCCCCGCGGCCTCGGTTTCCACTCAGGTTGAGGTCACCAGCGAGTCGCCACTCGTCGACACTGACAAGACCGAAGTCGCTCAGACCATCGGCGAACACCTCATCTCGAATCTCCCCGTCGCCACTCGCAACTGGAGCGCGTTCGTCCTCAACACTCCCAACGTTACGCAGGATGGCGGCAGCGGCCTCGTCAGCTTTCACGGCATCAGCGGGCTCTACAACCAGAACTACGTCGACGGCTCAAACAACAACCAGATGCTCTTCTCCGAGGCTCGCGGGCGCGCATCGGGTGCACCGTACGTCTACTCCATCGACTCCATCAAGGAGTTCCAGGCAGAAACCTCGAACTACTCGGTCGAGTTCGGTCAGGCAGCCGGCGGTCAGGTCAACGCCATCACGAAGAGCGGAACCAACCACTTCCACGGCGACGCTTTCTACTACCTACGGTATCCGGATCTCAACGCACTCGATCCCTACAATAAGTTCCAGGCCCTCCACAACAACGGAAACCCCTTCCTTCTTACGCAGCCCATCCATCAGCAGCATCAGTTCGGCGGCTCGGTAGGCGGACCCATCATCAAAGACCGTCTCTTCTTCTTCTTCACCTACGATGGCTTCCGCAAAGTCGGCCGCGTACTCTACTCCGACTCCAACACCATCTCCACAACGGGCGCTGGAGCTTACACCGCTTCTACCACTGTCACTCCGAACCAATGCCCCGTCGTCGGCACCCCAGGTTATAAAGGAACAACAGGTATCACCACCGCACAGTGTCTCAATGGTATCCAGTTCCTTCTCAACGTAGCCAACATCAATCCCGGCGACGCACCCCCGGCCCGCTTCCAGAAGCAGAACCTCTTCTTCCCCCGCCTGGATTATCACATCAACCAGCGCAACGATGTCTTCGTCGACTACAACTTCGCCGACTATGACAGCACCTATGGCTACAGCCCAGCCAACACGTTCAGCAACAGCTCCCCCACGACCAATGGTCCCACCAGCTACCACGAGCGCTTCCTCGTCGCAGGTCTCACCACTCAGGTAGGCAAGGCCTCCGTCAATCAGGTTCACTTTCAGTACGGTCGAGACCTTGAGACCGCTGGTGCGAACGCAGCCGGCCCCAGCGTTGCGACCGGCGTCGTCACCTACGGTATGCCCAACGCCCTTCCGCGTGTGGCAGAGCCTGACGAACACCGCATTCAATTTACCGATGTCTTCTCAACTACCAGGGGACATCACACCCTCAAGTTCGGTGGCGACGCTAACCTCGTCCACGAAGTCATGATCAACCTCTTCCAGGGTGGCGGCGTCTATAACTACTCGGATACAACCAACACCGCAGCCTTCCAGGACTGGATCCAGGATGCCTTCGCAGGTCAGCCCGGCGACACCGACCCCTTCGCCGGTTATCACTACAACACCTTTGTCCAGACCATTGACAAAGTGAACACGGCTGCCGGTACGCAAGGAAAGGACGACTTCTGGATGAAGATGTTCGACGCTTTCGCCGAAGACTCCTGGAAGATTCGCCAGAACCTCACCCTCACTCTCGGCGTCCGCTACGACATTCAGCTCACACCGGCACCTGGCCTGGTCAACAACAACTTTCCTCCCATCTCCACCCAGTACAGCGGCACCATCAAGAACGTGGCCGATCGCGTTCAGCCACGCTTGGGCTTTAGTTGGGCGCCTCAGGTCGGCACCGTCGTCCGCGGTGGGTACGGTCTCTTCTCCGCTCTCAACCAGGGCAGCACCTACTACGCCATGCGCGTTGAGAACGGTGTCGTTCAGGTCAACTACAACTACACCGGCTGCGAAAGTCTTGTAGGCAACGTATCGGGTGCGCGATGCGCCACTGTGCCTAGCGCGGCTAACAGCCTGCAATATCCCTTCGTACCGTTCCCGGTAACGGGTCCTTCGCTCTCTTCGGCAGTCATTCCTACGGGAGGAACCGCACCGGCCGTCAACGGCCCTGCGCTCCTTGGTAGCCAGAGCTTCCACGGCCTCGATCCTAACTTCGTTCCACCGTTGTCGCACGAGTTTCAGTTGGCTGTTGAACAGGCCATGCCTGGCAAGATGACCCTGTCGGTTGGCTACGTCGGAACCCGCGCCATGCGTCTGCCCGTCTTCCTCGATGCCAACCTCATCGGCCAGAAGCCCAGTGGCATCCGCACCTATGACGTACTCAACGCCACCGGCGGAATTCAGGAAGTTCTCACCGTTCCGGTCTATCGCCAGGCGGACCGCCGCAATCCCAACATCACTTCAATCAACACGGGTTTCAGCGTAGCCAACACGTGGTACAACTCTCTCGCTGCAACCGTTCGCCGTCCTTTCGCAAACGGGCTGGAGGTGCTCGCAAACTACACCTGGGCGCGCGCAACCGACGATGGCCAGGTCGGCGGAGCCAACGGCACCTTCTTCGGCGGCGACACTCCACTCGATCCCAACAACATCCGCCGCGACAATGGTCCTTCGGACACAGACGTTCGGAATCGCTTTACGCTGAGCTTCGTCTACCAGCCCAAGCTCTTCCCCGATAACAAGATCGTCAAATATGCTGTCGACGACTTCACCTTCTCCGGCGGCTTCATCGCCTCTGGCGGTCAGCCCATCTTCATGGGTATGAACGGCACCGTCTTCTCTGGCACTGGTTCCAGCTACGGAGCCGACGGCAACATCTACGGCGGTGCCATGAGCTCAAGCTCCGGCGCTCCCACCACCGGCCGTCCCCCGCAGATCGGCCGCAACAGCATCTATGCACCGGGCTTCAACGACTTCGACTTCCGCGTAGCCCGCAACATACCCATCCACGAGGCGATTTATCTGCAACTCTCCGCGGATGCCTTCAACCTGCTCAATCACACCATCGTCACTGGAGTGCAGGGAACCTACTCGCAGTACGCAGCGTCGTCCACCTCTGCGACCTCCGCCTGCAGCACTGCGACGGGCACTGCAACCGCAGGCACCGTTCCGGCAGGATCCGCATTGCAGGGCTGCATCTCGCCCTTCACCGGCACCGGCCTCTCAGCCTTCGGTGTGACGTCGGGCACGAACAACAGCCTTTACGGCGCACGTCAAATGCAGTTCGCCGCGAAGTTCTTCTTCTAACCAAACAAAAGCGACATACAAACAACAACAGGGAAGCGGCTCCGGGATAC
>CAZZZG010000048.1:5915-29443 GCA_964658525.1 uncultured Edaphobacter sp.
CCGCTTCGTCTTTGTGCGATACCCCTTCCGATAAACAAATCACCGAAGCAGCGCCACCTGCGAGTTGAACTCTAGGTCCAGACGCCACAACCTGTTAGACTCCCGCGTACCCCGGATAACTTGTCGAAGCGGAGTCCTAGAATGTTCGATTCGAACCAATCCTACTGTTTGCGTCTCGCCGAGGTCACTTTTCCCTTGCTCCTCAGCAGGCCTGCATCTACCGCAGCTTCCGATGCTCCTCGCTCGCCGCGTCGCGAAGATTGTCAAGATTTTGAAGACCCGCTCAACGTGGGGCCTTCGATCTACGACGAACTCCGTCAACTCTTCGGGCCAGATTCCAATCAGCCTGTTTCATGGCTCAGCTCCATCCAAAGCCTTGCCGCAGCTCTTGAACTTCGGCCGGATGTCCAGTCGCGACTTGCTGTAGTAACCCAGTACACGCCAAGCAAATGGCTTCTTGAGCGTGAACTTCAGGCATTCAGCCACTGGCCGACGCCTCCTGCGAATCACGACAGCGACTGCCCTCGGACTCCGGACGGCAAGCCTGATGCGTACGATGTTGCCCGCTGCCGCGCAGCAACGGGGTTATGTCTTTCAGGCGGCGGCATCCGCTCTGCCACGTTTAACCTAGGCGCCCTCCAGGCTCTCGCCCGTCACGGACGCATCAGTAAGCTCGACTATCTTTCAAGCGTCTCCGGCGGTGGCTACATCCATCAATTTCTCGCCAACTGGATCTATAAGGCCGGAAGCACCTCGACTGTCGAAGGGTTGCTCGACCCAATTCCAAATCAACCCGCAGTCAGCCCACTCGGATACCGCGCAACCGTGCAACCAGAGCCTCTGCGGTGGCTACGACGACATTCCAACTACCTAGCCCCCCGGACAGGTGTCGTCTCGCTCGATACCTGGACCATAGCCGCAACGTGGACAAGAAACACTACACTCAACCTCATCGTTCTTCTCTCTACCCTCTTCTTCGTTTTACTGCTTCCTCACATTGGCACGATCCCCTTCGCCGCATCAAAGGCGCATCCTACTTTGTTCACGCTGTTCCGTTGGATACTCGCCATTATCTTTCTCATCATCGTGAGCTGCCTCAGTCGTTGGCTCGCACACCTTGATCCCCCTGGCCCCCAGCCGATCTTTATTAAACTCGCTTGCGGCAGCCTGCTCGGCGCTGCAGTTCTAGTCGCCCCCTCCATATACGGAACGATCATCCCAGGAGGAAGCATTGCTGATCCGTCAGCAATAGCTGTCTTCCACGAGGTCGATAAACCAACTCACCTTCACTACAAGGGTTCTTTTGAGCAACAAACCCCTAACGCTGAATCACTCGAAGTCGTCGTTGATTCTCGCCAGCCGGTGCCACGCTCTCGCCTGCGCGATCACTGGTCTGCACGGCCTGTCGGTCTTTGGCACGACTTAATGAACACGCGCGTCTCCACCATCTCGATACTCCTTTTTACCTGTCTCTGCGGCCTGCTTCTCTCGTCCGTCTTTAGTGCTGGCAAGATTGACGTCCAGATTGCCTCCGCAGTCGGAATCCTCGGAATCGGCTTCGCGTACCTGCTCCTGGACGGCGTGCGACTTCTCTTCTTTGTCACTTGTTTTGCGGTTCCGCGCTACCTCATACCAGCGCTTGCCGTAGCCCTGCTCCCACCGCTGCTGTTGGCTGTTCCGTTTGCCCTGATGGAAGCAGGCCTCGGCATCGTCGGAGACAAAGCCGACTCCGGACAACGCGAGTGGATGGCCCGTCTTCGCGCCCTATCCTTTCTCTTCGGCGGAAGCTGGTTCGCAATCACCGGGATCTCACTCCTGGGTGCCTATCTTGTGCGTCTGCTTTCTCACTACACTGTGGCCAGTTACACGATCTGGATTGGATGGCTCGGCACCACGATCGCGGGCGTACTCTCAGCGCGAAGCACACGCACAGAAACTGGCGAAACTCCGGACTCGCCATCTTCCGGACTCGTTCTCGAACTGCTCGCCAAAATCGCACCTCCAGTCTTTGTCATCGGACTCCTTCTCATTCTCGCCACGTTCGTCTCATGGAGCGTGGTTGTCCCGAACGGCTCTGCTGTCCAGCGTGAGCATCGTTTCCTGCTCCTCTTCTTCATCAGTCTCGCGATAGCTCTCTTCTTCGGACGGCGTGTCGATATCAACGACTTCTCCATGCACGCCTTCTACCGCGACAGGCTGGCTCGCTGTTATGGAGGCGCCGTCGATCTCCATCGCATTCCTAACCTCTTCACCGGCTTCACCAGAGAAGACCGCAGTCTGCGCGTCCATCAGCTCCTCCCCGTCGGTTATCGTGCACTCGATGAGCAGGGAAACGCCATACTCGATAAGGACGCCAATCCCGTCGTCGGCACCTACAAAGGTCCATTTCCCGTCATCTGCACCGCCATCAACCTCACCACCGGCGAGGATCTCGCCTACCAGGAGCGCAAGGCGGCGAGCTTTGCCTTCACACCAATCTTTTCCGGCTATAACGTCGGCTGGACCGCTGCCCGCAACCACTGGAATCAGTTCAACGGGTTCGTTGACACCCCCAGCTTTGTCTATCAAGACGCCGGCTCCATCACCCTCGCGACAGCGTGCGCCATCTCCGGCGCGGCCGCCAGCCCAAGCATGGGCTACCACTCCAACCCCGCGATCGCATTTCTTCTCACCGTCTTCAACGTGCGTCTCGGATGGTGGCTCCGCAACCCTCGCCGCCGCCGCATTGGCAGGGTCACCCCATATCCGATCCCTCCATCCGGCAAGCCAGATGCTCTCAGCCGATTCTTCACGCTCAAACGAGGCACGCTTCCTTCGTCCCCTCGCTTCGGCCTTCTCCGCCTGGTCAATGAGCTCTTCGGTCAATCGGACGACACTACCTCTTACGTCTATCTCACCGATGGTGGCCACTTCGACAACATGGGCCTCTACGAGCTCCTTCGCCGCCGCTGCCGCACCATCGTCGTCTGCGACAGCGAGGCAGACCCCAACCTCGCCTTCCAGGGCATCGGCATGGCCATCCGCAAAGCTCGCCTCGACTTCGGCATCGAAGTCACTCTCGATCAAACCGCCCCCGTTCCCCCGGAGCCGCCCGCTGGCAAGGCCGCCCCAGTCCCTGCGACCTCATCCTCTGCGTCACCTTCAACGAAAACGGAGCGCGAGACCTCTAAGCCGGCGGTAGCAACCTCGTCCACCGATCCGGCAAAACCCTCCGCCGAGGCCTTATCGCAGCAGCAGCCGTCGGAGGCCCCTTACGTTCTCAAAGCTCACGTCTCGTCCACCGACTCTCCCGGCTTTACTGCAACTGTCGCGCATCAGCAATCCTCACCCGCGTCCGAAGGCTTGTCTTCCTTCGGCGAATATCCATCTAACTCCACCCATTGCGTCTACGGCACAATTCGCTATCCCGAGGACTCCGATCCCAGTCAGTTCGGCCACATCCTCTACATCAAGGCTTCCCTCACCGGCGACGAACCGCCAGACATCCTCAACTACCGCCGCGAGCACAAGAAGTTCCCACACGACACGACACTGAACCAATTCTTTACCGAGTCGCAGTTCGAAAGCTATCGCCGCCTGGGCGAACACATTCTTCTCTCCGACGAAACCGTAACCACCTGGATGAATCGCTATCTTCCGTCCCAATAAAAGGGAGAAGAAAAGCGATCTTCGTTGGGCGCAAGCGAGACTGTGAAGTTGTACGTTGTTGCAAGAGGAAAATGAGGGATGGTGCGCCCGAGAAGATTCGAACTTCTGACCTACAGCTTCGGAGGCTGCCGCTCTATCCAGCTGAGCTACGGGCGCATACCTCTAGCCTAGCACGCGATGCCCCCGGTTGACAGTCCGGGGCCGCCCGGTTGAGCATCAACACCAGCCCGGAACATATCCCTATCAACGCCGAACGAACCCAGGAAAGAGAGATTCCCAATGCAGTTCCGCTCCTTCGCCATCGCCGCTTGTTGTACCCTCCTAGCCGCCGCAACCCCTCTCCAGATGAACGCTCAAGGCGGAGGCGTCAAAATGAACGGCGCCCAATCCTCATCTCAACCCATTGCCAGCCCGCCAGCCACAGCCGAAGTGAGTCTCAACGGCAAGCAGGTGGTCATCCACTACAACTCTCCCCGTCTCAAAGGCCGCACCATCGGCACCACCATCGTCCCCTACGGCCAGGTCTGGCGCACCGGAGCCAACCCCGCCACCACCCTCATCACCTCAACTAACCTGAAGATCGGCACCCTCAGCGTTCCCGCCGGCACCTACACCATCTACACCCTGCCCAGCGCGAGCCAGTGGCTGCTCATCATTAACAAGCAGACTGGCCAGTGGGGAACCGAATACTCCGAGGCCAAAGATCTCGGCCGCACGCCCATGACGAGCAAAACGCTCCCGGCTTCTCAGGAGAACATGTCCATCTCCTTCGAGAACACTCAAGGAGCCAACACTCAGCTCCACATCAAATGGGCCACCACCGACGAGTACGTCAACGTCCAGGCGCAGTAGCCATCACCGAATCACGGCGTCTTCGCAACCAACCAGTGGAGGCGCCTCCTACTCGGCTTCCACAGCAGGGTTCTCTGCCGCCTCTCGCTCCAGCCTCAATCGCTCCATCACCGACGAGATCAGCTCCTTCGCCCCGTTGAGATTCATCAGCACAGCTTGCAGATCGAGCGCCGGCACCGTGGGATTCCGTGTGCTCGTGCAATAAACCCCATGCTGCCCCACCAGGATCAGCGCATCGGTCAGCACATCCAGCGTCACCGCCAGCCGTCCACGCGCCTCTCCCATCATGAACTCATACTTCTCAAGCTCCGCCTGTCGATCGTAAAAGACGGACACCTACCACTCCTTCGCGGCCGTATCGACCAACACGGGCTCTGCAGCAACCGGAGCTTTCCAGCGAAGAATAGGCTTTCTCGCCGCAGTAGTCTCATCCAGCCTCTGCAGCCTCGTCGTATGCGGAGCTGTCTGCACCAGCTCAGGATTCTCCTCCGCCTCGCGCGCAATCTGCTTCAGCGCATCGATCAGCAGATCAAGCTCCTCGCGGCTCTCGCTCTCCGTCGGCTCAATCATCATCGCGCCGTTGACGACCAGCGGGAACGAGACGGTATACGCATGGAAGCCATAGTCGATCAAGCGTTTGCCCATATCGCCCGTCTTCACGCCGTTGCGCGCCTGCAGCTTGTCCGAAAACACAACCTCATGCAGCGACCGCGTCTTGTACGGCAACTCAAACGTGCCCTCCAGCTTCGCGCGAATGTAATTCGCATTCAGCACAGCGTCCTCGGTCGTCTGCCGCAATCCATCTGGCCCATTCGCCAGAATATAAGCCAGCGCGCGCACAAACATTCCAAAGTTGCCATAGAACATCCGCACGCGACCAACGGTCTGCGGACGGTTGTATTCGAGCCCGAGCTTTCCATCACCCTTCGTCACTAAAACTGGCGTAGGTAGAAACGGCTCGAGAATCTTCTTGCAGGCAACCGGCCCAGACCCCGGACCACCGCCACCATGCGGCGTCGAAAACGTCTTATGCAGATTCAAATGCATCACGTCGACGCCAAAATCACCCGGCCGCGTCTTGCCCACCAACGCATTCATGTTCGCGCCGTCCATGTAAAGCAGCGCGCCCTTCGCATGCAAAATATCTGCGATCTTGTGAATCTCGCTCTCGAACACACCGATGGTCGAAGGATTCGTCAGCATCAGCGCAGCGGTGTCTTCATCGACCATCCGCTCAAGCTCATCCACATCCACCATGCCCTGGGCATTCGACTTCAGATTGGCAACTTCGTATCCGCACACAGCAGCCGTCGCAGGGTTCGTCCCATGAGCCGAATCCGGAATCAAAATCTTCTTCCGCGGATTGCCTTTGCTCTCGTGATACGCACGAACCAGCAGAATCCCCGTAAACTCGCCATGCGCACCCGCCGCCGGCTGCAGCGTAATCGCGTCCATGCCCGTAATCTCAATCAGCGCCTCGGACAGCGTCTTCATAATCCCAAGGCATCCCTGCGACAGTGACTCCGGCTGATAAGGATGCGCCTCCGCGATTCCTTCCAACCGCGCCACGGCCTCATTCACGCGGGGATTGTACTTCATCGTGCAACTTCCCAGCGGATACATCCCCAGATCAATCGCGTAGTTCCACGTCGAAAGCCGCGTGAAGTGTCGAATGATCTCAATCTCACTCAGCTCTGGCATCACGCCCAAATCCGTCCGCACGGAATCGCCCAACAGCGCAACCGAATCTACTGCCGGCACATCCAGCTGCGCCAGCCGATAAGCCTTCTTTCCAGGTGAAGACTTCTCAAACATCAAATCTTCGTTCTGATTCGTGTGCGTCGTAGCCTTCTTTGGCGTTCCTACAAACTTTTCAACTGCCATAGTTAGAACTCCTGCGCATCTGCTGCGCTTCCGGTCTCCGAGTAGCTCCCCGACTCCGGTCCATCCAAATCTTCTTCCCGCAAAGAAAGCCCAAACACCGTGCCATTCTCAAACTCAATCGTCAGCGCATCGCCCTCTTCGAGCGATGCCTGCACAACCTTGTCGTTGATCTGCGCGCACAGTGCATTCCGATACTCCGGCTCTCCATAAGCCACCGAAAACTCCGGAAACAAAACATGCGGCCAGGCATAAAACGTCAGCAAAGGAGCCTCGAACCGAAGCTGCAAAAAATCCTCCACAAACTCAACCGCCTTCAACTCTTCGCCAACAATCGCCGAAACATCCATCGCTAAGCCTTCTTGCTCGCGAGCGCGGCAGCCGCAGCATCCATTTGCTTCCGCGTCGTCAACTCCGTCGCACACCACAAACTCGCATTCGGCCCAAGCTCCGGATACCACTTCGCCAGCGGCAATCCGCCGATGATCTTGTTACCCAGCAACGCAGCGTTCGTCTCCTCCGCACTCTTCGGCAGCTGCAGCACGAACTCATGAAACCGCGGCGCACCATCAAACAAAACCTTCGCGCCAGCAGAAGCACCGAGCACACTCTGTAAGTAAGCCGCCTTCGCCAAGTTCTGCTCCGCGAGCTCCTTCATCCCCTGCTTGCCATAGACACTCAGGAAGATCGTCGTCATCATCGCAACCAGCGCCTGATTCGTGCAGATATTCGAAGTCGCCTTCTCGCGCCGAATATGTTGCTCGCGAGTAGACAGCGTCAGCACAAACCCCCGCTTGCCATCCTTATCTTTCGTCTCGCCGATCAGCCTTCCAGGCATCTGCCGCAAGAACTTCTCCTTGCACGCAATCACGCCGCAGTATGGCCCGCCATATCCAACCGCCACGCCATACGACTGCGCCTCAAGCGAAACAATATCCGCCTCAGCCGGTGGCCGCACAATCCCCAGCGACACCGCCTCCGCAATCGAAACAATCAGCAGCGCGCCCTTCGCATGTGCAATCTCTGCGATCGCCGCAACATCTTCAATCGTCCCAAAGAAGTTCGGCGACTGAATCAGCACACAAGCCGTATCTTTAGTGATCGCCGCATCGAGCGCCGCAAGATCCACGCGCCCGTTCGAGCTATAACCCACTTCAACGGTTGGAATCTCCTGGTGCTGCGCATACGTCGCAATCACCTCGCGATATTCCGGATGCACCGTCCGCGCAATCACCGCGCCATCGCGGCCCGTCACGCGCACCGCCATCATGATCGCCTCAGCCGCACCGGTCGAACCGTCATACATCGACGCGTTCGCAATCTCCATCCCCGTCAGCTCGCAGATCATCGTCTGAAACTCGAACATCGCCTGCAGCGTCCCCTGCGAGATCTCCGGCTGATACGGCGTATAGCTCGTCAGAAACTCGCCACGCTGCACTAGCGAGTCGATGATCACCGGCCGATAGTGCCGATACACCCCCGCGCCCAGAAAGCTCGAATAACCAACCGCATTATTCTCCGCAAACTCGCGAAAGCGATCCAGAATCTCCGACTCCCCATGCTGCCGTGGAATCTTCAGATCACGCTTCAGTTGAAACTCCGCTGGAATCGTAGAAAACAGATCGTCGATCGACGCCACGCCAATCTCGGCAAGCATCTCCTCGCGATCCACGGGGGACTTCGGCAAATAGCGCATCTTTTAGTGTCCGGTCTCTTCGCTGGTAAATTTCTCGTAATCGGCTGCGGTCAAAAGGCTATCCACCTGCTTCGCATCCGCAAGCTCAATCTTCAGCAGCCAGGTCGTATTCGCATCCGCATTAATCTTCTCTGGAGCGTCCTTCAACTCTTCGTTAATCGCCGTCACCTTGCCCGACACCGGAGCAAAAAGATCCGAAACCGCCTTTACCGATTCCACCGAACCGAAGCTCTTCGCAGCCTCGACCGTATCGCCTACCTTCGGCAGGTCAACAAACACAATATCGCCAAGCGAGTTCTGCGCGTAGTCCGTGATCCCGATCGTGCCAATAGTGCCATCGACCTTGATCCACTCGTGTTCCTTCGTATAGCGATAGTCCGCTGGATAAGCCATTCGTCGTTCTCCGAAATCCAAAGATAGGTTGGTAACTCAATTGTAGATGCTGCGGCTATGCGGATTTCTTCGCCCTTTTATAGAAGGGAAGTGGAACAACCTTCGCCTTCACCATCTGTCCGCGAATCTCAACCGCAACCTCGGTATCAAGCGCGGCGTATTGCACCGGCACATAAGCCATGGCGATATTCTTCTTCAAAAACGGAGAGGGCGATCCACTCGTAATCTCGCCGAGCCGCTTTCCTTCGACCGAAAATACCGCGTACCCGTCTCGGCCAATCCCGCGTTCAGTCATCTCCAGCCCTACCAGCTTGCGTCCTGGCCCGCCCGCCGCCTGAACCTCCAGCAGCGCCTCGCGCCCAACAAACTCCGGCTTGTCGAGCTTGGCATACCGTCCCAGTCCCGCCTCAAACACATTGATCGTGTCCGAAATCTCATGCCCATACAGCGCCATTCCAGCCTCAAGCCGCAACGTATTTCGCGCCCCCAGCCCACACGCCAGAATCCCGAACTCCGCACCCGCCTCGAGCACTTCACCCCACACTCGCGCGCTCGTCGGCTCATCCGAGGGAATATAAATCTCAAATCCATCCTCACCGGTATACCCCGTGCGAGCGATCATCACGTTGTACAGTCCGCACACCTGCCCCCACGTGAACCAATAGTTCTTAATCGTGCTCAGATCCGTCGAAGTCAACTTCTGCAACGTCTCCGCGGCTCTCGGCCCCTGGATCGCAAGCTGCGTGTAGTAGTCGCTGAAATCGTTCACATGCACACCCGGCATATGTCCAATCGTCCTCCGCACCCACTCAACATCCTTCTCGCGCGTGCCCGCGTTGATCACGATCAGGTAGTCGTTATCCGAAAGCTTATGCACCACCACATCGTCAACAAAAGTCCCGTTCGGATAGAGCATTGCCGAATAGTGCGCCTGTCCCACAGCCAGCCTCGAAGCATCGTTCATGCAAAGGTGCTGCACCGCCGCCAGCGACCCCGGCCCACGCAGCTGAATATCGCCCATATGCGACACATCGAACACCCCAACCGCCGTCCGTACCGCCATGTGCTCCGCAATCAACCCGCAACAATCCACCGGCATATCCCAGCCGCCAAAATCAACCATCTTGGACTTAGCTGCCCGGTGTACCGCGTTCAGTGCTGTCTTGCGAAGTGCTGCCATTGTCTCTGCCATACCGGTACATCCTTTTTATTGATTGCTCGTGTTGGACCTGCCTAAAACGATAGCATCCGGTGGCCCTATCCAACCACTCGCGGACGTGCAAGCAGAGCTGCCCTAATTCTTAGGCTTCGTCTTCAACGCTTCAACCTGTTGCTTCAACGCGGCATACGAGGCATCTGTCGGTTGACCCTGCGTCTGCCACACAACATCTCCACGGCTATCGACGACCAGCAGATAAGCATCCTCCGCCTCCCCGTAGTGAACTAACGCACGCCAAACCGCTTCATTGTTCGTAATCGGCACAACTCGCTTTTGCGCCCTCTCCGGCGTCGACGACTTGATCGACCGCAACACCATCCCCCGCAACAAACCGGGCACCGATGCCACAACCGGGAGTTCGTAGTAGGCCACCACATCCGAAGTTCGATAGTCCCCCGCGATCTTTTGTGCCCAACCAGTCACAGCATCTCGCGATCCGCGACTGAAGCCAATAACCAGAACTCCCGCAGCTTTAGTCTGAAACTCTTCCGGCAGACTCACCGCCTGGTTTGCAAACGAAGTGCCATGCACATCTGGGATTCTTTCCCCAGCAGCACGATCGATGGCTACGAGTCCCTTCACGACAGCCAGCGTGAGCAACAGAGTGCGGCTAAAAGTACACTTCACGCCCCGAATCATGCGACAAGTCTACTGCCTACCCGAACCAACGTCGTGTTCAGCGACCAGGTCGATATGATCCCGTGAAACTTTGCCAGTCCGCTTGAACCACCCTCAATGCATCCCGACGGGCAGCGACTTCGTCAGCCTTCCCGCATCCAGCACCAGGCTCGCCAGCGCTTCATCGAAGTTGTGATCATGCGTCTTCTGCTTCTCCGCCGGAGCCACAGACTCCGTCAACGCCCATAAAACATAGTGCGTCGGCCTGTCATAGATCACCAGACGAAACATCGGCAACGGATCAGATGCGCCCTTCGATTTATCCGCGTTCGACGGCCCACTCGGAGCCGAAAGCTGCAGCTCAAAGACAAGATCCGCCTCAGCAGGAGTCGCGACCACCTGATACCGCCCCCAGCTAACAACGTCAGCATAAAACTGGTTGAACGCCCGGTCAGGATCGCCGCTGAACGGGTGAGGAAACAGCCCGCTATCTGCGCCCGCATTTGAAAGAAAAATCCTCTTTGCCTTCATTAACGCCTGCGGCACCGGCGCCGCAGCCGGCACTACTGGCTCCTGTGCAACCGCGAATCTTCCAGCCGAAATACCAAACATAATCCCTGACACAACCGCAACAGCGCAAAAATCTGCAATCGACCGAATCCGCATCATCGTGCCCTCTTCCTGCAAGACGTACGACCGCGAAACTGCACCTGTCCGCGCAATCAATCAGACGCACAACAACTATCAAATGTTTCGCCGAACGAGATCTTCCACCTAGACCGTCACGGTCTCCCGGTACTCCCCAAAAACCTTCCGCATTGTGTCCGCGATCTCTCCCACGGTCGCGTAGCTTTCGACTGCATGAAGTATCTTGGGCATCAGGTTCTCTCCACTTCGAGCCGCATCCTCGACCCTCCGCAGCGCCTCCGCATGCCCCTCTTTGTCTCTGCGCCCACGCAATGCCCGCACCCGCTCCACCTGCCGCCCTTCCAGCGCTTCATCGATCCGCTGAATTGGCACAGCAACCTCCTTGTCAGTGGCAAACTCGTTCACCCCGACGACAACAGCCTCCTTCGCATCCACCGCCCGCTGATAACCATATGCCGCATTCTGTATCTCGCGTTGCACATATCCCCGTTCAATCGCGTGCAACATCCCATACTTCCCGCCCAGATCGAACCGGCCAATCGTAGCCAGGTACTCCTCCGCCCGCCGCTCGATCTCGTTCGTCAGCGACTCCACATAGAACGATCCCGCCAGCGGATCGACCGTCTGTGCCACGCCACTCTCATGCGCCAAAATCTGCTGTGTCCTCAACGCAATTCTCGCTGCATTCTCCGTAGGCAGAGACAGAGCCTCATCAAACCCATTCGTGTGCAGACTCTGCGTCCCACCTAACACCGCCGCCAGTGCCTGCAGCGTCGTCCTCACCACATTGTTCTCCGGCTGCTGCGCCGTCAGCGTCGAACCTGCCGTCTGCGTATGAAACCGCAACATCCAACTGCGCTCCTTCTTCGCACCGAAGTGCTCCCGCATAATCCGCGCCCACATCCTCCGCGCCGCGCGAAACTTCGCCACCTCTTCCAGCAGATTGTTATGCGAGTTGAAGAAAAAACTCAGCCGCGGAGCAAATGCATCCACATCAAGCCCCGCATCGATGGCCGCCTGCACATACGTCATTCCATCGGCAAGCGTAAACGCCACCTCCTGCACCGCCGTGCATCCAGCCTCCCGCATGTGGTAACCCGAGATCGAGATCGTGTTCCACTCCGGCACCTCCTTCGCAGCCCACGCAAAGATATCCGTCACCAGCCGCATCGCATGCGTCACCGGATAGATATACGTTCCACGCGCAATGTACTCCTTCAAAATATCGTTCTGAATCGTCCCGCTCAGCTTCTCGACCTTCGCACCCGTACGCTTCGCCACCGCAACATACAGCGCCAGCAAAATCGAAGCCGTAGCATTGATCGTCATCGAGGTCGAGATCGTATCCAGCTGAATTCCTTGAAACAGCCTTTCCATATCCTCGATCGAATCAATCGCAACCCCAACTTTCCCCACCTCGCCAAGCACCAGCGGCGAGTCTGAATCATACCCAATCTGCGTAGGCAGATCGAACGCCACACTCAATCCTTTGGTTCCGTGAGCCAGCAAAAACTTGTACCGCTTATTCGACTCCTCGGCGTCGCCCATGCCCGCATACTGACGCATCGTCCACAGCCGTCCGCGATACATCGTCGGCTGAATCCCTCGCGTAAACGGATACTCCCCTGGCTCGCCCACCGTCGTGCCCGCGTCGAACCCCTCAAGATCCTCAGCACGATACACAAGCTCGACTGGAATTCCAGAACTCGTCTCAGGTTTCCCCGATTTGTTTTTAGTGTCTTCAGACATGCCGAACAAGTGTACCCGTCAGCCCACCTCGCCGGCACGCCGGCAACTAGCTGCGCTTGCCCTTGCGATTCGCCTTGACGAAGCTGCTGACGCAAAAATACCCAAACACCACCGCCATCGCAGCAGTCACAAGCAGATGCACATGAGCATCATGATTCCCCGCCGTCTCCCGCAACTCCCCGCGCATCTTCCACGCATTACTCATCGCAAACACCGCGAAGATCCCAAAGAACACCCCGGTAAACTCCAGCCATAGCTGCCCCGACAGCTTCACAAATGGCCCCCACACCGCCTCGCCAAACCGCTTCCCGCCGCGCTTCAGACCCTGTCCTGTCTGCTTCACCTGCACCGTCGTCTGCGCAGCCTTCTGCCCCAGTCGAGCAGCAGTCGAGTCGGCGGCAACCCTCGTTGTCCCGGGTACTACCGCAGCCTTCCGCGCGCCAGACGGGTTCGGCGCTGTCGCCGCATCCACAGCGGTCACCAGCGTCTTAGCCGCCGCACGAGCTCCAAACCCCAGCGCACGTCCAAACCGAACCGAATCCATACCCAGAGTGTAGCCGTTCCCCCTGCATCCACCAAGAAGCCTTGCCCCGGATCAACCCAACCTTCTTTCGCATTTCCATTCACGCGACGCATCGTTCTTCCGCGCCACAGAATCTCAACCAAAACGGAGGAGCGAACCGATGAAGAGCACTCTATGGACGATCGTCGATCTCTGTGCCGCCGCCACCGGTTTTCTGGTCTTCGGATGCCGCCAGGTTCTGCCCGTAGAGCTTCTCGCTCATCGACCAGACAATTTCTGGGATCAGCATCCCACTGTAGTGGAAACCACTTAGGCTCCATCCCCATCCCCGCGAAAGAAATCCCGTTGCGGCCTCCGCTTCCATGGGCGTATTCTTTAACCAGTGACGCCGACATACCCGCAATGCCGTTCCCGCCGGTCACCTTCGCTGGGAATACCCGATGCGTGGAGAAGTTCGAACCATAGGGAAGCCCGGAGGTGGCATTGAATCAGAAGGTCAAAAACCTGATACAGAAACTTGGCGAAGCAATCCATGAGTCCGTTTCGGAGTCAGAGGATATAGCAGGCGTCGTCAAAAACATCCGCGAACAGGGTTTTGATGTCCTCCTCATGCTTGAGGCCACCATCGGTCTCAACGAGGTTGAGGCAGAAGCCGATGAGGTCACCGAAGCTGCCGAAGAAGGCACCGAGGGGCCATTCACCTCAAACGACGTAGACTTTCTGAAGTCCTTGCGCATCAGCCTCGCTGAAGACGAACCAACCGACAGTACCGAGCCAACCGAAGCCTAAGCAACCAAGCTCCAGCCCCGAAGTACAGGCAGCCTCTCACTTGACGAGGTCCAGGCCACATAAATAGGGCCTCGTCCCCTCCGCTCTGCCATCTACGTTCCAAAGTCAATCTCGCCGTGGTAGACTCGCGTTTCCCTGTAACACGCGAGTCGCTTTGTGCATCTGACTGACGTGCTATGAAGATCAGCCGCTCACCGCAGAAGTCGGAGTTCGAAAGACTATGAGAGATACCCTTGGTGTTTTGCTCGCTGGTGGCGCTGGCGAACGACTATTCCCCCTCACCCGCGATCGCGCAAAGCCGGCCGTTCCCTTCGCCGGCCAGTACCGCATCATCGACATCACCCTATCCAACTGCATCAACTCCGACCTCCGTCACGTCTACATCCTCACCCAGTACAAGGCCCTCTCGCTCAACCGTCACATCCGCGAAGGCTGGGGCACCGTCGTGGCCAACGAGCTGGGCGAGTTCATCGAGATCCTGCCTCCCATGCAGCGCGTCTCCAAGAGCTGGTACCAGGGCACCGCCGACGCCGTCTACCAGAACATCTACTCCATCGGCTCCGAAGAGCCCAAATACGTCCTCATCCTCTCCGGCGACCACATCTACAAGATGAACTACGCCCTCATGATGCAGCAGCACGTCGACTCCGGCGCCGACGTCACCCTCGCCACCCTGCCCATCGCCCCCAGCGAGGTCTCCTCCTTCGGCGTCGTCGAAGTCGCCAGCAACGGAGAGGTTCTCGGCTTCGAAGAAAAGCCCAAAGAGACCAAAATCCGCTCCCCCTTCAACCCCGACATGGTCGATTGCTCCATGGGCATCTACATCTTCAACACCGACATCCTGCTCCCCGAGCTCATCAAGGACGCCGAAGACCCCAACTCCAAACACGACTTCGGCCACAACATCCTGCCCAACATCCTCGGCCGCGTCAAAATGCACGCCTACAACTTTGTCGACGAGAACAAGCAGAAGGCGCTCTACTGGCGCGACGTCGGTACCCTCGAGGCCTACTACGAAGCCAACATGGACGTCGCCGGCGTCACCCCAACCTTCAACCTCTACGACAAGTCCTGGCCCATGCGCTCGCGCCCCTACCAGTACCCGCCCGCCAAGTTTGTCTTCGGCGAACCCGGACGCACCGGTATGGCCATCAACTCCATCGTCTCCAACGGCACCATCGTCTCCGGGTCCGTCGTTCGCAACTCCGTCGTCTCCCAGGACGTCCGTGTCAACTCGTACGCCGATGTCGACTCCAGCATCATCTTCGCCCACGTCAACATCGGCCGCCACTGCCGCATCCGCCACGCCATCATCGATCGCGACGTTCACATCCCCGACGGTACCGTCATCGGCTACGACCCCAACGAGGACAAGAAAAACTACTTCGTCTCACAGAGCGGCCTGACCATCGTCACCCGCGACTACTCCGTCTACGAAAATCCCGTCTCCCCCGAGTTCCTCCAGCAAGGGAACACCTGGTAGGGCAGGGAACTCGACAACTTTGCCCCACAAAACAAGAGCGGGTCGCCAATCAGGCGACCCGCTTCTCTCTTCAACGTAATGATCGAACCCTAGTTCTTCTGTTTCCCCATCCGATAAACCACACCTCCCGAGATCGCAAAGAACTCTCGCGTCTCAGTTCCGAAGTGTTCCAGAATCAGGTCCGGGGAAACCCGAATCGCCCAATTTTTCGATCGGTTGATATCGATGCTGCCGCCCAGCGCCGCGATCGGCTTGGTCCGGTTCGTGTAAAGCCCCGTAATCTGCGAAAACGTAGGCTGCCCCGGCTGTCCCGGCCTCAGGTCATCGTCAAAGGTTCCATGCGAGACGCCCCCGTACGCGTGGTAGTTGATAGCGACATACTGGTTCCTTGGCCCGCGATACTGCGCTCCCAGCATCCCCATATTCATGTACACCAGGGGACGGCTCAGGTTGTACGGAAGGCCCTGCGCCTGCCCAAACACCGGCGTCGTTCCCGCTTCGCCGCGATACTGCGCGCCTATGCCCACGTGATTCGTAAACCAATGGTCGCCAGGAAGCCAGTAGGTCGCCAGAAACTCCGCGCCACCCATATTCATTCGCTTCGGCAGCGACTGGCCCGCCTGGAAGTTCATGAAGTTGAGTCCTACATAAAACTCATACTTGTTGTCGTAGGTTACCGGCGCTGCCAGCGCGATCTTCGACTTCGAGATCGGTATCGTCGTCGGCTGCGTTGCCTGCTCCACCGCCGACGAGGACGTGGTCGCCTGTGCCCGGCTCATCGTCGCGCCCGTCATCAACAAACCCGTTGCCAACATCCCAAAGATTGCGCGTCTTCCCGTCACCCGCGCCCCGGTCACTCTCCAAGCACCACTCGTCTTCAATCGCAACATCCGTCTCCGAATCTCTTCCAGCATCTGCTACTGCACATGTTCCAGTTACCAAGATATAACGTTCAGCCAACATCTGCCTCGGCCGCCGCCACGTATCTCTCAGTAGACTGCACCTGTGCGACAATAGTGGGTGGCAGTCGAGGCATTTGCCAGGCTGCAGGGAGAAACAGTATGGGCGAACTATTTACACCAACACACCTCATCGTCATCGCCGTAGTTGTTCTGGTTCTGTTCGGCGGCAAGAAGCTGCCCGAGCTCGGCAAAGGCCTCGGCGAAGGTCTACGCGGCTTCAAAGATGGCATGAAGGGTGTCACCGACGAGGTCAACAAGCCGACTGAAACCACGCACGCCGTCACGCCCAAGCCCGAAGAGACTGTCAAGTAGACCTCCCAGCGCAAACGACGTAACGGTCGCCAATCTGGCCCTGCGCGTCAGCTCTGCAAGGAGCACCCGCCGTCTAAGAGGGCAATCCTGATGGTGCAGAACATCAAAATTTGGTAGAAATGCGGATGCCCATGTCTCACCGTCGAGACATGGGTTTTCAGTCAGGTCGCCAAAATCTAGTCAATCGGGAAGCCGCTCTTATGAAGATCAAGTCCCCTTATCTCATCAAGCCGCACGCGCAGGTCCGGCTATCGAAGATGTCGACTTCACAAACCGCAGGGTACAAGTCCGAAGAATCCGCCGCGGCGGTATTGGTAAAACACCGCATCCAGCTCGCAGATCTTCAGGACGTCTTCTACGCCAGCCAGACCAAAGCTCTCCTCATCGTCCTCCAGGGAATGGATACCGCCGGCAAAGACGGCACCATCAGCCACATCTTCTCCGGAGTGAACCCCCAGGGCTGCGACGTCGCCTCGTTCAAAGTCCCCACCCCGCTCGAAGCCCGTCACGACTTCCTCTGGCGAGCCCACGCCCAGGTCCCGCCCCGCGGCATGATCAACATCTTCAATCGCTCCCACTACGAAGACGTCCTCTCCCCCCGCGTTCACAAGATCATCAACGATAAAGTCATGCGCCGCCGCCTCGACGACATCAACCGATTCGAGAGCATGCTCGTCGACAACGACGTTCTCATCCTGAAGTTCTACCTCCACATCTCCCGCGACGAGCAGACTCAACGCCTCCAGGCCCGCCTCGACGACAAACAAAAGCACTGGAAGCTCTCTGAAGCCGACTTCCACGAACGCAAGTTCTGGCCCCAGTACACTGACGCCTACGAGCGCATCCTCTCCACCACCAGCCCCAAACACGCCCCCTGGTTCGTCATCCCATCCGACCACAAGTGGTACCGCAACATCGCCATCTCGACAATCCTCGTCGAAGCCCTGCGGAGCCTCAAGCTCAAGTACCCCGCTCCCACTCTCGACGCCTCGACCATCAAGCTCTAGCCGCTACAGCGCGCTCACGCCTGCAGCTATTGCCGTTGCCTGTTCTTTGGTTGTCATCCCCGCAGGGGATCTGCTGTTGCAGTCGTTCTTGCCGTTGCCCGTTCTTTTGCAGTCATCCGCGTCCAGGGATCTGCTCTTGCCGTTGCCTGTTCCTCTCAGCAAACACGCCCCTAAAGCGTAATCATCACCACGGCCGCAGCCGCCACAGCCATTCCCCAGCCCTGCCGCCGCGTAGGCCGTTCCCTCAACATCCACGCCGCCAGCAGAATCGTCGACGCCGGATAAAGCGAAGCCAGCACGGCAGCCACATCCAGCCGCCCGGCCCGCGTCGCCGCAACGTAAAGCAGATTCCCCGACGTATCCAGCAGCGCCGTAGCCATCGCCCACATCGCCACCGGCCGCGATATTCGCGCCTGCACCTCACCCTTCTTAGACCGAAGCGAGATCCCCGCCAACATCAACGAACAAACCGTCAAACTCCCAATCCTGCACGTAGCCAGCGGCCAGATCACCCCCGTCTTCGCCGCAGCCAGCTTCAGCGCCGTAAAGTAAATCCCAAACCCAACGCCCGCGATCACGGCCAGCCAGACCGTGCTCCTGTCCGCCGGCTTCGCCTCAGCATTCTCGCCCGCCGCAATCAGCCAGATCGCCATCCCCGCCACCAAAAAACCAACCACCCGCAGCAAACCCGGAGATCCCTCTTCACTCGCCGAAAACGCCGCCGGAATCGCCGCCGCCAGCAGCCCACTCAGCGCCGCCGACGCCCCCATCGCCCCCCGCGACAGCGCAATATAAAAGCAAGCCAGCGCTATCCCCGCCGTCACCCCCGCCACCAACCCCCAAGCCAGCGCTGCCCCATGCAGAAACGCGTCTCCCCGCATCCAGGCAATCAACGCCAGCGCACTAAAGCTCAAGCAGTGGCTCAGCAGAATCACTCGCAATGCCGCACCCATCGACCCGCCGGCATGCTTCACGCCCATCCCGCCCGAAAAATCGCCACCGCCCCACAGCACCGCGGCGGCAAGCGCCATCAGCGCATTTCCGTGCACCAGCATCTCCATCAAATTCCGATCAGGCCTTGCCGGCCGCGGCCCTTACTTGACCGACACAATCCCCGGAGGCCGCGAGTCGCCCGCCGTCGGGTAGTATCCCGCCTTCGCAAGCACCGTCAGATTCGGCCTCAGCACCTTCACTTCAAGCGTCCGGTATTTGCCATCGATAAACGGCTCATGCGTGTAGTAGCCGACCGTATACTGCGTCCGCACCTCTTCCGCAATCTTCGCAAAGCTCGTCTCGATCCCCTTCTGCCGGAACTCGCCATCGAAGTTTCCGCCCGTCGCTTTCGCATAAGCGGGCAGAATATTGTCTCGCATCGTCAGCGGCAGGTGCATCCTGTCCAGAAATCCAATCACAGGCAGCGAAGAATCCCCAACCAGCGTCCCATACACCGCAATCTTGTTCGTATTTAGATACTTACATACCTGCGAGAACTTCGCCGTGCTTCCATACTCCTTGCCATCGCTGATCACATAAACAATCCGTCGCCGCCCCGTCTTCGTCTTCGACAACGCCGTCGCCGCCGCCAGAATCGCATCGTTCAGCGTATGCACATCCCGCGGCACGTTCTGAATCCCCAAAATGCTCGTTCCATGCGTCGCATTCGTATTCGGATCGGTATGGCTATCCTGCCCGCCGTTGATGCTGATGTTCTGCCCCAGCGGGCCCGACGTATCGTAGTACAACGGCTCGCGTCCCGGCGCCTTCGACCGCCGCAACCCCTCCGTCACCAGCGCGCTCTGCGCCCCAGAAAACTCTGTCACCTGCGTCGGCCCGTTGTTATACTTAAACACCGAGATCTCGTCATACGGTGTAAACGCCCCCTGCAGTGCAGCCAGCGAATTATTCACCTTCGTCATGTTGTCGTAGGTCATACTCTGGTCGATCACCAGCGCCACCGACAGAGGAAACGGGTCCACCGTAAACAGCGCCAACTGCTGCCTCAGGTTGTTCTCATACACCCGCACATCGCGCCAGGTCAGCCCCGGCACCAGCCGCTGCTTGCTGTCCTTCACGGTAAACGGCACTTCCACAAAATTCGTCTGCACCCGCAGCGTAAACGCGTCAGGTCCCTGCCCACCCGTCACAACCTCAGGCGGCGGCCCGTCATCCTGTTTCTGCGCCGCGCTCGTCGGCAATTTATTCGGCACGGCTCCATCCTGCGAAGCAGGCGTCGAGCTATCTCCATTCGAATCCGGCGTCGTCCCAGCCCCCGGCGTCACCGGTCCCACCCCAAGCCCCTGAGGGCTCGGAGCATCAGGAATCGTCTGTGGTTTTGGCCCATCAGGGATCGTCTGCTGTTGCGGCGCATCCTGCTGCGCCAGCGTCAACACCGGCTGTCCAGCCATGATGCACGCCAAAGCCCCTGCCAACACACTATTTCTCACCACAACCACGCGAAAATCCCCCATACCTTCCAGCCGGGCCTTCACAACCCAAAGCTTCACGAACTACCAGACTACCAGCGCAACATCCCCACCGCCATCCCTATGCGTCGATCACCTCCTTGGACGCCTTCCCGCCAGCCAAGGTCACGCCCCGGCCCATCAATCCCACTCACATTTTTCCCAAGACTCCCCTGCAACTTCGTCGTCTAATACGGTATGCGCTCTCTCCGCCTCACCGCCGTCGCCCTCGCTCTCTCGCTCGCCCCCATCCTCCACGCGCAGGAGGCAGCCGAGCCCGGCGGCCCGCCCCCCGCCAGCACCGCCGAGCCCCAGCCCGTTGACATCGGCGACACCCAGACCCTCAAAGTCAACGTCAACCTCGTCAACGTCTACTTCTCCGTACGCGACAAGAGCGGCTTCATCACCAACCTCCACAAAGACGACTGCAATATCTTCGAAGACAAAGCTCCCCAGAAGATCAAGAACTTCACCCAGGAGAAAAATCTCCCCCTCACCATCGGCATCCTCCTCGACACCAGCGGCAGCCAGCGCAACGTCCTCCCCCTCGAGCAGCAGTCCGGCGCCGAGTTCCTCAAAGATGTCCTCACCCCCAAAGACGAAGCCTTCCTCATCTCCTTCGACATAAACGTCAACCTGCTTTCCGACTACACCAACAGCCCCCGCGAGATAAAACGCTCCATCGACTCCGCCGAGATCAACACCGGCGCAGGCACCGGTTCCGTCACCGGCAACGGCACCGCCCGAGGCACCCTCCTCTTCGACGCGGTCTACTTAGCCGCCCACGACAAACTCCGCCAGGAGGCCGGCCGCAAGATCCTCGTCCTGCTCACCGACGGAGGCGATCAGGGCTCGCAGGAAACCTTGAAGACCGCCACCGAAGCCGCACAAAAGGCCAACGCCATCGTCTATGTCATCCTCCTCTCCGATCGCGGCTTCTACGGTGGCGGCTTCGGCATCAACCTCGCCGACACGGGCGAACGCGACATGCAGAAGCTCGCCACCGACACCGGAGGCCGCGTCATCAACGTAGGCAACAACGGCAAAAAGCTACAAGAGGCCTTCGACCAGATTCAGGATGAACTCCGCACCCAATACCTCGCCAGCTTCACCCCCACCAACACCAAAATCGACGGCACCTTCCGCACCCTCAACATCACCTGCCAACCCGGCCAGAAGATCCAGGCCCGCAAAGGCTACTACGCACTCGCCGACTCCCAGGGCAAAGACGACTAAGCCTCTCGCTGTCATTACCGCTGTTGTTGTCGTTGCTTGTCCTTCTTGTTGTCATTCCGTAGCGAAGCGGAGGAATCTGCTGTT
The DNA here is from genome assembly GCA_964658525.1 of uncultured Edaphobacter sp. Taxonomy (GTDB): domain Bacteria; phylum Acidobacteriota; class Terriglobia; order Terriglobales; family Acidobacteriaceae; genus Edaphobacter. Next base: position 27,478 of record CAZZZG010000048.1, read on the forward strand.
GCACTTTGGGTCTCTCGCCGGAAAGACGGCCCTACCCAAAAATCTGTCAAGCCCCAAAAGCATGCAACTTGCTGACTCGCAAGAACATCCGCCTGGCGTATCAGTTATCTCCAACCCGCTATACTTAAATACAGCTAGAGCGAAACGGTTCACAGAAATCAGCGGTTTAGCTATAAACCTCGTCTTATGACGAATTTGCCCGTAACCCCTCTGGAATGACGATTTTGCGTGCGTTATTTCCTGTAAACTGCTGATTGCAGGGAATTTATAAAATCATACCGGGGGGGGGATACCCCTCACAGAAGTTCCGCATACAGGGAGACATTCATGGAGTACGTAAATCTCGGCAAGACCGGCCTCAAAGTCTCACGCCTCAGCCTCGGCTGCATGTCCTACGGCGTCCCGCCCGCCGGTCCCCTGCGCCCCGGCAGCCACGTCTGGGCGCTCAATGAAGCCGACAGCCAGCCCTTCTTCAAACAGGCCCTCGACCTCGGCATCAATTTCTTCGACACAGCTAACGTCTACACCGCCGGCTCCAGCGAGGAGTTTCTCGGCCGCTTCCTTAAAGCGAACACCAAGCGTGAAAATACCGTCATCGCCACCAAGCTCAATGGCGTCATGCGCGATGACCCCAACGGCAAGGGCTTATCCCGCAAAGAGATCTTCTTCGAACTCGAGCAGAGCCTCAAGCGTCTCGGCACCGACTACGTCGACCTCTACCAGATCCATCGCTGGGACTACGAAACCCCCATCGAAGAGACGATGGAGGCACTCCACGACGTCATCAAAGCTGGTAAGGTCCGTTACATCGGAGCCTCCTCCATGTACTCCTGGCAGTTTGCCAAGGCCCTCTACGTCGCCGACCTGCACGGCTGGACCCGCTTCATCTCCATGCAGAACCACTACAACCTCATTTACCGCGAAGAAGAGCGCGAGATGATGGGCCTATGCCAGGCCGAAGGCATTGGCGTTATCCCTTGGAGTCCGCTCGCTCGCGGCCGTTTAGCTCGCGCATGGCAGTCGGAAAATACCAAGCGCAACGAAACCGACCAGTTCAGCAAAACCATCTACACCAAGACCGAAGACGCCGACAAAAAAGTAGTCGATCGCGTAGGAGAGATCGCTCAAAAGCGCGGCATCCCCTACGCCACCGTCGCCCTCGCATGGATGCTAAGCAAACCCTACATCACCGCCCCCATCGTAGGCGCCACCAAACCGAACCACCTGTCCGACGCCGCAGCCGCGCTATCCGTCAAACTCACGCCCGAAGAAATCGCCTCACTGGAAGAACCGTACATCCCACACCCAGTCCTGGGCTTCAGCTAACAGCAAGCCTTTCCGACCAACGGGAGGGGGTATACAAGTCACGAAGTGACCGCCCGCCGCGCAGGCGGCCCGTCCGGCAGGACAAGAAGAGAGAAGAGAGAAAAAGAAGCATGCTAATCCCCTCAATCGACCTCATGGGAGGCCGCATCGTCCAGCTGGTCCAGGGCGAAAAGCTAAAACTAGCTTTCGACGACTTCGAGTACTGGATCGAGCGTTTCGCCAAGTACCCGCTAGTCCAGTTGATCGACCTGGACGCAGCCATGCGTCTAGGCAACAACCGCGCCCTCATCGAAATGATCGCCAAGCGTCTCCCATGCCAGGTAGGCGGAGGATTAAAAACCGCAGAAGACGGCAAGATCCTCCTCGAAGCCGGAGCCAAGCGAGTCATCTATGGCTCCAGCCTCTTCCGCCCAGCCGAACCCGACCACATCCGCCGCCACAAACTCATCTACCTCGAATTCGCCGAAGGCCTCAAGTCCGAACTAGGCGAGGAAGCCCTCGTCTTCAGCGTAGACACCAAGGCCGGAAGAGTCGCCGTCAAAGGCTGGAAAGACTCAGTCGATCTCACCCCTGAAGAAGCCATCACCTGGCTCGAAGACTACTGCGCCGCCTTCCTCTACACCCACGTAGACACCGAAGG
>CAZZZG010000049.1:0-29405 GCA_964658525.1 uncultured Edaphobacter sp.
ATTATGGTGATTCCGATGCGCGAGGAGCTGACTCGCGCCGGCTTGACGGAGGTTCGCAGTGCGGCCGAGGTGGATGCGGCGATTGCAAAGCCCGGAACGACGATGGTGGTGGTCAACTCCATCTGCGGTTGTGCCGCCGGCAAGATGCGTCCGGGAGTTCGCCTGGCGATGCAGCATACCGCAAAGCCTGACCATGCCGTGACGGTGTTCGCAGGCCAGGACCGCGACGCAACCGAGAAGGCGCGGAGCTACTTCGGCGGGCATCCTCCGACCTCGCCGGCGATTGCCATTCTGCGCGACGGCCAGTTGGTCTACCTGATGCAGCGTTCGGCGATCGAGACTTCGACCGCCCCGGCGATTGCCCAGGAGCTTCAGCGTGCATTCGATACCTACTGCGCGCCGACGACCGCCTAGGCCCGGAAGCTGTTGAAATCTAAAGCCGGAGACCCGCTGCAACACTGAGCGGTCTCCGGTTTTTCGCGTTTTATGGCTGAACGGAAGCTGGATTTTGCCGATGTAAGAAACAGCCATGTCGATCACGCGATCTGATTCTCCTACCTTCCATGAACCTTCTCGCGGACTTGTCGAAGAGCCTTCGCCCGAAGGCAACGGTTTCGAGATCGTGGGCTACAGTGCGGAGATCAAAAGACTGAGGTTGCAGGTACGGCGGATCGGCCCGCACTTTCGGACTGTGCTGATCAGTGGTGAGACCGGGACCGGGAAGGAACAGGTTGCTCGTGCGTTGCATGGAATGAGCCACGTGGCCGACGGCCCGTTTGTAGTGTGCCACGGAGCAGCTCTTGAAGAAGCCGCAGCCGAGCATCTGAAAGCAAATGCGGATGCGCTTGGTTGTCTCACGAAGATGGCTCACCGTGGAACGCTCTTTCTCCATGGGATCCACGAGATGCCCTTACAGACGCAGCTTCGCCTGTTGCGCCTGCTGCGGCGGCACGATTCGACGCAGAATAATCACATGCCGAATCAAATGGAAACCTGCAAACTTGATCTGCGGATGATTGCGGCAACAAGCGAGAACCTGAAGATCTTAGCCTCAGCTGGACGATTCCAGCAGGAACTCTACCAACGGTTCGCCATGGTGCAGATTACACTGCCCCCGCTACGCGCACGAAGAGACGACATCCCGAATCTGGCGAATTATTTTGCGTGTCAGCTTGCGCCGCTTTATCGAAATAAGGTGCCCAGAATCTCCGACGAAGCGATGGAACGCATGCTTAGCTACAGCTGGCCGGGAAATGTCCGGGAGCTAAAAGACGCAGTACGGAGCAGCCTGTCGAGAGTTGAGGGGGACGTGCTCGAATCGCATCATCTGCCTGCACTCGTTGAAGATGTTCCGTCGTCGGCAGAGGACGGAATCGCAGAGAGCGCGCGATTGCAGGATGTGGTTGAACAACATGTGCTGCGGGTGTTGAAGGACTGCGGAGGTAACAAGGTGCGCGCCGCAGAGGTATTGGGGATCAGCCGTTCGACCCTCTACCGTATGCTGGACGCCTCGGCTTCGGCGGTTCTGCAGTAAAATCTCGCCACATCTCGCGAAACGACGCGTGTGCGGTAAAACAGCACAACTGCGGATACACGGCTCGTCACGTTAGACTAGACCTCAGGATTGAGGAGAATCATGGCGAGATTGCGGTTGCGATGTGCGAGTGGGCTGGTAGTTGTCTGCTGTTTGAGCGTTCCGACAAAAATGGTGCAGGCACAATCGGCGACCACGGCGTCGGCCACGCCATCGGTCGCCGCACAGAGCAAAGCCCTCTCCAACCTCTTCACGCAGATCTGGGAGGATCGCCTGAAGCGTTCGCCTGAGTTCGCTTCCTCAATCGGCGACAAACGCTATAACGATCAGCTTACGGACTACTCGGCCCAGGCCTTGAACTCTGCATTAGCGCGTGGTCGCGACTACATTGAGAAGCTTTCTCAGATCGATACAACCGGCCTTACCGATCAGGAAAAACTGTCCGCGGATCTGATGCTGCGACAGCTGATCGAAGAGCAGGAGGGAGCAAAGTTCAAAGAGTGGGAGATGCCGGTCAATCAGTTTTATGGCTTTCACACCGACCTAGCCCAGCTGCCGGAACGGCTGCAGTTCGACTCCGTAAAAGACTACGACGACTACATAACGCGGTTGAAAAAGATCCCGAATGCCTTCTCGCAGATCATGACGAACATGGATTTGGGAGCGGACGAGGGCCGAGTACAGGTGCAATACCTGATGGAGAAGGCGTTGGTGCAGACCCAGGCGCTGGCGAACCAGAAGGCGGAGGAAAGTCCGTTTGCGCTGCCGCTCAAGAAGTTTCCTAAGACGGTGAGTGCTGCGGAGCAGAAACGAATTTCGTCCGAGATGCTCGATGCGATCTCGACCGACGTACTGCCGTCTTACAAACGATTTGCCGGGTTTTTAAAGGCAGAATACATCCCGAAGTCGCGCAAAGAGATCGGTGCTTCCGCTCTTCCAGACGGTGATGCCTACTATGCATTTCGCATTCGCCAGAGCACGACCCTGAACAAGACTGCAGCAGAGATTCACCAGATCGGCCTCGATGAAGTGAAGCGCGATGAGGCAGAGATGCTGGCAATCGTGAAGAGCCTTGGATTCGCGGACATCAAAACCTTCAGCGCTGCACTGAAGTCCAATCCTAAAGAGCACCCCGTCTCTGCCGAAGCTCTCATCGACGACTACAAGGGGTACATCGCTGGGATGAAGCCGAGGCTGCCTGAACTGTTCGGCCGTCTACCGAAGGCCCCGCTGGAGATTGTTCCGGTGCCGGCGTACATGCAGAAGGATCAATCGGCTGCATACTACGACAACGGCACGGCCGACGGAAGCAGACCTGGCCGAGTGTATGTCAACGAATACAACTTCGCCGAGCGCTCGTTAGCTCCGGTCGAGGCGGTGTCGTATCACGAGGGCATTCCAGGCCATCACCTGCAGATTTCAATCGCGCAGGAACTGACTGGCATCCCAGAGTTCCGGAAGTACACCTACTACACCGCATATACCGAAGGCTGGGGACTCTACAGCGAGCGCCTTGGCAAAGACGTCGGCTTCTACAAAGACCCCTACAGCGACTATGGGCGTCTGGAGGCGGATATCTGGCGAGCGATACGGCTAGTCGTCGACACCGGCGTTCACTCGCAGCACTGGACGCGACAGCAGATGGTCGATTACTTCCACGATCATTCGGCCATCGACGAGACCAACATTCAGTCCGAGGTGGACCGCTACATCGCATGGCCGGCGCAGGCGCTCGGGTACAAGATGGGGCAGTTGAAGATTCTCGAACTACGGGAGCGGGCGAAGACAGCGCTTGGTCCGAAGTTCGACATCAAGGCGTTTCACGATCAAGTGCTCGACTCCGGTGCGCTTCCAATGGACGTTCTTGAGCAGCGCATCGACGCCTGGATCGCCGCACAGAAAAAGTAGACCGCGTGAAAAGCGCCGTCTGATAGCCTTTGAGGATGAGCGAAAGCTATGAAGTGATGATTCCGGCTCCGGTGATGCCGGGGCTGCGAGTAGCGGTATTGGGCGCAGGAAAGATGGGCGGCATCCTGCTGCAAGCCTTCTTGAAGAACAACCTGCTGGCTCCGGAACAGATCTTTGCCACTGTTCAACATGCGGAACGAGCGCAAGCGTTATCAGCACAATTTGGCGTAGAGATCACAACGGACAATCTCGCAGCGGCGCAACAGGCGGATGTAATCCTGTTGGGAGTCAAGCCCACCCAGGTACCCGCGTTGATCGAGCAGATCAAGCCAGCGCTGAACCCAAAGAAGACCGTATTGTCGTTTGCCGCGTCAGTGAAGACGCGCAGCATCGAGGAAGGCGCGGGATGCGAACTTGCTGTGATCCGCGCAATGCCCAACACTCCGGCGATGTTAGCTGCAGGCATTACGGCACTCTGTAGTGGCCGGTTCGTCTCTGCGGAACAGATGGCAGTAGCCCAGAAGATCTTCCAGACGGTCGGCCGCACGGTCGTCGTCGATGAAAAACACATGGATGCGGTGACGGGGCTATCCGGTTCGGGGCCCGCGTTCCTCTACATCATCATCGAAGCGCTCGCTGAAGCTGGTGTAAATGTAGGGCTGCCGCGCGATGTAGCGACGCTGCTGGCTGCGCAGACGACGCTGGGCTCGGCGAGGATGGTGCTCGAGACCGGCTACCATCCCGCCCTGCTCAAGGATGCCGTAACGACACCCGCAGGATGCACCGTCGATGGCATTCTCGAACTCGAAGAGGGCGGCCTGCGCGTAACTTTGATCAAAGCCGTGAAGCGGGCAACGCAGCGGGCGAAGGAGTTGGCGAACGGGTAGGGGCCTTGAAACAGCCTCGTCAAAGCTGCGTAGAATAAAGCTATGGCTACGGCTGGAGCAGTGAAGGTGCCAGGTGGTTCGACGACGACGCTTAAAGTGTCTCGTGCGTTGGCGCGGTTTGGCTGGACCGTCGTCGGCTACAACGTGCTTGTAATTCTTTGGGGAGCGCTGGTGCGAGCCACAGGATCTGGCGCCGGATGCGGAAATCACTGGCCCCTCTGCAACGGAGAGGTGATTCCGCTCTCGCCTCGAGTGGACACTATCATCGAATTTACCCATCGCTGCATGACCGGCGGTTCGACCTTTCTAGTAATAGGGCTCTTGATCTGGACGTTCCGCGGAACTGTGAAGGGTCACGCGGCACGAGCTTTCGCCGTTGCGTCCATGCTATTACTGCTCAATGAGGCTTTTCTCGGCGCGTTGCTGGTGAAGCTCGGGTATGTGACGGGCAATCAATCCATGGGACGAGTCGTAGTGCTCTCCATTCATCTGAGTAATACGTTGTTACTCCTCGCCGCATTGACCCTTACCGCCCGGCTACTGACCACGGGACAGCGATGGGCTGAACTGAGCAGAAGTAAAACGAAAAAGACCTGGGCTTTGTTCGGGCTCGGAGCGACCCTGGTGGTCGGAGTCAGCGGGTCCCTTGCTGCATTGGGAGATACCCTGTTCCCTGCTTCCTCATTGCGAGCGGCGTTCGCTCAGGATTTTGCAGCGGGTTCGCCCTGGCTGTTGCGGTTGCGTGGCATACACCCGGTCAGTGCTGTAGTCGCAGCGGCATTCGTGCTGTGGCTGGTAGGGCAAGCCCGGCGCGCCGGACAGAGCAAGTTAGCGGCGATTGTCGTCGCACTGCTCGCCTTCCAATTTGCGCTTGGGCTGGCGGATGTTCTTCTACTGGCGCCGGTGTGGATGCAGATCCTGCATCTGCTCGGAGCGGATCTCTATTGGGTGGCCCTTTTAGCGCTCGCGGCGGCAGTCATGTGGCCGCAGCAAATCTCAAACACATTACGTACCGCAGGTTGAGGCTTTGCCCTTGAGCCCAGCAACGCAGGGGCTCAAGGGGAGAGCTCTGTGTCAGACGGGATTACTGCGGAGTAGGCTTGCCGACGATCTTATCGCCGACCTTTTCGGTGCCGTGCGCTGTATCCTTCGCCGCGACCTTGGTGCCATGACCGACATCCTTGCCTACGGTCTTAGTACCGTCGGCTGTCTTGTCCGCGGCTGTCTTGGTGCCATGGGCGGTCTTATCAGCCGCGGTCTTGGTCCCGCTGACGGTCTTGTGATAGACCTTCTTCGTGCCAGACGCAGTTTTCTTAGATCCTGTGGCGACGCCATGGCCCACATCTTTTGTTGCATCTTTCGTGTCGGTTCCTGCGGCCTTCACGTCATGTCCGACGGTGTCCTGAGCGAGGCCAAAGCTGGCTGACATCGATACGGTAAGCGCGGACGCCAAAACGAAAAATCCTAATTTCTTCACGTGCATTAGTCTCCTTGAGGGCTTAAATGAAGCTTCCTACAGGATAGAGTACCGGTTCCGGAAAAGCGATTCATAAAAGACAGATGCGCTCGTGTCGAAATTTTCGATAGATTCGAAGGAGAAAGCAGGTGGTTCGTTATGGCAAAACAGATGACGATGGGCGTAATTGTGGGCAATCGTGGATTTTTTCCAAGCCACCTGGCTACCAGCGGGCGGCTCGAGATGGTTGCTGCGCTCGAGGCTAAGGGTATCAAGCCGATCGTGCTCGCCCCGGAAGAGACTGCGCATGGCGCCGTCGAGACCTATGAAGACGCCAAAAAATGTGCGGACCTCTTCAAAAAACATGCGTCCGAGATCGACGGCATCATCATCACGCTGCCGAACTTCGGCGAAGAGCGCGGCCTCGCCGACGCCTTACGGCTGGCAAACCTGCAAGTGCCCGTGCTGATTCAGGCAACACCCGACCACGCAGCCAAAATGACGATCGCATTTCGTCGCGACAGCTTCTGCGGCAAGATGTCGATCTGCAACAACCTGAAGCAGTATGGAATTCCTTACTCGTTAACTCGCCTCCATACGGAAGCTCCTGACTCGGCGGAGTTCAGCGCAGACCTCGAATGGTTCTCAGCGGTATGCCGCATCGTTCGTGGCCTAAAGAATATTCGCATCGGTGCAATCGGCGCTCGCCCAACGGCGTTCAATACCGTTCGATACTCCGAGAAGCTACTCGAACGTTCAGGGATTACGGTCGAGACACTCGATCTAAGCGAAGTGATGGGCCGCATCGGTCGCATGAATGACACTGACGAGGCTGCGCAACACAAACTCGCTGCCATCAAAAAGTACATCCCCATCGGTGACACACCCGACGCCGCGCTGATGAAGATGGCCAAGCTCGGGGCAGTGATCGATCAGTGGATGTCTGCCAGCGAACTGACCGTGAGCGCCGTGCAATGCTGGACCTCCCTCGAAGAGTTCCTCGGCATCGTTCCCTGCACCGTAATGAGCATGATGAGCGAAAATCTGATCCCCTCGGCCTGCGAGGTAGATATCCTCGGAACCCTGAGCATGTACGCGCTCACGCTCGCAAGCGAAACTCCCAGCGCACTACTCGATTGGAACAACAACTACGGAGACAACCCCGACAAGGCTGTCTGCTTCCACTGTTCAAATCTGCCCAAACACTTCTTCAACGAAGGAGTGAAGATGGACTTTCAGCAAATCATCGCCGGAACCGTCGGCAAGGAGAACACACACGGCACGCTCGACGGCACTGTAAAAGCTGGAGCTATGAGCTTCGCCCGTTTCTCTACCGACGACTTCGCCGGACAGATCACTGGCTATGTGGGAGAGGGTGCCTTCACCAACGATCCTCTTCAAACCTTTGGCGGCGCAGGCGTCGTCGAGATTCCGAAGATGCAGGAGCTACTTCGCTTCATCTGTGAAAACGGCTTCGAACACCATGTTGCCGCCAACTTCTCCACCACCGCAGCGTCCGTTCAGGAAGCCGCCAACAAGTACCTTGGGTGGAAGATGCACTGGCATCGATAAATCGCTCAGTGTGGTTTGCGGAGTTGCTGATTCTTGATCAGCAGCTCCGCGACCAACCGGTGAAGACGAGCGTTCTCCATTTCAAGCTCGCCAATACGCTCCGTGAAGCTGACCGCAGGTTGTCTGCTGTGAATCAAGGACGAGCTGTTGGTCGCACCGGATTCCATCTCTTCTCCCCCATCTGTACGCCGTGGATTGATGTCATTCATATCTGAGTCTCCGCGGACGGCGCGAAGGGACTACGTCCGCAACGCATGCCCTTGCGAAACTTCTCTCGCTCTTCCGGTGTCATCTGCTCCCAACGTTCTTTCATGCGTTGTCGCCAGCGATTGCCGCCTCTTCCGCCATGGCGATGAAAGCCGCCGAAGAGAATCTTGCTCAGCACAAACAAACCAAGTCCTTGCCAGAAGGTGATCATGTGCCACCCAAAGATCGGCGGCATAAGAGCATTCCACAGACTCTTGACGAGAAAGCCAAGCACGACGCTGGCGACTAAAGCGAAGAGTGCGAACTTCACTGCTTTGAATGCTGGATGGTAACCCATGTATTGCTCCTTATCTCTTCTCAAAATCTTCGTAGATCAACTGCAATCTCTCGCGCAGATGCGTGACGGCATAATGCTTTCGTGAAAGCAGCGTGTTAACACTGAGCCCAGTTTCGGCAGACATCTCTTTGAAGCTCTGCCCCATCAACTCGTGGGCGACGAAGACTTCACGCTGGGCTTGAGGTAGCTCCTCGAGAGCATCGTCCAACGCGTCGAGCAGCAGACTCCTCGCGTAGGTTGCTTCCGGTCCGGCATCTGCGGAAGGAAGCAGATCTTCGAGCGTGTCACCCTCTTCTTCAGCCGACACCGGATTGTTGAGCGAAGTCGGCTTCTTTCTGCGAAAGAGATCAACCATCCGATTGCGTGCCACGCGAAAGAGCCACGCCGTCACATGCTCGACGGGCTTCATCAGCCGGTAAGCCTCAAGAAGTTCGTAGAAGACATCCTGAAGGATATCTTCCGCTTCTCCGGTGTCAGCAACATGCTTCCGGATGAAACTGCGTAGTCGGGGCTGGTCTCTCTCCACCGCCTGCGAGATAAGTCGATCCTGCTCTGTAATCGTCCAATTGCCCGGAATTTCGCTCATCTACAGGTGTAGACGGACGACCCGGACAAATATTTTATGAAGAAGGGGGATTTGTTTAAATTGTTTAGAGGCTTCCGGGCGAGGCTAACGAGGGAGATCCCGCGAATTTCTCGGTTCCTTCATACATTGGATTCACACAGGTAAGGTAATCTTTTAGACCTCTATGACTGCCACGAAGCGAACTGCCGGAAACTCTACCAGCCCCAAAAAGACTGCCGAAAAGGTGGTCGAGACTCTCTTTTTCAGCCGCGACGAGTCCTGGATGCGGTTCAACCAACGCGTACTCGAGGAAGCACAGGACGAGAGCAACCCTCTGCTGGAGCGGGTCAAGTTTTTGGCAATCACGGCCAGCAACCTGGACGAGTTTGTAGAGATCAGGGTCGCCGGCTTTCTGCAGCGGATCGAAGATGGCTACAATCTCGCGCAGCCACCGGACGAGGGTGGTTTCACCCCGCAGGAGCGACTCGATGGGTTGATGGTCAGGATTCATGAGTTCGTAGAGGCCCAATACAAGTGTTTGAATGAGCAGTTGCTCCCCGCGTTGCAGGCGGCCAAGATCCGTATCCTCCGGTGGGGGCAGCTTGGCGATGTGGCACGAAAGCACGCTCTGGATTTTTATGAGAATGAGGTCGATCCTCTCCTTACGCCTGTGACCATCGACCCATCGCACCCATTTCCACGGGTGTTGAACAAGGCGCTCTGTATCGGTCTTCTACTGCGACATAAACGACGCGGCACCAAGGCTCCTACTGCCTTGGGTGTGGTGACCGTACCTCGCGCGCTGCCGCGTCTGGTCCCATTGAAATGCTCAGAGGGCGAATGCGATTTCATTCTGCTGCACGAGCTGGTCGAATCACAGGTCGAGCGCATGTTCCGTGGATACGAGATATTGTCGAGATCAGCATTCCGTGTTACCCGCAACAGCAATCTCTACATGCAGGAGGAGGAGTCGCGCTCGGTTCTTGAAAGTGTTCGCGCTGAGTTACATAATCGGCGTAAGGGCGATGCCGTCCGAATGGAGATTGAAAGCTCTGCAACCGAAGAGATGATAGAGCGGCTGCGGATCAACTTCGAACTTGAGCCTGCACAGGTTTTTAGAACCGACGGGCCTGTGAATCTATCGCGTCTCATGAATCTTTACTCTGAAGTAAAACGGCCGCAACTGAAGTACCCAGCCTTCGTTGCGAAAGAGTTCAAGCTAAGTCCAAAATGCACTGACATCTTCGACGAGCTACGGAAACGAGACGTAATGTTGCACCATCCCTTCGACTCGTATAAGGCAGTCGAGGAGTTTATAGAGGCCGGAGCGAAGGATCCCTGCGTTATCTCGATGAAGCAGACGCTTTATCGCACGAGCAAAGATTCCGCAATCTTCACAGCATTGACTGAGGCGGGACAGAGTAAAGAGGTGACCGTCGTAGTGGAGCTGATGGCGCGCTTCGATGAGGACTCAAACATCCGCTGGGCGCGAGAGCTTGAGGACGCAGGCGTCGGCGTTTTTCATGGCATATTCGGGCTGAAGACGCATTGCAAACTTTCGCTGTTGGTACGGCGTGATCCGGATGGCGTCGTGCGACGCTACGCTCACCTGGGGACGGGAAACTACAACCCCGTCACAGCACGCTTTTACACTGACATCAGCCTCCTGACCTCGAAGCCGGACATAACCGAAGAGGTCCAGAAGGTCTTCAACTACCTGACTGCCGAAACCGAAGCAGAAACCTACAAACCGCTGCTGGTCGCGCCGCTGACGCTTGCCGATAGCCTCGTCGCACTGATCGAAAGAGAGGCAGCACACGCCAAGGCAGGTCGTCCGGCATCGATCATCGCCAAGATGAACGGACTGCTGGATCGGCGAACTGTAGAAGCCTTATACGCAGCTTCGAAAGCCGGCGTCGAGATCGATCTGATTGTCCGCGGGATGTGTTCGCTGCGTCCTGGGCTTAAGGGCATCAGCGAAAGAATTCGAGTGCGAAGCGTCGTGGGACGTTTCCTCGAACACAGCCGCATCTTCTGTTTCGAAAACGGAGGCAAAGAAGAGGTCTACTGCGGAAGCGCCGACTGGATGCCGCGAAATCTGATTGAGCGATGCGAGGTGGTGTTTCCAGTAACTCAGCCGGATCACCACAAGCGACTACGCGAGGAGATTCTTGCGGCCTACCTGGCGGATAACACGAAGGCCCGGGTACTACGACCGGACGGCGAGTATGAGCGGGCACCGAAGGATGGAAGTCCGTTCAGCGCTCAAGACTATCTCATGCGAATCGCCGAGGGTGCGGACGAAAAAGTTCCCGGGGCTGCGAAACACGAGAAGCCTGCGGTTCGCAATTGTTGACAAGGTTCGACGCATTCACGATGCCCAGGCCCGTTGTGAGATCGTAGCCTGCACCACTGTTGTAGCCGGAGAGCACGCCATATTTGTCGGCAGCGCCATTCACAGCGCAGTCGGGAGTGCCATTAAGGCACGGCATAGCAATCGTGTCAGTCGTGATGTCGTTGAGGATACAATCAGCCGCCGGAACTCCTGAGATTCCGCTACAGCCGTGCCAGCTTTCTTTTGCTGGTTCGCAAGGTTGTAGAAAACATAGTTAGCGTTCCCTTGACGGCTGCCGGTCTTCTGATTAATCAGCGAGAGTATGCCCGCGAATGCAGGCGCCGCTACCGACGTGCCACCATAGCCCGCAAAGTCATAGTTCGGAGCAGCATCGTTGCAGGGCTTACCTTCCGTATTAATGCTCTGCTGACAGACGACGTAGAACGCCCCAAAGAAACCCGCTCCAGCAAAGAGTGAGACATCAGGCACATCGCGGACTCCATCGGAACACAACCCCAGCGCCTGTCTGCCAGGAGGGTTTGCCGTAGCTTCCCCTACAACTCGCAGGCGAGATCCCATCGGACTGAATAAACGAGCTGGCCCCTCCCCCACCCCCAACAACCAAAAGAAGACCGTCCGCAGAGGCCACGCCGCTGTTACAAATCTGTTCGGTTGTCTATCCGGAGAAGACACGAGACGTCGCGAAGACCGCATTGGTGCAGCTCTCGTTCCACGGAGCCTCTGGAATATACCCCTTCGCTGAAGCTTGGGTCGTTGAACTATTTGTGATGTTCCAAAACGCAGCTCCGCCCTGTGGCGTATAAAAGTCGGTCCCCCCAAAGGAGAAGTTATACGGCGTGCTGCGAGCCCGTTGACGCCAAGTCATAGCTCGCTCCGGTATGATCCGCAATATCGCAACCCGCTGGCCGCGTATCTCCACTGGCCACCAGAACCGAAATACCTTGCGCCGCTGCCCGTTGCCAAAGCGCCTTGTAGAAGGCGTTACCCGACGTGCCCAGAAAGAGCTCGCACTGTCCGTAGCTGTAGCTCATTCACGGGAGCAAGATTGGTTGTCGACGATTTACATCGCCGAGAGATCGGTGCCCTGAGTCGTCTCAGTCCCTTCCGAAACCACATAATCGATGGTCGCTCCCTTTGCGACAGCAGCCGATCATTTGTGTGTCGATATCTGCTTCTCCTTCGTCCGCAGTCACGCCGGAGTTAGGGCCGTTATAGATGATGTTCAGGTATTCGGTTCCAGTGGGTGTGGCAGTATTGCCGACCGGGAGGCTGAAGAGCTTACTAAAGTTAACGAAGTCTGCGGGATTAATATCCGTCTGGCAGACAACTGCAATCGTCTGGTCGGCGCCGTCGATGGGAGTGCTCGCGTTCCACAGCGGCAACACGTTGTAGATCGTGGCGAAGTCATACGGGGTCACGCCATAAATCGTGTCGTCGCCGCTATTGATCGTGAAGGCCGGCCGCACCTTGTTAGCGGTCGTCTCTGGAAGTCGAGTCGTGAAATTCGTGGCGGCATGGTGTCGAAAACTGCCAACTCTATGGCTCGCAGTCTCCGTGCAAAGTTGTTCAGCGACGCAACGCCCGCCACCACCGGCGCGAGCGCGACCGGAATCTGCGGACCGGAATCATTCGCGAAGTGCACGTCGCCCCGAACCATATACCGATGCATATTGGTGCTAAACGCCGAGCGCACCATTCCCGCAGTTTCGCTGAATTCAATCAACGTGCGACCGGAGTTCACCCGGATATTGTCGAAGCCATGGGACGAGAGCCACGCGGTGACGGAGCAGAGATCGCGATCCGATGGGCCAAACGCAGCACCAAAGCTCTCAGGGTGAGCCACCGATGATACGTAGAGGAGCTCTTCTCCTCCTGCTGCTGGTCGATCAATCGCCGCAGCTCCGCTTCCTCCTCAAGGCCGCGCCCGAGAACCAGAACCATGCGACGAAGAGGAGCAGCATCGGCCATCGCGCCCGATCAAACTCGGCGCGGCCCAGCGGGTGGGTATTTCCAGCAAGCGTGATGCGGCGGGCATCATCGACAGCCTGCACAATCCTCGACCTTGGAGAAGGCGAGGGCTGCGCGAAACTCAATGCAGACGGTCCAAACGGCATCACAATCGAGGGAAGGAAAAGAAGCAGCTTTCCAATCATACGAATCATTCGTTCGCTTCCTGCTGCTAGAAAAGGCAGAAAATCTTAGCAGATAAATTGAAACAATGACTTCCAGGCACGATTCTTTCCTGACCTCTATCGAGCGTCAAGAAACATCGTCACGAAGATTTGCGCATCTTGAGAGCAGTTCCAATAAAGGAAAAAAGCCGCGCTCCACAGAGCGCGGCTTCGAGGATATCGTCTTCCTACTGCGGCACGGTGTAAGAGATCTGCGCGCTATGCACCAAAGTGCCACTTATGGCTGTAACTGTGAACGTGTAGGTGCCCGGAGCCGCATTTGTCGTCGGAGTAGTTCCTCCGCCCCCGCCACCGCTCCCGCCAGAGTTCGAACTGCTACCTCCGCATCCAACCGCGGTAAGAGCAGAGATAGAAAGAAGAGCGACAAGCAGGGCGCTCCAACGACGCCGTCGCGGCAACATCAAGAGACACAAGCCGGCAAGAGTAGCACCTGAACCAGCGGCATACCACGGCATCTTTCCTGAACCACCGCGGCGACTGGGCGCGATTCCGGGCGTGGTTGATTTCGCGGTTGCTGTGGGCTGAGAAGCCGTGACGACAAACGACGTGGTAACGCCAGCCGAGGTAGTGATATTGACCGGCGACACTGAGAAGGTGGTCGTAGCGGCCATTCCATCACCGTTGGTGACCGTCAGGTTAACCTGCCCGGTAAACCCGTTGAACGGTGTGATCGTGAACGTCTGACCAGCAGCCGTAGCGCCACCCGCCACCGTCGCATTCGCGCCACAGGTAGGAGCCGAAATGGAGAAGTCGGGCGTCTTACTGGAGACCACATCAACCGAAGCAATTGCGCCGTTGGGGTATACGGTGACAGGAGTTGTACCGTCGTAGACGACTGCGCTCAGACTGACCGGCGCAAGAAGCGTACCCTTCGAACCCGCATAGGTGCCATCGCCGGAATAAGTTGCACTGATAGTGTGCCCGCCTGATGAAAGGGTAGACGTAACAAGATTGTAGGTCGCAGCGCCATTCGCCAGCGTTGTTGTGCTCTGCGCCACAGCTACATTGTCGACAAAGAACTGAACAGATCCGGTCGGCGTCGGGCCCGAGGAAGTGCCTGTCACGGCCACACTCAGCGCAAGGCTACCGGAGGTCACCGAGCAAACCGAACTGCCGGTGGCAGACGTTACAGAAAGCGCCGTCTTGCTTATGCTTGCCCCAACGCCGCCGCCACCTGTGCCAACCGGTACAACCCCGGCCCAGCCCGTGACCAGTTGATTTACGTCGAAACTGCCAAGACCCGAAGCCTGATCATAGCCAGTCCCTGCCGTATAACCGATCGACCCGCCATTTGGACAGTTCGACGTTCCTTGAGTGCAAGGAACAGAATTATTGCCGGAAGTAATGTCGTGAAAGACACTGCTATACGTTGGACCATTGAGGAAGCCATAAAGCGTAGGTCCGATATTGCCGAGCCCGCCTGTCCCCAGCTTTTGTTCCACCAGCGCCAGGATCCCTGCAAACGTCGGCGCCACAAAGGAGGTACCTCCAAACACGTTCGGTTGACCGTTGGATGAAAGAAAACCGTTCGTGCAGGGTGTCTCTCCCTGGCCGTCTCCCTCACTACAGACCAGGTAGCCATCATGCATGGCCGCAGCATTTAGTGAGAAATCGGGAACATCCCGCGAGGCGTCGTTCGGGACGCCTGTGCCTGTCTGCCAGGCGGGTTTTGAGAAAACGGAACTGGCGCCCCCGCCTCCTGCACCGCCTCCGGTACCACCTGGAGTAAGGCCTGCAGAAGCAGTGGTCTCGTTCCATGGCACCTCAGGAATATATGATAGGACCGACCCGCCAGTCGTCGCATTCGAGCTGTTCCAATAGGTTGCTGGCGTGTTTACGTCGCCGCTAAACATGGTTCCACCAGCGGACGTCGCATAAGGTGAGCTGCTCGGAAAGTCGACGTTGAGTCCTTCGGTGGCGAGCCCAGTCGTGTCGCAGTCTGTTGCACCAGCATCACCCGACGAACTGATGACCGTCTGGCCCTGAGCGTTCGCCTGCGCAAGCAGCATGTTGAGGCTATTCACCAGCGCCGAACCCAATCCGGTCTCGCACCCACCGTACGAGATCGTAATAATAGGAGCGACCTTGTTCGTAATCGCGTAGGCCAGAGAATCGTTGAAGACATCGAATCCATAAACAAAAAGGAGATTCGCATCGGGAGCTGCGGCCCCAGACCATTCCAGATCGAGATGCGCTTCATCAACATCACCCGGTGAAAATGCAGTGTTGGCAGTATCTCCCGCGGACACCAGTGTCAGCTTGATAGCGGGCAACCCGGCAGCCGAGCGAAACTGCGCGATATCGGGATCGGGAAGTGTATTGTTTGTGTTGATGAACGTCGCTCCCATCACTGCAATCGTTATGCCGGAACCATTGATCGGCGTCGAAGCTGTGAACAGCGGATTGAAGTCGTAGATCGTGTAGAGATCAGCCGGCGAGATAAAGTGGCTCGTAATACCATTGATTGTCTGCGTGTACAACGGCTGAGAGGGATCGATAGGAGAAGAGTTCCGCGCGCGCAATTTCGGCTTCGGCCTGAAATCGTTCAACCCAGTGATCGCGTTGACAACACCCGCAACGGCCGCCGGAAAAGTTGGATCCGTCATATTCGAAATGTGCTGCTCACCGTCCACAGTGAGACTGTGAATGGAGGTGCCGAAGGCCTGCTGCGCCTGTGCCGCCGTCCCGCTAAAGCTGATGTAGTTGGAGCTGCGCGCGGTTCCTGTAATCGTAAAGCCCTGGCTTGTAAGCCACGCTGAAACCTTCGCAAGATCGGCGCTGCTGAGACCAAAGCGTGCACCAAACTGCTCCGGTGTCAGCCATTGATGATAGCTCGCAGAGGCTGGATTCAGCTGATCGGCCAGAAGCTGGGTCAGATCCGCCTCCTGGGCCGCCGTCATGCTGAACCGCAACGACATCCCCAGTCTCGTGCCCGCTGGGGCGACGCCAAGATCGGTAGCGCGTTTCGCCCGCCCGGCAATCGTACCGGTCAAAGGAGTCCGAGCCCCACTGTTGACCGAACCGGCAATCCGGTTCTGAACAACGGCACGAGCAGAGGGAACAAACGTGGCGGCAAGGAAAGCAATAGGAGCGATCAGATGAGAGAGGCGGCGGCTGCGCATGGATATTCTTCTACCTTATTACCGGGTTACGGGTGGCCTTCTGTACACACACTAGTTCGAATGGCCCTGCGGCCCTGAGACAGGGACCGAGGTACATGCTTAGACAGACGATAGAACGAAATGTTGCGCCTACAAATGTAAAGAGATTATTTCGCCTGTCTGTTTGTGCCATTTCAGGAAGATATGCTGAAACCGGGCCCACCTCACCGCGCCCAATCCCTCTTCCACAGCTCTCGATCTTCGAGCGGAAATGCAAAAAGACCAGCCGGCAAATTCCCGGCTGGTCTTATCTATAGGCTAACCTACGCCTAAATGCTGTACTTCCCGGCTTTCAGAACGTACTGAGCCACTCGTCGCCTAAGCTTGATCGTGTCCGCCGAATCGTGCTTCGAAAGCCGGCGAAGAATCGTAAGCTGTGTCCGCAGCATATCTCCCTCCGCCACCGCCGCAACCACCTTCCGCGCGGCCAGCTCAATCACAGCCATCGCCTTATCTGCATAGATCCGCGCCATCGCAACATACACATCCGTCGCCTCCCCGGACTGCCCCGCCGCAATCTTCTCTGCTCGCAGAATCGCACTCTCCATCGCGAAGACCTCGATGATCATGTCCGAGATCGCCCCCATCACCTCCTGCTCGTCCGCAATCTGCGTCATATACTTCTGCGTCGCAGCCCCGGCAACAAACAGCGTCAGCTTCTTCGCATTCGCCAGCAGGTTGCGCTCGTCACCCAACGGCCCATCGCGTTCCACCCTTTCGCTCGGCCCCGACATCACCTCGTCCATCAACTTCTTGATCGCGGGCATCAGCGCCAGCTTGCCGCTCATCGCCGACTTCATCAACCAGCCGGTGATAATCAGCCGATTGATCTCATTCGTCCCCTCGAAGATCCGATTGATTCGCGCATCGCGATAAGCTCGCTCCGCTGGAAACTCTTCCACATACCCGTAACCAGCGAAGATCTGCAGCGTCTCATCCACCACCATATCCAGCATCTCGCTCGCCCACACCTTCACAATCGAGCACTCAACCGCATAATCCTCAATCCGCTTCTGAATCTCCTTGGTGTCATTCTTATCGACACCAGCCAGAGCCTTATCGATCAGCCCCACCGTGCGATAACACACCGCACCTCCCACAAAAATACCCGCGGCGCAGTTCGCAATCTTCTCCTGAATCAACCCAAACTCCGAGATCGACTTCCCGAACGCCTTGCGATCGATCGCATACCGAATTCCATTGTTGAGCGCCATCCGAGCGCCGCCAATCGCAGCATTCCCCAGCTTGTACCGCCCTACATTCAGAATATTGAACGCAATATGATGCCCCTTGCCCACCTCGCCCAGCAGATTCCCAGCCGGAATCACACAATCCGTCAAAATCAACGGGCAGGTCGAGCTCCCGCGAATCCCAAGCTTATGCTCCTCCTTGCCCTGCGTAAAACCAGGCGTCCCCCGTTCAATCAAAAACGCCGTCAGCTTTTCCTTCCCCGCATCCGGCCCATCCGGAATCGCACACTTCGCAAACACGGTAAACAGATCCGCAAATCCCGCATTCGAGATCCACATCTTCTCGCCGTTCAGCGTATACGTCTTCCCATCCGATGACAGCACCGCCTTCGTCTTCGCATTCACCGCATCCGAGCCACTCGTCGACTCCGACAACGCGTACGCCGACACGATCTCCCCCGAAGCAATCTTCGGCAGATACTTCCTCTTCTGTTCCGGATTGCCATACCAGACCAGCGGCAGCGTACCAATGCCAGTATGCGCGGAAAACGCGACCGAAAAGCTCGCCTGCTTCGAGATGTTCTCAGCAACAATCGCGGACGTGGCCTTATCCATCTCCAGCCCGCCATACTCCTCAGGAATATCGATCGCCGTAAGCCCCAGATCCGCAGCCTCCTTCAGCAGCCGCTTCGTCACCGAGAAATCCTTCGCCTCAATCGAATCCGACGCCGGCATAATCTCGTTGACGGCAAAGTTCGCCGTAGTCTCCGCGATCTGTTTATGCTCGTCGGTAAAATCCTCGGGGAAGAAACAATCGGCAGGCGCCGGATCGCTGATCAGGAAACTGCCTCCTGCGATGCGGGTAGCGGTAGTCGGGTCAGGTGTAGTCATCGTCGCCATGGTGTTACTCCTTCTACATTTTCTGAACTTTTAAAGATGCAACCTAACTCACTTCAGCGATCATCTCGCCAGGCTTGACAGAGTTCCATCGAACAACGCACTGCTGGCCCTTCCAGCGAAACGTCTCCAGCTGCGCCTCGGCCAGCGTCACCGGCGGTTGCTCTACCGTGATCCATTGCTCATGCGCAACACCACCCGAGACAAACTTCGCAAGAATCGAGACCTCGTAGAGCGTCACTCCACCGCCCTTCGCGTTGTGTAAATACTCGATCACCTTTGGCTGAACATCTTCAATAGTCGCCGTTGCACACTTCCAATTCTGTTCAATCTCTTCTCGATGTAGGCGCTTGATAAAAAACGTGGCCGCAATCACAACTGCAACGACCGCGACGTATCCAACCACCACTCGAATCTGATGCCAGTCACTCCGGCCCGCTGGACGCAACTTCGTCAGCGCTTCTCGATCCGGCATGGAGTATCGACGCATTCTCTAATTCATAGCCTCATAGATCCCCGCCGCGCCCATTCCACCACCGACACACATCGTGACAATCCCATACTTCGCCTTGCGTCGAGGCATCTCGCGCAGAAGAGTCGCCGTCAACTTAGCTCCCGTGCAACCCAGCGGATGTCCCAAGGCAATCGCGCCACCGTTGACATTCACCTTCGCGCCATCGATCCCCAGCACCTTCAGCACCGCAAGCGACTGCGCCGCAAAGGCCTCGTTCAACTCAAACAGATCAATATCCTCAAGCGACAGTCCAGCCATCTTCAACACCTTCGGAATGGCATGAATTGGCCCAATCCCCATCTCCTCCGGATCGCAGCCAGCATAAGCGAACGCAATAAACTTCCCCATCGGTTTGATCCCCAACTGCGCCGCCCGTTCCGCCGACATCACAACCGCCGCCGCCGCACCATCCGATGTCTGACTCGAATTCCCCGCCGTCACCGTTCCCTTCGCATGAAACACAGGCTTCAGCTTCGCCAGCGCCTCAAGAGAAGTATCGGCACGAGGTCCCTCATCCTGCTTGAAAGTGGCCTCCGTAGTCTTGGCCTTCTTACCATTCGGTACAGTACTTGTAACCGTAATCGGAACAATCTCATCTTCAAACTTTCCACCGGCAATCGCAGCGAGTGCCTTCTGATGGCTCTCATACGAAAACTGGTCCATCTGTTCCCGACTGATCCCGTAGTGCGTCGCAACCCGCTCCGCAGTCAGCCCCATCGACATGTAAGAACCCGGATAGTTCTCCACCAGCCAAGGATTCACCGAGATCTTGTTCCCGCCAAACGGAACATACGACATGCTCTCCGTACCCCCCGCCAAAATGCAATCTGCAGATCCGCCACGAATCCGATCCGCAGCCAGCGCAATCGACTGCAATCCCGAAGCGCAGTACCGATTGATCGTCATCCCCGCAGCGGTAATCGGCAGCCCTGCCCGAAAGCTTGCAACCCGCGCCACATTCATTCCCTGCTCTGCCTCAGGCATCGCGCAGCCCAGAATCACATCTTCAATCTCCGACTTGTCGAGCTGCGGAACGCGTTCCAACGCACCGCTGATCGCAAAGGCAGCCAGATCGTCCGGCCGGGTCGTACGTAGCGTGCCCCGAGGTGCCTTCCCAACAGCGGTGCGAACAGCGGATGCAATGATGACTTCCTTCATAACCCACTAACTCCTGACTTCTGCCTTCAGAACGCTCCGGAAGGCTGTGAATGAACCCTAGCTTTATCAATTATTCCCGAGCAAAAATCTCTAATTCCTCAGCGGTTTTCCGGTCTTCAACGTAAACGCGATCCGTTCCTGCGTCTTCTTCTCCCCGCACAGCGAAAGGAACGCCTCACGCTCCAAATCCAGCAGATACTGCTCCGTCACCGGAGTACCAGGCGTCACCTTCCCTCCACACAAAGCGTACGCCACCCAATTCGCAATCTTCACATCATGATCGGAGATGTACTGCCCTTCCCGCATCGTCCACACCGCCAGCTTCAGCGTAGCCAGCACGCTCTCTCCAGGCGCGGGAATATCGGTACGCACCACAGGCGCGCTATACCCAGCATCGGCAATAGCACGAGCCTTCGTCTTCGCATCAGTCAACAAGCGCTCCCGATTCATCGTAAGACCGTCAGAAGCCCTGAAGAACCCCATCGACCGAGCCTCCGCTGCGCTGGTCGAAACCTTCGCCATCGCAATCGTCTCGAAGTTCTTCTTCAGCGCCTCAAAGATCTCCACTCCCTCGCCCCGCGCATCCGGACGAATGCTAGACCCCGCCTCCACCGACCGAATCGTCATCTCCTTACAACCGCCGCCACCCGGAATCAAACCCACGCCAGCTTCTACCAGACCCATATACAACTCCGAGTGAGGCTGCCGCGCCGCCGCATGCAGCGAAATCTCAACGCCTCCGCCCAGACACATTCCATACGGCGCAACCACCACAGGACGCGGACAGAACTTGATCGCCTGCGTCATATTCTGGAATGCACGCACCGCCATCTCGACCTCGTCCCACTCCTCCTCCTGCACCCCGAGCAGCAGCTGCATCAGATTCGCGCCAACCGAAAAGTTCGTCGAATCCCCCGTAATGACAAACGCCTCAAAGTTACCCACGATCTCACTCGTTGGCTTCAACGTCTGCGTAATCAAATTAACGATGTCATCGCCCAGCGCATTCATCTTCGAGTGCAGCTCAATCCCCGCAACGCCATCCCCCAAATCAATCACCGACGCGCCGGGATTCTTCTTCACAACTCCATTCGCCTTCTTGATCACCCCCAGCGAAGTCACGCCCTCTGCGGTCACCACAGGCTCATACCCACTGCTCACCGGATCAAAGAATAGCCGCCCCGAAGGCACCGAAGCATCATCCTTATACCAACTCGGGTTCGCCTCTCCATGCTTTTCCGCATAGGCCAGCAGTTTCTCTACATTCGCAGAGATCAGCACACCAGCAGCCCGCATCTTCTCCGTCGTAGCCTTCACACCCGCAGCGTCGAACATCTCGAACGGTCCAAGCTCCCAGTTGAAGCCCGTCTTCATCGCCTGATCGATCTCGACAATATTGTCCGCAATCTCCGGCACGCGATTCGCACTGTAAGTAAACAGCTCCGTCAGCAGCGGCCAGTAAAACGCAGCCGCCTTATCCTTCGTCGCATCCGCATGCAGCAGTTGCGCGATGCGAGCATGCGTCGACTCCACATTCTTCGCCATCTCGATCGCAGGAAACTTCGGCCGCATGCTCGGCTTATAGTCCAGCGTCTGCCAGTCGAGAACATGCCGCAGGTCGCGCCCCTCCGCGTCCTTGCCTTCCTTCTTATAAAACCCCTGCTTCGTCTTATCGCCGAGCCATTTCCGCTCGAGCATCGTGCCGATAAAAGGCGCCAGCTTCACCTCCGCGCGCTCGTCCTTGATCTTCTCTGCCTGCGCAGAAAAATTCGTAGCCACATGCGCCAGCACATCCACGCCAACCATGTCGCCCAGCCGAAACGTCCCCGTCTTCGGCCAGCCCAGCGCAGAGCCCGTCAACGTATCGACCTCTTCAATCGTCAACCCCTGCTCCTGCATCAGGCGAATCGCGTTCCCCATCGAAAACGTGCCAATACGATTCGCAATAAAGTTAGGCGTATCGTGCGAATGAACAATCGCCTTCCCCAACCGCAGATCGCAGAAGTGCTCCACCGCCGCAATATCCGCCGGGTCCGTGTCTGGCGTCCGTATCACCTCAAGCAGCCGCATGTACCGTGGCGGATTGAAGAAATGCGTCCCGAACCAATGCCTACGCAGCTCCATCGGCATGCCTTCCACAATCTTGTGGATCGGAAGACCGCTGGTATTGCTCGTAATGATCGAGTCCTTGCGACGATGCTTCTGCACCTTCTCAAGTAACGCCCGCTTGATCTCAAGATTCTCCGCAACCACCTCAATAATCCAGTCGCAGTCCGCAATCAAAGCAAGATCGTCATCGAAGTTTCCGATCGTAATCAGCCGCGCGCTCTCCACCGTATAAAACGCCGCAGGCTTTGACTTCTTCAATCCATCCATCGCCGCCAGAACAAACTTGTTCCGCTCCTGCTTCGGCGCGCTCGCATCGGTTCCCGGCGGAACGATATCCAGCAGCACGACCGGCAACCCGGCATTAGCAATATGCGCCGCAATACGCGATCCCATAGTTCCGGCCCCAAGAACGGCTACTTTGCTGATCTGCCTGTGATCCTTGATTTGGCTAGGCTTTACCGAGCTCTGCGGCGTGGCTATTTCGAGAGTGCTGGAAGACATGTCAAAAGCTCCGGCGGGCAGTATTACCCGAACGATGCGAAGCATACTGAATGACCATTCAGTCCGTCAAGTGAATAACCATTCATTTTTCAAGCCGCTCATTTCAAAAGCTCTTCGCCACCCACCCACCCGTCCACTAATGCTTCGACGCAGCCAGCCGATGCATCTCCGACCCTGCCATCAAAAACCCACCTACTCCATACACGTAGCTCGCCGAAGGCCTAAACTTACCCGGCTGCCCATCGATCGGCTGAATCGAACCCAGCCGGCCATCCGCATAGACGTGCCCCAGCATTCCCTTCCATGACCTCTGCACCACAGGAAGATACGTCTTGCGATCAAGAATCTTCTCGTTGATTCCATAAGCAATCGCAAACGTGAAAAAGGCCGACCCCGACACCTCCGGCAAATCATAAGCCGCCGGATCGAGCAGCCCAGACCGCCACAATCCATCCGCACTCTGAATCGCTGCCACCTTCTCCGCCATCTCGCGAAACTGCGCCACGTACTTCGGTCGCGAAGGATAGTCCGCCGGCATGATCCGCAACACGTTCACCAGAGCACCCATCACCCACCCATTTCCGCGCGACCAGAAGATCGGTTTACCGTTCGCCTGTTTCTGCGGAAAGTAGCGGCTGTCGCGAAAATAAAGATGTTCCTGCTGGTCATAGAGGCTCCCCGAAGTGAGCCACCACTCGTGATCCATGTAGTCCAGATACCTGCGATCATTCGTAATCGCATACATCCGCAACAACACCGGGGGCGACATGAACAACGCATCGCACCACCACCACAGCAGCTTGTTCGGTTCATCCTCCCGCACGATCAACCGATCCATAATCGCTTTGGTATCCGCCATTCGCACGGCCTTCGGATCTTCCATATACAGATCCAGATAAGCCTGACCCAAAGCCTGGTCATCCGCGTGAGGAAACCTCGCATCGAGCAGCGTCCAGTCCGACCGCTCGGCAAACCGCAACACTGCATCGCGATACTTCGCATCTCCTGTAGTCTTCGACGCTGCGATCAAACCGTCATAGAGGGCTGCAAACGTCCACTGTTGATTGAAGTGCGTCTCCGCATAAGCCACCTGCCAGTCCGCAACCTTCTTCATCGCCGCATCAATCGCCTTCGGCTTCAACTCACTCGAGAGTTCAGTCGAAAGCGGCCCAGGATTATCCGGAGCATCCCCAACGGCATCGCCCTCCGCCGAAACCACTCTCAACCCCGCGGACTGAGCAAACACACTTACTGAGGAACTCACCGCCACCGCACCCAGCGCAAGCCCGAGAAAAAAATTCGCGAGCCCGTTTGCCGACAAAGCCCTATGCAAAACCCAATTCCGACGCATCGTGGAAAGCGCCATCATCGACCTTAAACCAGGCTCCCATTCATCACCAGCGCCACCGCGCTACGCAAGCGCGCCGTATTTCCTTCAAAAGCAGGCCGCAGTCTGGGCGGCTTCGAAAGCGCATTCTGGTTCAGTTCTCCCTCAACAATCGGCCCAAACAGATACCACGCTGCCGTGATATCCCCCACCACAACGATCTCACTCGGCGCAAGCGCACTCGCAACCATCTTCAGTCCCCGGCCAAGAAACGAAGACATCTTCTCCAGCGCCTTCACCGCGTTCGCATCATGCGACTGAGCCATCTTCACCAGCGCAGCAAAGCTCGGCGGCGCAGCTGCTCCACTCATCTCCTCGTAGTAGCGCAACCCCGCGCGATTCGAACTGACAGTCTCCCAGCACCCACGTCCTCCGCAGCCGCATCGCGGCCCATTCATCTCCATCTGCACATGGCCAAACTCTCCCGCCATGCCGTTCGCCCCGCGCAGCAGTTGTCCATTGGCAAAGATCCCCGTTCCAATTCCCTCCGAAACGTTCACCACCACGAGGTCGTGCAACCCGTCGCTATCGCCAAACCAAACCTCCGACAACGCACACGCATTCGCGACGTTGTCCATCTCCACCCGCAACCCCGTCGCCTTCTGAATGCGAGACTTGATACTCGAGATCGACCACTTCAGATTCGGTGCGAAGATCGGTTCGTCGCGAAGTGGATCGGCGCGGCCCGGCAGACTGATCCCGATCCCATCAAACGACTTATCGCTATGTGAAGCCATCAGCTTGCGAATCGCCGCAATAATCGGCTGTATCGCCTTCTTCGGATCTTCCGGCAACTCAACCACATTCTGCGCAACAATCTTCCCGCCAAGATCCGTCACCGCAACCGTTGTCTGTGACGGATGAATATCCAGCGCAATCACAGCCCGCTGATGATTCAGTTCAAGAAAGGTCGGTCTGCGTCCGCGCGGTGGCCTACCCGTCGACCCCTCTAGAATCCACTTATCCTTTATCAGATCTTCGACGATCAACGAGACCGTGCTCCGCTGCAGGCCGGAGACGCGAGCAAGGTCGGCGCGCGAAAGCGGTTGACGCGTTCTTACCAGATTGAAGACCAGGTTCCGGTTAATCTGACGCGGTGTTTTGTTCGACGCACTCTGCCTGCGAGTGAAGGTGAACCGGGTGTTCGTCATCGTTTAGCTTTCGTGTCTCATAAAATCAATTCGCCAAACATATCAAACCGTGTGAACTGAGCGAAACTCAAACGTGCGGCCATTGTTCGAACCAAACTCGAGCCGCCCTTTGCCTAATGTCTTTTGGCGACGAGTCTTTATACCACCGCAGGTATAGCATTTTGTAGATACTTTGAATTATTGTCCCGAAAAATCGTACTTTACAGCCAAAATCGCCCCTTTCAATACAAATGCGGCCACTACTCGAGAGAATTGAGACTCCATCATCTGCGTCATCGTCTAACAAACCTGCAAGTTCAACCAGCCACTCATCGTCAACTCAAAACTGAGCACTCGACCAAAGCTGCCGAAGTCGATCATCGACGGATGAGAGACACCACCAGATCGATCTGATATGGCTCTCTCAGGGGGCTGCGTATCAAATCACACATGCTAGCCTTAACCTCACAGTGTCGACATACCTGGAGCAATCGCTCACCAAACTGAAAGAGTTCGAAGGCTGCATCCCCTGGATGTATCGCGACACAGTTGGCAAAGTCACCGTCGGCGTAGGACTCATGCTCCCCGACGCGAAAGCCGCCGAAGCCCTTCCCTTCCTCCTCGACACTCGCCCCGCCACGCCACAGGAGATCGCCGCAGAATACGCCCGCGTCAACTCCCTTCCTCAAGGCCGAGCCTCCGCCTTCTACAAATCCGCCACCACCCACCTCATCCTCCCCCAGCAAACCATCGACGAAAAACTAACCGCCGTCCTCGAGAGCTTCGAAACCACCCTCCGCACTCACCTGCCGCACTACGACACCTTCCCCGACGGCGTAAAGCTCGCACTCCTCGACATGACCTACAACCTCGGCCCCGCAGGCTTCTTCAAAGACTTCCCCAGCCTCATCGCAGCCGTCGAGTCCGGCTCATGGGCCGAAGCAGCCGCCCGCTGCATGCGCCGAGGCCCCAGTCCCACACGCAACGCATGGACTCGCGAGCAGTTCCTCTCCGCCGTCGTCACCACCATCAAGGCCGAAGCCGACACCCTGTTGAAGCGAATCTGGCTCGCCATACGTCAAACCTGGAACGCCTTATTCGGCCCCCGGCAATAGAGCCCGGCCTCGGGCTT
Organism: uncultured Edaphobacter sp.; assembly: GCA_964658525.1. Classification (GTDB taxonomy): domain Bacteria; phylum Acidobacteriota; class Terriglobia; order Terriglobales; family Acidobacteriaceae; genus Edaphobacter. Next base: position 26,194 of record CAZZZG010000049.1, read on the forward strand.
CGATATAGTGAACTCTTGACTCGAAAAAGTCTGCGGAGGGCTTTTGGTAAAGGTAAAACGTAGAATCGCCGCAATCTTCACATGTGCCATCGCGCTAAGCTGCAGCGTCAGAGCGCAGGATCTCGCAAGCTTCGAAAAACGCACCACCGTAAAAGTCCTTCCCAACGGCCTCACCCTCATCGTCTGCGAGCGCCCCGAAGCCCCCGTCTTCAGCTTCTACACCCTCGTCGATGCAGGCTCCGCCGACGATCCCGACGGCGCCAGCGGCATAGCCCACATGTTCGAGCACATGGCCTTCAAGGGCACCACTGAGATCGGCACCACCAACTACGCCGCCGAAAAAATCGCCCTCGCAAAAGTCGAAACCGCCTACGCAGCCTACGACGCTGAGTACCGCAAACGCGTCGGCCAAAGCCCCGAAAAGTTAGCTCAACTCCTCAAAGCCTTCCAGGACGCCCAAGCCGAAGCGCAAAAATACGTCATCCCTAATCAGTTCTCCGAGATCGCTGAACAGAACGGAGCCGTCGGTATCAACGCCAACACCACCGAAGACTCCACCCAATACTTCTGGAGCATGCCCTCCAACCGTCTCGAGCTCTGGGCCTACCTCGAAAGCCAGCGCATCGCCCATCCCGTCGAGCGCGAGTTCTACAAAGAGCGCAACGTCGTCCAGGAAGAACGCCGCATGCGCGTTGACTCCTCCCCCGTAGGCCGCATGGTCGAGCAGTTCCTCGCCACCGCCTACGTCGCCCATCCCTATCGCCGCCCCGGTGTAGGTTGGGAGAGCGAGATCAGCCAGGTCTCCGCCACTGAAGCCACCACCTTCCACGAAAAATACTACGTCCCCGCAAACATCGTCATCGCTGTCGTAGGCGACCTCAAAGCCTCCGAGACCATGCCCGTCCTCGAGCGCTACTTCGCGCCCATCCCCGCCGCCCCGCGCCCCGAACCAATGACCACCGTCGAGCCTCCGCAGGTCGCCGAAAAAACCGTCACCATCCGCGAAGCCACGCAACCTTTCTACATCGAGGGCTACCACCGCCCCGACTATCTCGACCCCGACGACTCCGCCTACGACGCCATCAGCGACATCTTCTCGAACGGCCGCACCGCACGCCTCTTTCGCTCTCTCGTCCGCGACCAGTCCATCGCTGCCGAAGCCCAGGGATTCAGCGGCTTCCCCGGCGACAAGTACCCCGGCCTCTTCGCCGTCTACGCCGTGCCTCTCCCCGGCCACTCCCCCGACGAGATGCGCGCCGCAATCCACAAAGAACTCGACCGCCTCAAAAACGAAGACGTCACCGACGCCGAGCTAGAGCGTTTCAAAACCCGCTCCCGCGCCGATCTCCTCCGCGGCCTCGCCGACAACGAAGGCCTCGCCCATCAGCTCGCCGAGTATCAAACCCGCTTCGGCGACTGGCGCGAGCTCTTCAATCAACTCCAAAAAATCGACGCCGTCAGCAAAGCCGACATCCGTCGCGTAGCCAACAAAATCTTCACCGACAACAACCGCACCAGCGCACGAATCGAATTCGTTCCACCACAGCGTAAAGCCCCGCAAGCCTCCGAAGGCACAGGAACAGGAACCCCAGGAACAGCCATGCTCACCGCACCCCCAGCGCCGACCGCTCAAACCGCCGGAGGTACGAAGTGAAGCATCTATCCTCGCTCGTCCTCACCGCAGCTGCCTCTTCATTCCTTCTCACCAGTCTCGCCGCCTCTGCGCAAACAGCACCAGCGGAAACACCGGCCAGCACACAAGCGCAGCCATGGAAACAAATCCCCATCCCGCCACTCCCAGCCTTCAAACCCGCGCAGCCTCACCGCGTCGAACTTGAAAACGGCGTAGTCCTCTTCCTTCAAGAAGACCACGAGCTCCCCTTCATCAACGGCACCATCCTCATCCGCGGAGGCAGTCGCGACGAACCCAACGCGAAGGTAGGCCTCACCTCGCTCTACGGAGAAACCTGGCGCACCAGCGGCACCCCCACCATCACCGGCGACAAGCTCGACGACGTCCTCGAAGACAAAGCCGCCTCCATCGAAACCGCCGGTGGCACCGCCTCCACCTCCATGAGCTGGTCCAGCCTCAAAGGCGACTTCGACACCGTCTTCGCCCAGACCATCGATCTCCTCCTCCATCCCAACTTCAAAGCCGACAAGCTCCAGCTCGCCAAAGAACAGCTCGAAACCGGCATCGCCCGCCGCAACGACGATGCGGGCGGCATCGCCAACCGCGAAGCCATCCAGATCGCCTACGGTCCCCACAACCCCTACGCCCGCGAGCTCGAATACGCCACCGTCGATGCCGTCACCCTCGACGATCTCAATGCCTGGCACAAAAAAACAGTAGTCGGCAGCAACATCATCATCGCCCTCTCAGGTGACTTCGACTCAGCCGCAATGGAAGCCAAACTCCGCGCAGCCTTCGCGCCCATCCCACGCGGCGAGCGCTTCCAGTCCGTCAAAGCCACCTTCACTGACCCCAAACCGTCCGTCAACTTCGTCTCCAAAGACGACGTCAACCAATCCAACGTCCTCATCGTCGGCCTCGGCACCGAGCGCAGCAATCCCGACTACTACGCCCTCTCCGTCATGAATCAGATCTTCTCCGGCGGCTTCGGCTCACGCGTCGTGCAAGACGTCCGCACCAAACTAGGCCTCGCCTACACCGTCGAAGGCAACTACGGCGCCTCCTACGATCACCCCGGCATCTTTGTCGTCGAGGCTGCAACAAAGAGCGCAACCACCGTAGCCGCTACCAAAGCGCTCCTGGCCGAAATCGACCGCCTGAAAACCGAACCACCCACGCCCGCCGAGCTCAGCAAAGCCAAAGACCAGGTCCTCAACTCCTTCGTCTTTCACTACGACTCGCCCGATAAGACTCTCGGCGAACAAGTCACTCTCGCCTTCTACGGCTACCCCGCCGACACTCTCGAGAAGTACAGGGTAGGCATTGAAAAAGTCACCGCCGCCGACGTCTCCCGCGTAGCCAACAAGTATATCGACACCAACAAACTCGCCATTGTCGTAGTAGGCAACGAATCTCAAATCACGCCATCGCTTGCCACCCTGGGCCTCGGCCCCGTAAAAAATCTGGACATCACAATCCCACCCCCACCCAACGGCAAACCCGCAGAATAACCAAGCGAAGCGGTACACAAGTCACGAAGTGACCGCCGCCCGCGCAGGGCGCCCGTCCGGCAGGACCC
>CAZZZG010000050.1:0-5937 GCA_964658525.1 uncultured Edaphobacter sp.
GCAGTTGTTTTGCCGTTGCCGTTGCAGTTGCAGTTGTTTTGCCGTTGCCATAGCGTTTGCTGCTATCGTTGCAGTTGTTTTGCCGTTGCCTGTCCCTTTGTTGTCATTCCGCAGCGCAGCGGAGGAATCTGCTTCTCCACTCTTCGTCCATCAACCTCACCTACTTCCGAGACCCCCACACACACCGTCACGCCGCATAAACTACGGTCTAACGGAGAACCCAGAATCGTGCCAACCCGCCTCACCCTCCTCAGCCACGCCTCCACCTCCGCCCAGCGCATCTCCGCCTTTCCCGCAGACGAGCCCATCGAAGAATCCGCCCTCAGCAAACTAGCCACAATCAACTGGCAACCACCCCGCGCCCAAATCATCCTCACCGCCCCCGAACTCCGCACCCAACAAACCGCCAAAGCCCTGAGCCTCGCAGCAACCCCAACCGACGAACTCCGAGACATCGCCTACGGATTCTGGCGGGGCCGCACCCTCAACGACCTCTACGCCGAAGACCCCACCTCCATCGCCCAATGGATCTCCGACCCCAGCTCCACTCCCCACAACGGCGAATCCATCACAGCCCTCATCACCCGAGTCGAAGACTGGCTAGCCAAACTCGCAGCCGAAGACAAACAAACAAACCACACCATAGCCATCACCCACCCCGCTGTCATCCGCGCCGCCATCCTCCACACCCTCAACGCCCCACCCCAATCTTTCTGGCGCATCGACATCGCCCCTCTCACCCTCACCGACCTCCGCCACAACGGCCGCACCTGGACCCTTCGCTCCACCGCAGCCCCCCTCACACACCACAACCCAGCCGACTCAGACTAGCCCCAAACCATCAAAACCCACGCCAAACAAGCTAAAATAGAACCATGAGCACCGCAATCCTTCCCAACCCGCACACCACCGGCTACACCGACGACCACGCCAAAGCCGGCCTCGACACCACCTTCCCCGCCATCGAAACCTGGCAGAACCAGTTCAAGGCCTACGAGATCCTCGTCGACGACCCCGAGTTCACCAGCGTCTGCCCCAAGACGGGCCTCCCCGACTTCGGCCGCCTCACCATCCGCTACATGCCCCGCGAGAGCTGCCTGGAGCTCAAGTCCCTCAAGGAATACCTCTTCACCTACCGCAACCTCGGCATCTTCCAGGAAAACATCGTCAACCAGGTCCTCGACGACGTCGTCAAAGCCTGCAATCCCGTCTGGGCCGTTATCGTAGGCGACTTCCGCCCCCGCGGCGGCATCTCCACCGTCGTTACCGCTACCCACCCTCGCACCGAAACCGCCCCGCAAAAATAGCAGGCCGTCGGATACCAAGGCCCCAGAGCGTAACCAATCGCGATTGAAAGTTGCCCGGAAATGTAGCAGACTGGCGGAGCACAACTCGCCTTCTCCACTCTGCGTTCCAAGGAGACCTTCCGTTGCTCTCTGCGCTCCGTTCCACTGCACTCTCTCTCCTGCTGCTTAGCGTCGTGTCGGTCAGCGCTCAAACCACAGGCACTCAAAGCAGTCCATACTCAGCGACCGAGAAGACCACCCTCGTTCAGAAGCTGGCCGACGGCACAACAATTACCCGCGAGTCGACGGCCACCGAAGCACGCGACTCACAGGGTAGGACCGTTCGAACGACCACGATGACGGGCATGGGAGGACGAAGCACGACCCACACTACCGTCATAGATCCTGTTGCTAGAACGATTACAAACTGGTCGAGCGCGACGAAGGAAGCGACGACGATGCACATGCCCGAGCCACGAAAAGTCAGTCAATCGGGATCTGTGCTCACGAGCAGCGGCCTAAGCGCGGCTGGCGGTGCCACTCTCGGAAATCTCCCTATGATCGCAATCTCTTCTGAAGCCGTTACGCTCCCAGGGGATTCGAATGCCAAGCCTGCAAGGCAAATTGACAGACTCGGCGGTAAGACAATCGCTGGAGTCTATGCCGAGGGAGTCAGAACCACGACGACCTACCCAGTCGGCTATATGGGCAACGACAGACCCTTCGTCAACGTGCGAGAGATATGGACAGCGCCCGATCTGAAGATAACTCTCTTGGCCACTGACAACGATCCTCGCAACGGGCTGCAATCCACCGAAGTGACTGACCTCGTCCGCGCAGAACCCGACCCCGCGCTCTTTCTACCCCCCGAGGGTTACACCATCAAGGACCACTCCCCCGAATCCCACTAACCGGGAACATTTATTCCGACACCGGCGTCTACCAATACATGAAGCACCCAGTGATCTTCAGGCAACTCGCGATAATCACAGTCCTGACTTTCACGTTCAGCAGACCCTCGTCTGCACATTCGCAGGCAACTACTGCCCCAGTCATCCCGAAGACGCCAGCCGAGGACACGAGTTTCTACGTAGGCAACCCAGTTTCCCATCCAGAAGAACTCTCCGGCCTATGGGAAGTTCCTGACGGCCACGGCGGTGCGGTCGGCATCCATCTCATCCTCTCGACGACGGTGTCTCCGGACGCAACCACGCTCGTCGGAGTCGAACAATCGTGGCTCAATCTTGCGGTTGGGCTATACCAGCGAGCCGGAACCGTTCTCCAATTCGGAGAAGAGAACTTCTTTTATGATTCTCCTCGCGGCGGCAGCGTTCGGTACGACGACGGTCGACTAAGTCTGCATGCTAAAGAATTTGATTTAGACCTTATACGTATCAGCGGAGACAGATGGTCAGGCCGTATTCACCGCAACGGCTTTGACTCTACGACGATCCTGAACCGGCCAGGAGCCAACACCGCGAAGAGCAAACCGTGGTTGGTCGGCACTTGGAAGAACGGAGGTCCACAATTCCAGAGCTGCCTGCACATCATGGAGCAAGCGCCAGGTGAGTTCGTCGGGTGGAGCGACTCTCTAAACACTTTGGGATCCGCTCGATGTCCTTCTCGACTCCCGAAACCTTCTAATTCTTACGAGGTTTACGGGTATCTGGTAAATGTAGCCACAACTGACAACAGCAACTTTGCACCTGGCAAGAGCAACGTTTCAATAGAACTGAATGCTCTTGGCATCATGTGCTGCCCCCATCCCTTTGTAGGTACCGCTGAAAACAATGGCACCGTGATGAAAGAGGTCTCGCCTAAGGGACCCAATCAGCCTCCCCTTAAGACAGTATGGAAAAAGATGCCTGGCAACACCTGCATCGTCACGCCCCCTGATCTCCCGTCACGCCCGCAAAACCCCGAGTGCCCATGCCCCGAAAAATAATCTCAAAAACCTGGCACATTTTCCGACCACAAAAAACTGACTGCTAAAACACCACATCCACCACGCAAACCACCACGTTCTCACCACAAATTCACCACAGCAAAACCATCAAAATCCCCCTATCCCCAAACAAAACCACCCCTCACCACCCAAATAAAAAAATCGCCAACCTCACCTGCTATCCTTCCAGCGAGATGGCCTCCTCGACCACGCAGAAGCCCGAACCCTCCCGCTCCGCCTCCGTAGCCGGAGCCACCACCGCCCTCGTCCTCCTCACGGCCCTCAACTTCGTCAACTACATCGACCGTTACATCCTCCCCGGCGTGCAGGAGCAGGTAAAAGCCGAGTTCCACCTCTCCGACGAGCACATCGGCACCCTCACCTTCTGGTTCATGATCGCCTACATGTTCACCTCGCCCATCACCGGATGGCTAGGCGACCGCTTCCCCCGCAAGCCCATGATCGTCATCGCTGCCCTCTTCTGGGCCGCGATCAACTTCCTCACCGCCACCGTCCACTCCTACGACTCGCTCAACATTCGCCACGCCGCATTAGGCGTAGGCGAAGCCAGCTTCGGCATCTTCGCCCCATCCCTCCTCGCAGATTATTACGAGCCAGACCAGCGCAATCGCGTCCTCACCATCTTCAACGTAGCCATCCCCGTAGGCGCAGCCCTCGGCTACCTCGTCGGCGGCACCGTAGGTGAACACTACGGCTGGCGCATGTCTTTCATCGTCTCCGCCATCCCCGCCGCAATCCTCGCAATCCTCATCGCCATCTTCATGAAGGAGCCCGCCCGCGGCGCAAGCCAGCACGAGAAAGCAAAAGTAGAGAAGGGAACCATCCTCTCCCTCATCAAAAACCCAGCCTACCTCTGCTCCATCCTCGGCTACGCCGCCGTCACCTTCTCCCTCGGCGGCATCTCCTGGTGGATGCCCTCCTTCCTTCAGCGCATCGACGGCCGCAGCCAATCCTCCGCCGCCTACATCATGGGCGCAATCACAGTAGTCGCCGGCCTCGGCGGCACCATCACCGGCGGCACTATCGCACAGAAGTGGTCCCGCACAAACTCCAAAGCCCTCTACCTCGTCCCCGCCATCAGCGCCGCTATCGCCGTCCCACCCGCTCTCCTCTGCTTCTTCGGCCCACACAACCTCACCCTCTACGGCTTAGGCACCGCCATCTTCCTTATCTTCCTCGGCACCGGCCCCGTCAACGCCGCCACTCTCAACGCCGTCCGTCCCGAGGTCCGCGCCACCGCCATGGCCGGCCAGCTCTTCATCATCCACGCCCTCGGCGACGCCATCTCCCCTCGCATCATCGGAGCCGTCAGCGACCGCTCCACCCTCAACCTGGGCCTCGGTTCCACTCTCATCACCATGCTTCTCGCTGCTGTCATCTTCTTCATCGGCTCCCGCTACGCCCCGCCCCTGCACGCAGAGCAATCCGCCATCGCCTAACACTCATCTCGCCAGCAAAGGAGCAGTCATGAGCACAACCTTCCCCGGAGAGTCCCCCGAATACCGCACCGCCCGCAATCATCTCCTCGAACAAGAGATCAGCCTCCGCCGCGCCATGGAGTCCGTAGCCGCCGCCCGTCGCAGCCTGCCACCCGGCGGCCCCATCCCCGAGGACTACATCTTCGACACCATCGGTGCTAACGGCAAACCCGCCAAAGTAAAGCTCTCCCAACTCTTCACGCCTGAACAAAACTCCCTGGTCATCTACAACTTCATGTTCCCGCGCTGGAGCAGCGACACCCGCCCCGGCCCAGTCAGAGGCGCAACCTCCGAGCTCAAGCTCGAAGACTCACCCTGTCCCTCCTGCACTGCCACACTCGACTCGCTCGACGCTACCGGCATCCACTTCGCCCCCTCCGGCCTCAACTTCGTCGTTATCGCCAAAGCCCCTATCGAACGCATCGCCACCTACGCGCGCGAACGCGGCTGGAAAAACCTTCGTCTCCTCTCCTCCGCCAACAACAACTTCAAGCGCGACTACCAAGCTGAAAACTCCGAAGGCGATCAACTCCCTCTCATGACCGTCTTCCATCGCGACGGTGACAAGATCCGCCACTTCTGGACCTCCGAATTAATGTTCGTCCCTGCCGACCCCAACCAGGATCCCCGCCATTTAGGTACCATCGACACAATCTGGAACATCTTCGACATGACCCCCGAAGGACGTCCCGCGACCTGGAACGAGCAAATCGACTACGACTGCTGCCATCCCAACAACCACTAGTAGACACCGCCGACCCGTATGAGGATTCATTGCACTCTGCCGTTCATCTCATTTTCCCTTTACTTGCGTGGATCGTCGCCCTCGCCTGGCTCTGGAAGGCCATCACTGCCGCCGTCTTTCTCCGCCGCGTTCCCGATCTCACCTCTTCGGCTCACAACCTAATCCCGCCCAACAACCCATCCCTCACGGTCGTCATCCCCGCACGCAACGAATCGACCAACATCACAGCCTGCCTCCAATCTCTCCTCAACCAACAACACCCCAACCTCCACCTCATCGCCGTCAACGACCGCTCCACCGACTCCACCGGCACGATCATGGACGCCCTCGCCGCTGATCATCCAGACAAACTCACCGTCCTCCACATCTCCGAACTCCCCGCCGGCTGGCTCGGAAAAACTCACGCCATGGCCTTCGCCGCGCGTCACGCCATCTCTCTCCACCGCCCCGACTATCTCCTCT
>CAZZZG010000050.1:5947-28860 GCA_964658525.1 uncultured Edaphobacter sp.
CTTCACCGACGCCGACATCTACTTCCACCCGGACGCCCTTCGCCTCGCCCTCGCCCATACCGTTGCCACCGAAGCCGATCACTTCGTCATCCTTCCCACCGCTCTCGTCCGCACCATGGGGGAAGGCATGCTCCTCAGCTACCTTCAGGTCATGGGCCTCTGGGCGGTCCGTCCCTGGCGCGTCTCCGACCCCAAAGCCATTCGCGACGCCGTCGGCGTAGGCGCCTTCAACCTCCTCCGTACCTCGGCCTATCAGCAGATCGGCGGCTACGAAGCCCTCCGCATGGAGATCGTCGAAGACCTCGCCCTCGGCAGCCGCATCAAGCGTGCGGGTCTTCGCCAGCGCATCGCCACCGGCCCCGATCTCGTCAGCGTCCACTGGGCCAGCGGCGTCAGCGGAATCCTCAACGGCATCATGAAAAATCTCTTCGCCGTCTTCCGATACAACTCCATCGTCGCGCTGCTCTCCTGCGTCTGGTTCACCCTCTTTTGCATCGTCCCCATGGCCCTCCTCGCGCTCCCCCAGACGCGCACGCCGGCAATCCTCACCTTCGCCTCCGTCGCCTTCCTCTACATTCTCTCCAGCCGCCAAAGCAAAGTCTCACCCTGGTATGCGATCCTCTTTCCCATCAGCGCGACACTCATCGTCTATTCCATCGTCCGCTCGATGATCACAACTCTAAAAAATGGCGGCGTCACCTGGCGAGGCACCTTCTACCCACTCTCCGACCTACGCAAGAAGCCCCAAACTACCTCATCGTAAAAACCACACGCGGTTTACCGGACGCATCGTCCCACGTAGATTCAATCTCCGAAAGCGGCACAGCCTTTATCGCAATCCTGAGATTCGCCGTCGCGACAGCTTCAAACACATTCCCGATCGCATCCTTCAGTGCCGACATCGGAACACTCTTCAGCCCACTCCCCATCAACATAATTGCCGACGAACGCAGCGCAGCCCCTGGCAGTTCGATATTCTCCGCGCCACTCGCTCCACCGACGTGCACAAAGCGGACTGGCGTCGCATCATCCACCGACTTCGCAATGGCAACGATCACCGTCTTCGCACTCTCTCCCCACAGATAATCGATGACGACATCGATACCATTCGCGAACTCGTTCACCAGCGCCTCCTCATATTTTTTCCCTTCCATCGAATGCGAAGCACCCAGCGAGAAGGGAATCACGACATCCGCTCCAAGTACCTTCACCTCTTCCAACTCTTCCGCGTTACGGCCAGTCGCAATCACCTTCGCAGCCCCAAGATACTTCGCAAGCTGTACGGCAATCCTTCCCGCCGTCCCCGTCGCCCCATTCACCAGTACAGTCTCTCCAGTTTGCAAACGAGCGCGTTCGACGAGCGCAGCCCACGCCGACATTCCAGGATTCGCGATTGCGGCTGCAGTGACGTCATCAAGTCCATCAGGAATCGGCACGCATCGTTCAGCGCGCACAAGAGTCTTTTCAGCCAAAGCTCCATAAGGCGCCTCGGGCAAAACAAAATAGACACGCCGACCGTCGGCCATACATCCAACACCCTCCGCTCCGGCAACAGCAGGGAACACTCCCTCCGAACTGTAGTGTGAGCCCGACGAACGCGACTTGCTGAACTGACTCAACGCGGAAGCGTTAACCGTAACGACTTCTTCTCCACTGCGAGTGATCGGCTCGTTGAAGTCTCCATAGACCGGTGTCTTGCCTGCGGCTGTAATAATCGCTGCTTTCATAGAAATCTCCTCTGATTTCCACCGTGGGTGGAATCTTCGTGGTAGGAATGTATTGAACAACGTTAAATAAAATCTAACAGTGTTCAATTATCAGATGTCGAAACTGATATCCTCGATGCATGAAGGTCAATCGAGACATGGTGGCTCAGGCAGGACTCAAGCTACTGAACGAAGTCGGCCTGGAGCAGCTAACCCTCCGTCGCCTCGGCACTCAGTTGAAGGTTCAGGCTGCCGCTATTTATTGGCACTTCAAAAGCAAGGAAGAGCTCATTGACGAGATGGCGACGATGGTTCTTGCGGAAGGTGCTCCAAACCTCTTACCAACCCGGCGCAACTCCGACTGGAAGGTTTGGGCGGCCTCATTTGGACATGGCCTCAGAAAAACACTGCTGGCATATCGGGATGGCGCCCGAATGGTCTCAGGAACCGAACTTACAAACACGGAGTACATGAAAACCGTCGAATCGATAGGGTCGAAGCTCCTCGAAGCGGGTTTCTCGCTGCGTCAGGCCGTCGTTTTGCTGAGCACCATCTACAGTTACACCTTGAGCTTTGTCATGGAAGAGCAGGCCGTCTACCCGCGGCCAAACAAACGTTCTCCGCGATACGACATTGCGAAGCGAAAGGCCCGTCTCGATCCAGAAGAACTGCCCCTTCTACGCCAGAGCGGACCCATTCTCTTCGACAAATTTGATCGTCGATACAAAGAAGGATTGGAGTTGATCCTCAATGGCGCGGCAGTATTAAAAGATCAGAAGTAGAGAATGCCCTGGTCGGGCCTCGCTCAGCCAAATCAAACGACACGCCGACGCTGTTGCTTCAAGTTTCGTGATGCTATACATTGCTCCTCACAGCTGGAGGTACTTATGGCAAGGCGATCCTTCCTGCGTCAAATGGCCGCTCTACCTTTCGTTGGCCTTACGTCTTGGGGGCAGGGAACGACGCACAAATCTCTCAATGTCATGATGAAAAGTGCATGGGGTTCCGACGACCCGACTAAGGCGGCCTTTCCGTTTCTGCACGGCCTCGCTCTCTCCGAAGCTGGACACTCGGTCCAGATATTTCTCCTCGGTGAAGCGGTCTCACTCATGCGAAAGTCCGTAGCCAGTGCCGTCGTGCCGGTTGGCTGGGCGCCGCTCGAAGAGACGCTTACAAAGATTGTCGCAAGACATGTTCAGATCTACGCGTGCGGTGCTTGCAGCCGCGCCCGCTCAGTAGCCCAAAGCGACCTGGATCTGTGGGGCGCGAAGTTCGGCAACCCCACCATCTTCGTATCTCTCGTGGAATGGGCCGACCGGGTCATCACCGAGTAGTTCTTCGTCTTTCAAATAGGACGCAAAAGCCGAAATGAAACATTCTGTAATCGGATAGGTGATCCCCGGTGTGTGCCTCTCGGCATGCAAAACTTTACGACGAACCTGTCAAGCCCTTGAGGCCAACAAACCGTTTCAAAACAGTGACTTGCACGTGGCGCATTAGTTCTACACCAAAAGCTATACTTGTCACTAAGAACTAAAAACAGACGGCCCCCGGATTCAGCCGGGGCCATTTCATTGATAACAAGTATTTTAGGCGTAACTCGCTTGTTATGAATACGTTACAGACACTGACACCCTGTAAGCCGTTGAATACAAGTCATTTACGTCCAAAATACCCATAGAGGGGGGGAGGGGGTACCTACCGATTGCTCTCATACCGCATTGATGTATGCTGACTTGCCATGAGTGATGATCGACATATCTTCGTTAGCGTTGGATCGACTTCAAATAGTGGTCAAGAGGCATTTGTGTGCGCTATCGAAGATCGGTTGCGTTCAGAAGGCATGATTCCCCACACCGTGAATCGAAATACCTTTTCATCGGATGCACCGCTCGAGGCAGTTTCCGAACTGCTGAAGACCTGTTCCGGGGCAGTAGTAATTGCTTTAGAACGTTCCTACTTTCCTTCTGGGGTAGAAAAGCGTGGAAGTCCGCAATCGAAGGAGCTCTCGGAAGTGAAGCTGCCGACCGCTTGGAATCAAATAGAAGCAGCTCTTGCATACTCACGTGCTATGCCCCTGCTTGTGGTTGTCGAAAGAGGTCTTAAAGAGGAGGGTCTACTTGAACGCGGGTACAACTGGTATGTCCAGAACGTGGAACCCAGTCCGACAGCTTTGGTATCCGCGGAATTCAACGGGATCTTCTCTAGCTGGAAGGGAAAAGTCTTGTCTTACTCGTCAACCGCATCGCCCACGCCGCCGCCAAAATCGAATGTCGGAGACTGGACTATCGGTGAGATCTTATCCAGTCTTAAACCGGCACAACTCTGGAGCTTCCTTGCAGCGCTGGCAGCAGTCGTCGCAGGAGCGTTTCTTGTTGGCGCCAAATTGCACGGTCATTAGACCTCGACCAGCACCCGTCCATATCGCTTCTCGACATATTCATCGAGAATCACCTGAAACTCCTCGACGATCTGATCACCTTTCAAGGTGGTGAATAGCTTGCCGTCGATATAAACCGGAGCCTTCGGCTCCTCGAACGTACCAGGCAGAGAGATCCCGATGTTTGCATGCTTCGACTCGCCGGGCCCATTCACAATGCAGCCCATCACAGCCAGCTTCAACTCCTCGACTCCCGGATACTGCTTCTTCCACTCCGGCATCGAAGCCACAAGGTAACCCTGAATTCGCTCCGCCAACTCCTGGAAGTAGGTCGAGGTAGTCCGCCCACAACCGGGGCAGCTGGTCACCTGAGGCATGAAGCTGCGAATCCCAAGCGACTGCAGAATCTGCTGTCCGCAACGCACCTCCTCCGACCGGTCCCCACCCGGCGTCGGAGTCAAACTAACCCGGATCGTATCCCCGATCCCCGAAAGCAGTAAAGGAGCCAGCCCCGCAGCCGAAGCCACAATGCCTTTCATCCCCATGCCAGCCTCGGTCAAGCCAAGATGCAGCGCATAGTCACAACGCTTTGCCAACTCTGTATAAACATCGATCAGGTCTCGCACCCCTGAAACCTTCGCCGACAAGATAATCTGGTCTCGGCGCAGCCCATACCGCTCCGCAGCCGCAGCATTATCAAGCGCCGACACCACCATCGCTTCCATCATCACGTCACGGGCGGGCAGGGGATTGGCGCTCTTCGAATTTTCATCCATCATCTTCGTCAGCAGCGCCTGATCGAGCGAACCCCAGTTCACCCCGATCCGCACCGGCTTCTGATGCTCGACTGCAACCTCAACCATCGTCCGGAAATTGTCATCATCCTTCCGACCGATCGACACATTGCCCGGATTGATCCTGTACTTCGCAAGCGCCTTCGCCGTCTCGGGATACTTTTTCAGCAGCAGGTGACCGTTGTAGTGAAAGTCCCCAATGATTGGAGTCGACCAGCCCTTCTTCGCGAGCTCTTCGACGATCGCAGGCACGGCCTTTGCCGCCTCGTCGTTGTTGACGGTCACACGTACCATCTCGGAACCGGCTCGAGCCAGCGCCGCAATCTGCTGCACCGAGCTCTCGACATCGGCCGTATCAGTATTGGTCATCGACTGCACTACAACCGGTGAATCCGACCCCACCCGAATCCCACCAATATTCACCGTTACCGCACGTCGACGCTGTATCTCAGGCATAAACTCTCCACCCCCAAGTTTACCACCGTAGCACCAACAACCTACGCGATACACTACCAAAACGTGGCCCGGTAGCTCAGTTGCATAGAGCAGCGCACTCCTAACGCGAAGGTCGCAGGTTGGACTCCTGCCCGGGCCACCACTACTCAATCTCACAAGATCTCGCAAAGTCCAACAAGCAACTTGAATTAAATAACTTAGGGCGTTGAATCGTCTAACGGTGTCCTACGAGTCGCAAAATGACCCCAATTGAACCATTCCTGAACAGATTGATAGATTACGCGGGTCTCTTTCCTCCCGCAGGCCTCGATATGCTCACGTCGACCCGGAACTATGCCAGTTACCGCACTGGTAAATATGCATGGGCTCTGGGACGCTTGATTGTCCCAGTTGCGAGGCTGGAAGAATTCAGCGCGGCATTGATGGAGATTGACAGCGACCAGCAGCGGACACCGTGGCTTCTGGCCGCACTCAGCACGGGCGATGCCCAGCAAGATGGTCGCCTGATATCTGGGCTCGATAAGAGGGTCGCAGTGGTTGATGTCCTCGAGTCCAAGGCTGGAAATCTAGCTGAGGTGCATGAGCTGCTCTCAGCTGCACCCCCTAAGACAATTCTCTACGTCGAATTTCCACTGAAGAATTGCAGGCAAATGATTCCCGCACTGAAGGAAGGGAACGCGCGTGCAAAGATTCGGACAGGGGGCGTTACCAGCGATGCCATCCCCAGCGTCGAACAGGTCGCGGAATTTCTTGTAGCCTGCACTGAAGCAAAGGTTCCCTTCAAAGCAACGGCTGGACTGCATCATCCTTTGCGTTCCGTACAACAGCTCACGTATGAACCGGGGAGCGCATCCGTTCTAATGAACGGCTTCATCAATGTCTTCGTCGCGGCAATCATCGCCTACTACGGAGCGACAGAAGAGAAGGTTTTAGCAGTGTTGAATGAACGCGATCCTACCGCCTTTCGCTGGAGCAGCCACTCTCTTACATGGCGTGATCAGGAACTCTCCACGGAACAAATCGGAGAAGCACGAGAGAACTTCGCTATCGGCTTTGGCTCCTGTTCGTTTACTGAACCTATCGCCGATCTTTTGGACCTTGGATGGCTTTTATGAACAAATGAGCTGGGTTGGATCAGCTACAATCGCGTTATCTGCTTAGCCATATGTCAAATTCATACAACTGAACGCGTTTACCTAGAGTTCTAGCAGCCGATTTATAATGCCGTGGATGGGTCGAATTGGCCTCTAGTAATCGAGTCTGCAGCTCTGAGTAGTCGACCTCTCCAAGTTCCAGTGAACCTACGATAATGCAATGACCGGTCACAGTTTTGCCGTTCGTTTGGCCCTACGGCTTCTTGGATAGTGGTTCATATGGTTCCTTGAAAACAGCGTTTTGGGAAGGTTTGCAACCAGAAAATCGGAAGTTGCCGAAAATCCGACTCTGCACGCGGTCAGGGATCGCTTTCGAAGCCCCAGTGCCCGATCGCGTCATTAACCACCGACACGGCATATCATCAGGACTTCGCTTTGAGCGTGACCCACGTCGGCCTGGAGAAAAGGCGTATACGGGCTCCCGCCATTTGGGGACGTTCGGTGTCCGGTGATCCTAGCGCTAGGAGGCAACGGTCCATCGTCGCATCGACCGCTAAGCCAAGTACGTGTTCAGAATGGACAGTTATTACGAGTGTTGAGAGAGCCCAGTGCCGTGGAATTGGCGTTATACCCGGCCACCACGTACTTCAGACCGCAGAAGATGCAAGGGTAAGGCGACCGTCGATTCCCACTGTCGACCCCCAAAGCTAGGGATCCGTTGGATTGATCACCCGGAATGGGTGTCGCACCCGTCTGCCCCTTACTGCAGCGAAAAAGTAAACCGGATAACTTAAGGCGACCGTCACCAAAGTAAAAAAGGCGTCCTTAGGGTCCGCTACGACAGACAATAGCAGGAAGATGACCGAGGCAACAAGGACACCCAGATTTGTCCATGGGTATCCCCACATCTTGAAGGGCCGCGAAAGCTTCGGCTCCCGCATTCTCAAGGCAAACAGCGCCGAGAAGCCCGACAGATAAACAGCGACATAGAGAAATGATGCGACTGCAATCAGCGTCTCAAAACTGCCGATTAAGACCAGCGCCACTGTCGTCGCCGTACAAAGCAACAACGGTGCTGTCGGGGTTCCACCCTTGTTGATAAACGTCATCCACCGGGGCATCAGGCCATCCCGCGCCATAGCGAAGAGGATTCGCGGAGAAATCATCAGCGACGCATTGATTGTGCTGATTGCTGCTAGCATCGAGACTAGAAGAATGACATCCTTCCCCCGGTCGCCGATGATCAATTTGGCCGCAGCCGCAGCAGGAATTTGTGACGTCGCAAGTTGGTGCATCGGAAGAACATGAAGCAGAGCGCCGTTCACTAGCAGGAAGATAACGACGCACACCAGCACTCCGCCGATCGACGAGCGCGGCAAGTTCCTCGTTGGATCTTCATCTTCTTCAGCGAAGTAAATCGCCGCATACCAACCGTCGTACGTGACTACAACCGCCTGCAACGCGATCACGATCGCCAGCAGCATGCCTTCCTTCGGAAGCGTCAGAAAACTCGGACCCATAGAAGTGTCGGCCTGAGGCGAACTAGGCGCCAAAACGAAACAGACGATAACAAATCCGATCAGCGCTAGAGCCTTGATCAAGCTGGTAAGCTTCTGGGTCCGGGAGCCGGTCTGCAGACCAAGCCAATTCAGCAGGGTCAGAATGCATGTGCAGGCGATGGCCACAAGCTTGACGTGCCCCCGCAACGCGGGGTGAAACTCAGAGGCAAAATCGCCAAAAGCGACTGCCAAGTATCCGATCGCAACCGACTGCATGATCCAATCGCTACAACCTACAACAAAGCCACCGTAATCACCGAACGCCCTGCGAGAATAAACATACCAGCCCCCGGCCTGCGGCAGCATGGTCCCCAGCTCCGTCACCGCCAGCGTACAAAAAAACGCATACATGCCACCGATGATCCAAACTCCGATTATGAATATGGAATTTCCTAAGTGGGCTGCAAGCTCACCCGGGGTACGAAAGATGCTGCTTCCAATTGTGTCGCCTATGATGACGGCTATCCCAAAGCCTACGCCAAGAATTCGAAGCAGATGTCTTCTAAGTCGTGCGGGAGAACGCGCAGGATCAAAGGTGTGCTTGAACATTAATTCATCGGAAATCGGTTCAGGTAGAAGAGTCAGTTATGTTAGCTGGGCGGGCACGGTACGTCAATTCAAAGTGTGATTACCGTTCGGTCTATTCGATTCGGGACGTCACTGCGTACCAGCGGATCGTAAGCGAATGCGAGAGTGGGCTATGGTCGTGACAAAGCGTTGACATCTATCGCTTAATGACGATGGATCATGTTGTTAGGAATATCTATCTGGTCTATACTCGGAATGTTTCCGGTGTCTGCTTTCAGGAGCAGGCTGAAGGGAATCCGGTGAGAGTCCGGAACTGCCCCGCAGCGGTAATCAGGAACGAAAACTCCACATTGGCACTGGTTCGTTGTGAACTGGGAAGCTGGAGTGAATAGGCAGCCTGTGAGTCCGAAAACCTGCCGTAAACGCTGCCCATCTGGGCCGAATTGCACACGCCTCCGAGGGAAGGGCCGGGTGACCACAGCGTATCTCTCCAGGCTGTGTTTCCCCACTCCTCTTGTGGCGACTAAAACTTAGTCCGCCATCTAGGTTATGGGTGGTGATTGTGGAGGATTGAAAAGCTAAGACCTCTGCGACAACAGTAGTAGCGTGGTCCTATGTTTGGAACACAACGAAGAGATACCCAAACGTGATTTTCAGCGGTTCGTTTTTGCCGCTACTTAAGAAAGAAAGTTCTACGATGAGAGTTGGAGAGAATTTCTGCCCCGGAATTCTTCATGCCGTTCAGGCGAAGGATGGTCTACTCACTCGGATTAGAGTTCCGGGTGGGATGATTGTTCCCGGCCAACTCTCTGCTGTTGCCGAACTGTCCACCGCATTTTCAGATGGGCATGTGGAGATTACTTCACGCTCAAATCTGCAGATGCGGGCCATTCAAAATAAGAATTTGAGCTGTTTGGCTCAGGGACTTGATTCCGCAGGCTTTCTGCCTTCACCGAATCACGATCGTGTTCGTAATGTAGTCACAAACCCTTTCGCGGGTTTAGGCTTCGACGAGATTTTAGATTCGCGGCCGTTTGTTCGAGAGTTAGATAGCCGCATTACCAAAGACCCAGAGATGGCTGGTCTACCGCCCAAGTTCAGCTTTGCTATAGATAGCGGGGGAAGCTGGTTTAGCCATGAAAATGACGACTTGGCCTTGCGGGTGATAACGGTCGACGATTCTCATTTATTTAGTCTATCGATCGGCGGTATTTTTTCGGGCTTCGGCGTAACGGTTGATAAAGCAGTTGACTGTCTTCTTAAGACGGCACAGTTATTCCTCTATATTGCGAAAAAGTTCGACGTGCCTCCAAGGGCAAGAAAAATTGCATCAATGCCGGAGGCTATGAACTATCTACTTAAGGAACTATCTCACTTTCTGGTGGACTGTCCTTCTTCGAACGACTATAAGTCTGTGGCCGAAGTGCCTGTAGGAGTTTATTTGACGAAGAAGGCCGGTTTCGTAAACCTGGTGCCCTTAGTTCCTCTTGGGCGGCTGACGTCAGCACAGACACAGTGCATTGCCTCAATCGCAACCGAATGGGATGGAGATCTTCGGCTGGCCCCGTGGCGAGGCATCATAATCGGATCCATTCCCGAATGTGCGATTCGTCGAGTTGCTGCAAGGCTCCAATCCGTGGGTTTGTCGCTTGATCACAGAAGTGGATATGGAGGAGTCTTTGTCTGTGCGGGAACCGGCTGTAATGCGTCTTTGGCTGATGTGAGGAATGACGCGTCTCTTTTGGCGCGCATGCTATCCGCTCACGCTCGGAAGCCCGGATGGACAGTTAACATCTCAGGATGTGAAAAGCAGTGTGCTATGCGAAACGGCGCGACAGCCGAGTTAGTCGCAACTTCTTCGGGTTACGACTTGCGGATTAACGGACGCTTCATAGCGCCGAATTGTTCTCGTGAATCTGCCATAGACGCAGTGGTTGCATGCCGGTCCGAAGTGCGTTCTGAGGTTTCTTCACGATGATGACCTATAAAAAAAGTGCCAAAGAGATCTATCAAGAGTCCTTTGAGATCATTAGGACGGAGTCAGATCTCTCTGCTTTTTCCCCTCGTCTAGCCCGAGTTGTTGTGCGAATGATTCATGCGTGTGGGATGACGGACTTGCCACAGTATGTTGCCGCGTCACCAACGGCGATTGAAGTCGGGGAGATGGCGCTCCTTGCGGGAAAGCCCATCTATTGTGACGCAAACATGGTGGCAAATGGGATCACCCGGTCCAGGCTTCCCAAAGACAATGAAGTGATCTGCACGCTCAATGATCCGCGTACCATCGAACTAGCGAGTAGTTTCGGAACGACCCGAAGTGCGGCGGCGCTGGAACTCTGGCGCGAGAAACTCGGCGGTTCCGTTGTTGTGATCGGAAATGCACCGACCGCTTTGTTCCACTTGCTCGAAATGCTCGAAGACGGCGCGCCGCTCCCTTCGCTCATCATTGGAGTTCCCGTTGGTTTTGTGGGCGCTGCGGAGTCCAAAGTAGCTCTTGAAACTAACAGCCAAAATATTCCCTATTTGACGATACGAGGTCGTCGAGGTGGAAGCGCCATCGCGGCAGCTGCCGTCAACGCGCTGGCAAGTGAGGAAGAATGATCAAGAGCACGATGCCAGGCCGACTTTTTGGTGTGGGACTTGGACCTGGCGATCCAGAACTTATCACTATCAAGGCCCTGCGGGCGATCAGACAGGCTCAGGTGGTTGCATATCCAATGGCCAAGCGTGGCCAAAGTAATGCCCGCTGCATCGTGAGCGCGGAGTTGACGATCGAGCAGATTGAGCTACCGATGATCTACCCGATCACAACCGAGTCGACAGATCAGAGTGGGGAGTATGAGGCAATCATCGCAGAGTTCTATGACGAGATGGCTGAGCAAATCGCATCTCATCTCTCTATTGGGCGCGATGTGGCGGTTCTTTGTGAGGGTGACCCCTTTCTCTATGGGTCCTTTATGTATCTTCACGACAGACTCGCTCACCGCTTTCCCACCGAAGTGATTCCCGGAATAACATCGGTGACGGCCGCCGCGGCGAGGCTAGCGACTCCTCTTGTCCGAAGGGATTCACAGCTAACGTTGCTCCCCGCCACTCTTTCTGAAGATGCACTGGCCGCTAGACTAAATTCATATGACGCCTTCGCGATCATGAAACTTGGCCGCAACTTCTCGAAGGTAAAAAATGCGCTGTCCAGAGCAGGCGTTCTCGACAAGGCTCGTTACATCGAACGCGCAACTATGAGCCAGGAACGGATAGCCAAACTGAACGACGTAGATCCGGCAAGCGTTCCTTATTTTTCGCTTATAATGGTTCCAGATTCGCGCCAGAGCCGGATCGGCAACCCTGTGAAAGACGCAGGTCGGATTACGGTTGTCGGACTGGGTCCTGGTGCCGACGAATGGATTACACCCGAGGCCCAGCAAGCACTAGATGAAGCGACTGATTTGGTGGGCTACCAGAGATATCTGGACCGCGTACCGACTCGATCTGGTCAACGACGTTTCGGGTCGGACAACAAGGTGGAGGCGGAGCGCGCGCGGCATGCCCTTTCTCTTGCGGAGGCTGGCAGGCATGTCTGCGTCGTTTCGTCTGGAGATCCAGGAATTTTCGCAATGGCTGCTGCAGTGCTCGAGTCAGTCGATGAAGGGCCCGAGGTATGGCGTTCTCTCGATATTAGGATCGTGCCCGGGATATCAGCAATGCAGGCGGCCGCTGCGAGAATGGGAGCTCCTCTAGGGCACGACTTTTGTGTTCTTTCACTATCCGATCGTTTGAAGCCATGGGAAGTGATCGTCAAACGACTGCACGCGGTGGCTTCTGCGGATTTCGCGCTTGCTATCTATAACCCGATATCCTCTGAGCGGAAATGGCAACTAGCAGAGGCACAGGCGATTCTTGCCAGCTATAGGGCTGCGGAGACCCCGGTTGTACTCGCCCGTGCCGTTGGTAGGCAAGATGAGAAGATTGTGATCACCGATCTCGGGCGATTCGATCCGGCCGCAGCTGATATGCAGACGCTGATTATCGTTGGTTCCTCGACAACTCGCAGTCTTGCGCTTTCGAATAATCGGGAGATGATCTACACTCCCCGGAGCTACGAGGCTTAAACCGATGCTGACTACTCCGTCTGAAGTTACGCGGTTTGATCGCAATGACCGATGGTTATCAGTCGTAGGCATTGGAGAAGATGGTTGGGAGGGTCTCAGCCGGGCTGCGAGGGAAGCCGTGGAGTCTGCAGAATTTCTGTACGGTGGAGTTCGCCATCTGGCTCATATTTCGACGGGCCGGGCGACAAAGGTCGCCTGGCCGTCTCCTATGTCTGCCGCTGTGCACGAGATTCTGACGCACCATCGTCGGCGAAATAGAGTTTCCGTTTTAGCTAGTGGTGATCCTATGTTATTTGGGGTCGGTGTGACACTGACCCGCGAATTGGAGCCAACCGAATATTTTGTTATCCCGCAAGTTTCCGCGTTCTCCCTTGCGTGCGCACGCCTCGGCTGGTCAATTGGGGAAACGGTCTTGATATCACTGGTTAACCGTCCTATCGAGCAATTGACCCGACATCTCTACGCAGGTCAACGGTTGGTGATCTACTCCGAAGACGGCACTACGCCGGCCGCTGTCGCACGCATGCTAACTAGTAGCGGGTATGGGGCAAGCCAATTAACCGTCTTCGAATATCTGGGTGGCACTGCGGAAAAGCGTTGGGACGACTTGGCAAAGGAGTGGTCAACAGAGCGGTGTGGCGCATTGAACCTGATCGCCGTTGTTTGCAGTCTAGATTCCGGAACTCGATCGTTTCCGATTGTCCCGGGGCTTTCCGACGATTTATTTTTAACAGACGGCCAAATGACAAAGCGCGAAGTTCGTGCTATTACGCTCGCGCATCTTGCACCAATGCCTGGTCAACTACTGTGGGATATCGGCGCCGGCTCCGGAACGATAGGTATTGAATGGATGCGCTCTCACTCTTCCTGTTCCTGTATCGCATTTGAAAAAAACGGCGATAGAATCGCCCGAATTTTCGCGAATGCAAAACGACTTGGTGTGCCAGGGCTCGAGGTCATTGCAGGAAGCGTTCCTGAAACTCTCGATGGTTTGACTGCGCCCGATGCAATCTTCATCGGTGGAGGTATCGGCAAGGATGGCCTATTTCAAGCCTGCTGGAATAGACTTGCCAAGGGCGGAAGGCTTGTTGCCAACGCGGTAACGATTGAGAGCGAGGCGGCTTTAGCAACGTGGCACAAATCGTACGGTGGAGAGCTTGTCCGAATTCTCGTTGCCCACGCTGAGCCGGTTGGCGGCGCGTTAGGTTGGCGGCAGCTAATGCCGATTACTCAATGGGCGGTGGTGAAATCATGAGTATGTCTTGTTCAATCGGGATTGGCTGCTCTTCTCGTGCCGTCGCTTCGGATGTGATTGAGCTTATTCAGCGATGTGTGAGTGAAATGGCTCCCGATAGCGTGGTTGCAACGCTGGATCGGTGTTCAAGCATCGCAGAGGCTGTTGCAGCAGTTCTCGGGCTGCGACTTGTGCTGTTTCCGGCGAGCGTTCTTTCGCATGTTATTGGAGTCGAAAGTCATTCGCTCCTGGCAGCATCAACAGTGGGGACCGCCAATGTTGCGGAAGCAGCGGCGTTGGCTTCACTCGGGCCTGCGGCGCGTCTTATTTTGCCTCGCCAAACAGGACGTTTCTGTACTTGTGCAGTAGCGGTGCTTCCATGACAGTTCATTTTATCGGCGCTGGTCCGGGAGCTCCCGACCTTCTTACACTGCGGGGAAGGGATCTGATTAGCCGTTCCCCTGTATGTTTGTATGCGGGTTCTTTGGTGCCGAAAGAGGTGATCGCATATGCCCCACCTGGCGCTCGCATAGTTGACTCAGCAGAGATGAATATTGATGAGATCATCGCGGAAATCTCTGCAGCCCACGAGAATGGATTTGACGTCGCCCGGATTCATTCAGGAGATCTGTCTATCTGGAGCACAATGGCGGAACAGATTCGCCGCCTTGTGCCGCTTGGTATTCCGTACGACGTCACTCCTGGGGTTCCGTCATTTGCTGCTGCTGCCGCAGCTCTCTGTCAGGAGCTAACTCTTCCCCATGTTGCGCAGACTTTAATTTTGACCCGAACCTCAACGCGGTCTACGGCAATGCCTACTGGAGAAGATCTTGCGACGCTCGGGCAATCGGGTGCCACAATGGCGATTCATCTATCCATTACGAACCTCGACATCGTGACGTCGCAGTTATTGCCACTCTACGGGCCCGACTGTCCAGTAGTTGTCGTGTTTAGAGCAAGTTGGCCGGATGAGATAATTTTGCGGGGAACTCTTTCAACCATTCGAGACATTGTTGCGAAATCTGGAGTAGACCGAAATGCACTCATCTTGGTTGGACGATCTCTCAGCGGTCCCGCTTTCGGCGAGAGTTATCTTTACTCAGCTTCAAGACAGCGTGATTCGAGTGTGCCCGTCGCCATTAAGCTTGAGTCCGCAACCGGCGATTGATAAGTGGTAGTCAGAGAGGCTGAGTACCAGATTGAGCGAACTGAATCCCATATCCGATGGCATCGAAGGTCGGCTCGCTCGATCTTCAGATGCAGTTCCGCGAATACTCATCCTCGGTGGAACAGGAGAGGCAGCTGAGCTCGCAGAGCAACTCGCAACCAGAAAAGATCTCGAGTTCATTTCATCGTTCGCCGGAAGGGTAAGTCACCCTAAATATCCTATAGGAGCCGTCAGGGTGGGAGGATTCGGTGGGATTGAAGGGCTCATCTCCTATCTGATAATGGAGAGCATCAGTGTGGTGATTGATGCTACCCATCCCTTTGCCATCGAGATTAGTCGAAATACAGAAGTGGCTTGTGCTCGATTAGGATTGCCGCTCATCGCTTTGGTCCGTCCTGCATGGCAGAAGCAAAAAAATGATTTGTGGTATGAAGTTACAACTTACGTGGACGCGGCCGAATTTGTTAATAAAAAGAAAGCGCGGGTTCTTCTTTCGATCGGCAGGCAAGAGGTAGGTTCGTTCGCTGCTTGTAGTGACGCATGGTTTCTGATCCGTGCTATTGAGGCGCCAACTGGACAGTTGCCTCAGCATCACGAAAGTCTTCTACAGCGTGGCCCCTTCGATCTCAAAGAAGAGTTGCAATTGTTGCGAGATTACTCAATTGATCATATCGTTTCTAAAAATAGCGGTGGCTCAGGTACCAACACCAAAATTGAAGCCGCTCGACTTCTTGGAATTCCGGTAGTAATGGTGGAACGCCCCACAAAACACACGGTCCCAACTGTTGAGACCGTAGAAGAAGTCGTCATTGAGCTTACCGCGCTCTTGACGCGAACCGTGGAGGATGGGAATCAGCGGAAGGACGTTAGATGAGGAAGCTGTACATTATTGGAATCGGATCGGGCAACCCAGAACACATTACCGTGCAAGCCATCAGGGCGCTAAATAAGGTAGACGTTTTTTTTGTCTTGAACAAAGGAGACGCGAAAAGCGATCTTATGCGCCTCCGTAAAGAGATCTGCGAGCGATATATCGACGAGCCCTCCTACCGAACTGTCGAAGTCGTCGACCCGCAGCGGGACGCATCGGTAGCTTCCTACACTGTGCGGGTGGAGGCCTGGCACCAACAGCGAGCGCTAATCTACGAAGACCTGATTGGAAAAGAGCTAAAAGAGGATGAGTGTGGCGCGTTTCTCGTTTGGGGTGATCCGTCACTATATGACAGCACTCTCAGAGTTATAGATCACATTATCGCTCGTGGAAAAGTTCACTTCGATCATGAAGTAATCCCCGGAATTACGAGCATCCAGGCCTTGGCGGCGCGCCACAAGATAACTTTAAACGGCATAGGCGAGTCGATTTGTATTACGACGGGTCGTCAGTTGTCACCTGGACTAATCGCAAGTTCCGAGAACGTGGTTGTGATGTTGGATGGAAAGTGTTCTTTCAGGGAAGTTCTGGATCAGGATGTAGAGATCTATTGGGGAGCATACGTCGGTAGTGATAAAGAGATTCTCTTATCTGGAAGACTTACCGAAAAACTGGAAACCATCGAAGTGGCCCGTAGCGCGGCAAGGGAAAAAAATGGATGGGTGATGGATACCTACCTACTTCGGAACCCTTCCGCGCGACGGCCTTGAAACGTTTAGATTTCGTGACCGGCTACCTCCGTTAGTTGCTCAAAGTCTTGACCATGCATCTGTCCGATAAGGTTCCCGCCTTGCATGGTAAAAGCTAAACAACCCTCCGTTGACGACCAGCCCCGAAGTTGATCGGGCAGATGGAGCCCTAACCCACGCGGGTTGGACCTCCGTGACTGAACGCGGTGGCTACGTCTGCGGATTTAGAGATTGGCGGGGCCGCGGTTGGAATCCGTGATGCGGTAGGTGAGTGGGGCGCCGGTGGTCCACTGCTTGAGGAGATCGTTGACGTGACAGCGATGGCGCGGGCCTGCGTGGAGGCTTGCGGGTTGGCGGCGAGGGAGAGCATGGCTTCGAGGGCGCGGAACTCGACGGAGCGTTCGACCTCGGAGGACATGGTATGGTCGCCTTCGGGGCGGACGGGGATGAGAGTGTCTTCGAGCTTCGCCATGGGCGTGCCGGTGGTGATTGCGTTTTCGTTGAAGCGGGCGAGGGCGGCGGTGCGGATGGTGAGGATGCGGTCGAGTTCGCTGGCGGGGTCGGTGCCGGTGTTCCAGAGGTGAGCGTTGGGGGTTGATTTCGTCGTTACTGTGGAGGATGTCGGTTTTTCGCTGGCTTCGAGATGTTGTTTAGGGGTGGTTGGGTCTTCCTTTGCTCATTCGACATTGCAAGCGGTTGGAGCGTTGACGGGATTGCATCGAGCCGATGCGTTGCCAGGAAGGGAGACGACGAAGTGGCCATCCCAACGGGCGGGTTCGTTGATGGGGTAGTCGGTGCTGAGCAGCTGAGCCCCGCTGGCCAGCATGGCGTCGCGGACGGCGGTGTTGTTAGTGCGAGCTTCTTTGGTGTCGGAGTCGGTGCGTGCGCGGATGAGATAGCCCTTGCGGACGAGATCGGAGATGTCATTGGCGGGGCCGTCGTTGCGCTCGAGGAACGCTGCATCGGGCTGGCCGGGGTCTGAATTGGTGAAGATGATTCGGCCGCGTAGAGATGGGTGCCCCTCAAGATATACGGGCGTCATGTCGTGTTGATCCATGAGGAAGACAACCTTGCCTCGAGAACTGGCGAGGGTGGGCCAGTTGCCGGCCAGGACGGCCTGGTTGAGGGTTTCGTAGTGACCGCGCACGTCGTCGGGAGTGATGAGTTCGGTGGGTTGGAAGACCGAGCGAATTTCGGCGTCTAAGGCGTCGAACGTGGCGGAGTTGAAGGGTTCTGTTTCGGTGAGATGGAGTTTGTTGACTCGGCCGGGTTTATCTTGTTTTGTCTCAACGAGAATGAAGATGGGGATGTGTTTGGGGTGGGCCTGGGACCATTGTTTGATCTGCTGGAGGCAGCCGGTGAAGGGCTGGCAGGTGCTGCGGTAGTCGACGTCCTGGACGTGCATGACTTTGAAACCGGGCTTGTTCATGATGCCGTTCGGGTCGAAGTCGGGGTCGGCTGGGAGGCCTGCTGCGGCTACGTTTCTGGGGCCGGAGGGGTGGGCGTAGCGACCGCCTTTGGCGTCGGCGTAGATGTCTAACTCGATCTGGCGGACGCCGCTGTCGAACTGCAGGGGGAGTGGTTGATGTTGATAATCAAGGCCTTTGAAGGCTTCGGCGTAGTTGGCCTGCCAGAGCTTGGTTTCGCTGGGAGCGATGCCGGCGTGGTAGCTGTTGTGAGTGCCTATGACCTGGATTTGGTTGAGCTTTAGGGTGTCGGATTGGGCGTGCGCGGCAGTGGCGAGGGCCGTGGTGAGGGCCAGGGTGGAGAGGGTGCGGAGCATGTGGTTTCCTTCAGGATTTTCCGGCTGGATAATGTTTTTTTTGCGCGTGGCGGATAGGTGTTTTTGCTGGGGGTTCTTGAGAATTATGGTTCGTAGACGTGGTGTTTTGATGGTGTGATCGTGGTGTTTTGTGTGGCTAGGGATGGTGGCTTGCAGCACGTTTTCTGGACTCGTAAAGTACGGCACGATTTTCAGATTTATTTTTGGGGTCGGTCGCTTTGGAGTGTTTTTCTCCACGGTGTCGAGGTAGGTGCTAAGAGAAAATGCAGTGATTCCTCGCTTCGCCCAGAATGACGACAAGTTTTACTCCGAACGATCTTCTGCACCAGAGCATTTACCTGCTCCAGAACGACAAGCGGACATTCTTTAGGCGGCGTGCCAGGGTTTGCTGTAGTGGGTGTCCCATTGGACGAGGTCGATGTTCATGAAGCGTGACGTTGCGTGCCGGGTGTCGACTTCGAGGAGCATGTAGGCGTTGGGGTCGTAGCGGGTGGCGGCCATGGTGTAGTGCTGGGGGCCGAAGGTGTGGCCGTAGTCGATCCACTTGTGAACGTGGCCGGATACTACGAGCTGGATGTTGCCCTGGTACTTCTTCAGGAGGGGATGCAGGCCATAGTCGGCGAACTCTGTCGGTCGATCCTGGACGAGCGGGTAGTGGATGAAGACGAAGGTTGGTTTGTGCTGCTGGAGTTGGGCTTCGAACCAGTGGAGCTGCTCTTCGCCGAGTGAGCCGATGCCGGGATTGAAGTCGGCTGCGTTGCGGTCCTGGGTGCTCCCGAGAAAATTGTTGAGCTGTATGAATTTGTAACCTTTGTAGTCGACGACGGAGTAGGGCTCGGCGTTGAACTTGGCCTTGAAGAGGCGGTGGCTCATTTCGCGGGGGACGTGCCTGACGTCGTAGTCGTGGTTGCCGAAGCCGAGGTGAACGGGCACCTTGAATCCGTCGGTGATTGTCTTGGCGTTGTCGAGGCGGGTGGTGTTTTTGAAGTAAAAGTCGTAGTCGGTGGAGGGATAGTTGTGGAAGTAGTCGCCGATGAGGAAGACCTGTTCGATTGCGGGGTCGAGTGAGTTGATGAGGTCGCGTGCGGAGGTGAGGCGGGGAGTGGTGACGAGAATGCTTTCGTTGTCTTCGACGCTGTTCTCGGAGCCTTTGACGTAGAAGTTGTCGATGATGTGGGTGTCGGCGACGAGTGCAAAGTAGAACTTGTCGGGCGAGGCTGATGCCCGGACCTGCTCAGCCCAGAGTCTCCGGGTGAGCAGGTTGCCGAGCGATGCAGCGCCGAGGGTCGTGAATTGTCTGCGGTCCATATCAGTCGCGCTCCAGGTTGAGTTTAGAAGATCAGCTTGAGTGCAAACTGAAGGACACGAGGAGGTGCGGTGGTTGCTGCTGTGACCGCGCCGAAGGTTGATTGCCCCGCGGTGCTCTGTGGATAGGCGTAGTTGACCTTGTTGAGAATGTTGAAGGCCTCGGTACGGAAGTCGAGCGCGGTGCCTTCGAGGTAGAGGGGGAAGACCTTGTGGACGCCAAGGTCGAGGTTATAGAGGGGGTCGAATCGCACCGAGTTGCGGCCGGCGTTGCCGTAAGGCGTGTTGGGGCCGGGGATGCTGACGGACGCGGGGTTGAAAGCTATCAGGGCTGTATTGGCGGCGTTCTTTACACGTTTCGATTTGGGCAGGACGACGGGAACGCCGGTGAGGTTGGGGCGGTAGGCGAGGATGTCGCTTACATCCTGGAAGGAGTTCTCGGTGTAGACCAGGTTGACGGGGATTCCGCTGCTGGCAGAGTTGATGGCAGTGAGCTGCCATCCGCCGAGAGCCTCCTGCATGAAGAAAGGGGCAGAGCCGCCAAACATGCGACCTCTCCCGTAGGGAAGGTCGTAGACGACGGTGAGGATTTCGTTGAGGGGTTGGTTGTAAGCGGAGACGCTGCGGTCGCCGAGTGGATTGGCGAGGTTAATGCGGGAGTTGTCGCCTGCGGGTGTATCGAGGTGACCGGAGGCATTGTCCTGCGCACGTGACCAGGTAAAGGAGTTGAGGACGTAGAGGCCGTGGCTGGTGCGGTGTTCGAACTTGGTCTGAAGACCGTTGTAGGCAAGGAAGCCATCGGGAAGTGTTTCCTCAATGCCAGTGAAGTTTTTCACTGGACGGCGGGCTTGCAGCGGTAGACAGCCGGAGGTGCTGCCCGGGAGACCGCTCGCGTTGCAGTTGGCGGTGACGGCGTTGGGTGCTGCCTGGTTGTAGTCGCCCAGAACCTGGAGCTTGACGCCGTGCTCACCAACGTAAGAGACCTCGAAGGTCATGTTGTTGCTGAGCTGGCGCTGGACGGTGAGGTGGTAGCTCTGGACGTAGCCGGTGGGCAGGTCCTTCGGCAGATAACGGACTTCGGCGGTGAGTGTGTTGTAGTTGGCCGGAGTAGCGAAGCCCGTGGGGAAGCCCTGCTGGGTGGTGCGGAAGCAGGTTGAGAAAGGCTGATCGCCGGTGGTGCAGACAGGCTGCTTGCTGGCGGTTGCTGCGGAGGGTGCGAAGGGAGCGACCTGCACGCGGTTGGTGTTGACGATAAAGGGACCGTTATAGCCGAGCATGTTCTCGCCGCCTTCGCGGTTGAACTGTGCGAAGCCGAGACCGTAACCGGCGCGGATGACAGTTTTGGGATCGGCCTGGAAGGCAAGGCCGAAGCGCGGAGCGAAGTCGAGTTTGGGCATGTTGACCAGGGCGCGGTTATAGATGGAACCGGACGAGGCCTGGATGAGCGAGTTGGTTGTGGGGTTGAAGTTGGCGAGGTGGTTGTCTGATTCCCACTGCGGCGTGACGAGCTCGTACCGCAGGCCGGCGTTGAGGGTGAGTCGGGAGTTTACGCGGATGTCGTCCTGGAAGTAGAGGAAGTGCATGCGCTGGTTGAGATGGATGACGGCGAAGTTGTTGAGCTGGTAGGAATCGTCTGCGCCGAGGAGGAAGTCAGCGAGGGCGACAGCTTCTTTGGTACCGGTGTCGGCAGTGTTGAGGGTTGTGGTGCTGCTGCCGGAGTAGCTGAAGCCGCCGTTGTAGGTGTTCAGGCCGAAGTTTGGGTTGAAGTCGCTGATCGCGGTGAAGATGGCCTGATATTCGTAACCGAATTTGTAGCTATTTCTACCGTGCAGCAAGGTGTAGTTGATCTTGGGGTTCAGAAGCCAGGGGTTTTGAAACTGGGGATTGCTGTTCTGGCTGCCGAACTGGGTGTAGCCGTTTACGCTCTGGTCGTTGAGGCTGCGGACGACCTGAGGGTCTGTAGGAAGACCTGTGATTCCGGCCATGAGGCTGGGCATGCCGGCGCCGTAGGGGCTCTTTCCGCCATCGGTACGGGTGAAGGCGAAGCGTGCGTCGAGGATGGAGTTCTGGCTGAAGGTGTGGGTGACTCCGCCGGCGATCTGCTGGTTATAGATGACGACGACGCCGTTGCTGCTGCTTCCACCGGCTGGTCCCTGAATGGTGGGGGCGTCCTGAATGGTGCCCTGATGTTCGCTGTAGCGGACGAAGGCGGTGGTGCGGGAGTTGAAGGTTTGATCGACACGAATGTCGCCCTTGTCGTCGCGAACGGTGCCGGCGGGCAGGGAGGCGTAGTTATTGGAGAGAGCGGCTGCAGTGGGTGTTGGGAGGGCTGCTAGGACACCTTGCGCGAAGGGTGTAGCGTCGCCGAAAGGGATGACGCCGTTGGCGTAGACCTTTCCGTTCAGCGGATTGACGAGGGGTACAGGTGTGGAGCTTTCGACACCGGAGGAGTTCGTGGTGAGGAAGGTGTAACCTCCGTTGGCTTTCGCGAGGGCGCTGGTGCCGTTCTGATCGAGCGAGGGAACGGTGGCGGTGAGGGGCGAGTGAGTGATCTGACGGACGCCTTCGTAGTCGGCGAAGACGAAGGTGTGGTCTTTCCAGATGGGACCGCCGAAGGTTCCGCCGAACTGGTTGCGGATGAGGACGGGCTTGGAGGGTTTGCCGGTGAGGGGGTTAGTCGGTGGAGTGAAGGGACCGACAGCGTTGAGGACTGTGTTGCGGAGATAGTCCCAGGCCTTGCCGTGGAATTGGTTGCTGCCGCTGCGGATGCTGACGTTGATGACGCCGCCGGCGGAGCGGCCGTACTCGGCGGAGTAGTTGTCGGTTTCGACACGGAACTCGTTGATGGCGTCGGGCGAGGGAGGGATGGCCTGGTTGGAGAAGCCCTGGTTGGAGGTTCCGTAGGCGTTGTTGTCGACGCCGTCGAGGAGGAAGTTGTTGAATTCGCTGCGCTGGCCGTTGATGTTGAAACTGGCGTCGCGGCTGCTGGTGGTGGTGTTCTCGAGGATGTTGCGGCGGACACCGGGGACCAGGGCGGCGAGGTCGGCGTAGGCGCGGCCGTTGAGGGGAAGGTTTTCTACTTCGCGGGTACCGATGACCTGACCACGCTCGCTGGAGTCTGTCTCGAGGAGGTCGGCGGCTCCGGTGACGGTGACAGTCTCGCTGGCAGAGCCGATC
>CAZZZG010000051.1:0-28520 GCA_964658525.1 uncultured Edaphobacter sp.
AACGGCAACGACGATTCGACTCGTGTGAGGGCAGAAGCGAGTGTGTTCGATTTATTTCGTAGCGACTGGCATTGGGAGAGCGTTGCGAATGATCGGGGCTACCTTTGTACCGAGGAGTTCGATGGCGTGGATGAGTTTGTTGTGGTTCAGGGCGGCTACGCTCATCTGGAAACTGATGCGGGAGATGCCGCCTAGAGCTTCGTTCATCTTGAGGAGTTTTGACGCTACGGTTTCTGGATCGCTGACCATGAGCGCGCCGGTAGGGCGGCGAAGGGCTTCGAACTGATTGCGAGTGACTGGCGGCCAGCCGCGCTCTTTGCCAATTTTTGTGAAGGCTTCGGCGTAGCCGGGGAAGAAGTCGTCAGAGGCCTGCTGGTCGGTGTCTGCGACGTAGCCGAGAGCGTGAATGCCGACTTTGAGGGACTCGGGAGCGTGACCGGAGCGTTTGCCTGCTTCGCGGTAGAGGTCGATGAGAGGACGGAAGCGATGGGGTTCGCCACCGATGATGGCGACCATGAGGGGAAGTCCGAGGACTCCAGCGCGGACGAAGGACTCGGGTGTGCCACCTACGCCAAGCCAGACAGGGAGCGGGTTTTGCAGCGGACGTGGGAAGACTCCCTGGCCTGTGAGTGCAGCGCGATGTTTGCCCGACCAGTGAACGTTGTTTTTTTCGCGAAGGGTTAGGAGGAGGTCGAGTTTTTCTGCGAAGAGGTCGTCGTAGTCTTCGAGCTTGAGGCCGAAGAGAGCGAAGGATTCGATGAAAGAGCCGCGGCCTGCAACGATTTCGGCACGACCGCCGGAGATGAGGTCGAGGGTTGCGAACTCCTGGAAGACGCGGACGGGGTCGGCTGCGCTGAGGACAGTGACGGCGCTGGTGAGGCGGATGTTTTTTGTAATCGTTGCTGCGGCGGCAAGGATGACGGCGGGAGCGGAGTCGAGATATTCGGTGCGGTGATGTTCCCCGAGGCCGAACTGATAGAGGCCTACTTCGTCGGCGAGCTTGATCTCTTCGAGTAGATGGGCGATGCGCTGCTGCGCGGTGACAATGCGGCCGGTGATGGGGTCTGGTACCAACGCTGCGAAGCTGTCTATGCCGATCTGCATCTTTTTTATTCCTCTTCGATTGATTGTCTCTTAGAGGTTGATGCGAAGGGGGGAGATTCGATTCGGAGGGCGGATCTTCACGAAAACCGACGGCAAGAGTACAAACACACCACAACAAAACACAGCGGCAGAGACTAAATGCGGGGGTCTCTCCACTACGCTGTTCACGATGAGACTGTGCACAGCTTCGGTCGAGATGATGAGATTTTTGCTGTATGGAAAAGGCGATGGCAACAGCAGAGATAAAGGCAACAACAGATGCGCTGCGGGGATAACAACAAGAAAGACAAAGACAACTGCAAAGGCAGAATTGCCGGGGCTTCAGTGTTTGATCGCGGAGATTTTTGGGGCTAAAACCCGAGTTTTCTCGCAATTTATGAGAAAAATGTACCTATTTTCGAACAAAACCGAGAAAAACCGGAAAAAACCTGTGGAAACCGAAGAAATGGAGTTGACAAAGTGCGCGGAAAGGCTGAAGGTGAATTGCGGTACAGTTCTCCGCACCCGCATGAACACTGGTGATTTCGCATTGCCAAACTGGATGCACATTACGAAACTTTTATGCGGTGATGGGGAACAGACCTGAGATTCTATTTCGAAAGCAAGAAGGAGCAACACACATGGCAAAGGGAATGACAAAGACAGCGCTGGTTCGCCACCTGGCGGAGAAGCTCGAACTCACCAACAAGCAGACCGCTGGTTTTCTGGAACTGCTGGCAGAGACCGCAGTGAAAGAGACCAAGAAGAATGGCGAGTTCACCATTCCTGGTATCGGCAAGCTGGTAAAGGCAGAGCGTAAGGCGCGTCTTGGCCGCAACCCGCAGACGGGTGAGACCATCAAGATCAAGGCCAAGACCGTGGTGAAGTTCCGCGTGGCCAAGGTTGCAAAGGACACGATCGCACCGGTGAAGAAGTAGTTCGACTGCGATGCTGATGGCGCCGATCGGCGTGAACCTGTCGCATGCGAAAGGCCCTCCCCGATTGACGCGCCTCAGAGTCTGCTGATGCGTGTAACGAGACACCAACCCGCTGTGTCCACGATTTGCATCGTTGGCGCCGCGGGTTTTTTTTGTGAGCGACAACAGCAAAGACAATGGCGTGCTGCACGCACGGCGATCTGCCATCGAGGCTGACGCGCCTTCGGCGCTTTTTTAACTTTTTGGGAGGAACGCGCGAACGATGAGCGAGATGCCCAAGGAGATGAGAACGCCTTTGATGATGAGGACTGAGTTGTAGCGCCAGCCTAGCGCCGCAAAGGACACGAAGACCCCCCACATGTAGATCTCGGCGAGGAAGGCTTTAGGCCAAGTGGGCTTTGTCGTGGATGCGGGGACTCGCGCGGTGAGTGAGGGAAAGAGGCGAGGGACTTTGGCGCAGTAGGCGAGGTAGGGTTCGCCGAGTTTTGCGGCGAGGAAGAATTCTTCTGCATTGATGAGACGCCATTGGATAAAGGCGATGGCGAGGATGCAGAAGATCGCGCCGCTGGGTGGCATGAGGAGTGCGAGCGCAAAAGTGTGGAAGAAGGTGCCGAGGTAGAGCGGGTTGCGGAGATGACGATAAGGGCCGTCCGCCATCACGTTATCGCCGTGCATTGCGCCAGCCTTCACGATGGAGGGGTCGAGGTAGGCTGAGGCCCATGTGCGCAGGAATGCTCCTGTGAGAGCGCAGAGAATGCCGAGGATGAGAACCGCGATGGTTGCTGCGCTGAAGCCAAGCCATCCAGTGCGTGCAGGCCATGCAGCGAGGTACTGCCACGTGCGGATGGAATCCAGGTGCAGGAAGCTGTTCCACGGGGCAATGAAACCGAGCACGTAGATGATGACGCCCAGAAGGAAGCGGAGACGAAACTCGAGCGCTGTTGCTTTCATGTTGGGTTCGACGGGTTCTTTCTTACTGCTTGTGAGTTTCGTCTTTGTAGATGGTGCCGGACTTCATAACGAAGTTGACGTGTTGAAGGATCTTGACGTCTTTGAGTGGATCGCCATCGACGGCGATGATGTCGGCCCACTTGCCGGGTTCGAGCGTGCCGACGCGGTCGGTCCATCCCATGAGGTCCGCTGCATTGATAGTGCCCGTCTGTATGCCTTGCAGAGGTGACATGCCGAACTGATTGACGTAGACATCTACCTCGTGGGCGTTGAGTCCGTGCGGATAAACGGCGGCATCGGTACCAAGTGCGATCTTTACACCAGATTCGATGGCGTGACGAATGTTCGCCTTCTCGACCGCACTAACGTCTTTCATCTTTTGCGCGTATAGGGGTGGAAGGTTGCCATATTGCCTGGCCCAGTCTATGAGATATGCCGTGGGAACGAGGTAGGTTCCTTTCTTCTTCATGAGGGCGATGTCTTCGTCGTTGATGTAGCTGCCGTGTTCGATGGAGTCGACGCCAGCTTCGGTTGCGAAGAGGATGCCTTGTGCGCCATGGGCGTGCGCGGCGACTTTGCGGCCGAGACGGTGCGCGTCGGCGACGATGGCCTGCATCTCTTCGAGGGTGTATTGCGAGGCTTGCGGGTCGTCACCTTTTGACAGGACGCCCCCGGTGGCTCCGATCTTGATGAGGTCGGCGCCGTACTTGATGTTTTCGCGGACCTGGTGTTGGACAGCGGGGATGCCGTCGGCTACGCCTTCTGCGTGATAGTGAAACTCGTACGGGAGAAGGTTCTCGTCCATGTGTCCGCCGGTGATGCCGAGTGGGGGACCGGAGACCTGCATGTGCGGGCCTGGGATGTGGCCGGCGTTGATCTCGTCGCGGAGGGCTACGTCAGTGAAGTCGTTAGCGCCGACGTTACGGACGGTGGTGAATCCCGCTTCGAGTGTGACCTTTGCATTTTCCACACCGATGATTGCCTCTTTCGCCGGCGTCATCGACAGTTCGAAGTAGGGATCGAAGTTTGCGGACGCGCCTGTGAGGTGAGTGTGGACGTCGATCAGGCCGGGCATCACGGTGTAATGCGTGAGATCGATCTCGGTGTCACCGGGCTGCTTCGGCGTGGAAGCTGTGGGCGCGATGGCGGTGACGCGATCGCCGGTGACGATGATGGTCTGGGAAGCGGGTTCCGCGCCGGTTTTCACGTCGAGAAGATGGCCAGTGCGGACGAGAGTGCGCTGGGTTGTTTGTGCGACTGCAGAGAAAACTGCAATTTGTAACAAAACAAGGAACAGATAATGTTTCACGGGGTTCGCTCTACGCATGCGCAGTCTCCTGGACGTGTCTTTGAGAATATTCAGCGTGTTGAAATTCTCGGGCGTGAAATTTATCGGTGTGGGTGATCGTAACGTACGAGGCTAGTCGCCGCCTAGCGCGGTGAGGATGGAGTCGAAGTCCTCGAGGCCGGAGTATTCAATAATGACGCGGCCCTTGCCATTCTTGTCCTCGATGCGAACCTTGAGGCCCAGAGTGCGGCGAAGACGATCCTGAGCTTCGCGCACGTTGGGATCTTCGGGCTGGGCGTCGGCCTTGGGCTCCTTCTTTACTTTGGCTTCGGGATTGATGAGACCCTGAACGTAGCTTTCGGTTTGGCGGACGGACATCGATAGCGCCATGACTTTTTGCGCGGCTGCGGTGATTGCTTCGGGCGAGTCGAGCGCTAGCAGGGTGCGAGCGTGGCCGAAAGTCAAGTCGCCGGACTCGACTTTATGCTGGATCGATTCAGGTAAACGTAACAAACGAAGGAAGTTAGCTACACTGGCGCGCTCTTTGCCGGTGCGAATCGCCATCTGCTCCTGCGTCATCTTGAAGTCGCTGCTGAGGCGTTGATAGGCGCGTGCCTGTTCGATTGGGTTGAGATCGGCGCGCTGGAGGTTTTCGACAATAGTCATTTCGAGCGTCTGCTCGTCTGAGACCTGGCGGACGATGGCTGGGATGGTGGTCTTGTTTACTTTTTTGCTGGCCAGCCAGCGACGCTCCCCGGTGATGAGCTGGTATCGACCTCCGTTGAGCGGCCGGACGACGATGGGTTGCACCACGCCTGATGCAGCGATGGACTGCGCAAGTTCGGATAGTTTGGCCTCGTCGAACTGGCTTCTGGTTTGATAAGGGTTGCGATCGATCTGGTCGAGAGGGATCTCGAGAGGTTTGCCGGTTGGCTCGGCGACGGATGGCGGCGGCGGTGGTGGGGGTGCGGCTGGACGCTGAGGGAGGAGAGATTCAAGGCCCTTGCCCAGGGCGCGACGTTTGGGATCTGCTGTGGCTGTTGGCATGGTTGCGGCTTTCTTAGTGATTTATCTGAACTGCTTGTGTCCTGCCGGACGGGCCCACTGCGAGTGGAGCGACAACTTCGTGGCGTTTTAACTTTTTTTAGATTGCCAGAAGCGAGGCTTCTTTTCTGGCGTGTTGAATGACTTAAGAGCGCTGGCGGCAGCTGCGGCGGCAGCTTTGCGTCGCTTCACCTCTGGGCTCTCCATCTTGTTTCGACTAAGGAGTTCCAGGGCAAGTTCACGATAGGCCTCAGAGCCGCGTGACTTGGGATCGTAGAGTGAAACGGGTTTGCCATGGCTGGGCGCTTCGGCGAGTCGAATATTGCGGGGGATTGTCGTTTTGAGGAGCTTGTCGTCGAAGAAGGATTGAAGGTTTTCCGATACCTGCTGGGATAGGTTGGTGCGATCGTCGTACATGGTGAGGAGAACGCCCTCAAGTACTAGGCCCGGATTGAAGGCCTGGCCTACACGGTCAAGGGTGCTCATGAGTTCTGAGATACCTTCAAGGGCGAAGTATTCGGCTTGCATGGGAACGAGCAGGCTATCGGCTGCGACGAGCGAGTTGAGGGTGAGCAGGTCGAGGGCTGGGGGGCAGTCGAGGAGGATGAAGGGGTAGTCGGCGCGTATAGGTTCGATGGCGTCACGGAGCTTGAATTCGCGTCGATCGAGTGCG
Organism: uncultured Edaphobacter sp.; assembly: GCA_964658525.1. Lineage (GTDB taxonomy): Bacteria > Acidobacteriota > Terriglobia > Terriglobales > Acidobacteriaceae > Edaphobacter. The sequence continues at coordinate 5,978 of CAZZZG010000051.1, forward strand.
ATGAGCTCAATTGTGGCTCCGATGAGGTTTTTACTGCTGGGAATGAGCTTTAGGGTCTCGATTTCGGTGGAAAGCAGGGCTTCGGCGATGGTGGTCTGGCCGACGAGGATGTCATAGATGCTGAGGCGGGCGTCTTCGCCTTCTTTTGCCCGCGCAAAGCCGAGGCCGCCGGTGGAGTTGGCCTGGGGGTCACAGTCGATGAGGAGGGTATTGATGCCTTCGAGGGCGAGGGCCGCGGCGAGATTGATTGCGGTTGTGGTTTTGCCGACTCCGCCCTTTTGATTGACGACAGCGATGACCTTGGACGGCTTCGTGGGGGATTTGGGGTCGGCAGGCTCTGCTGCTATGTCAGATTTGGGAGTGAGTTGTTCAGTCGTCATTGCGGTATTTGAAGGGTATCGGGCTGAGGCCGAGGTGGCAATGGGAGTGGTCTGTGCAGAACGAGCGGCGGCTGTGGAGAACTTGTGGGATTCGGGATTTAGGGCCTAGATTGAAGGGTTTCGGGAGGGCCGGTGTGGAAATCTTTGTTCCACGTGGAACGTTATAAGCGGGTTCCGCGGAGCAGAATGCTGGATTCCGTCGTGGGAATTGGGATGGGATTTTGGAAGGCGAATCCAGAAGGTGGGGCCGGGGGCGGCGTTCCCGTCAGGAGAAGGAGATCGTTGCTAGCACGCGGGGTGGCGGCAGCCAAGGCGGCAGCCATGTTATCTACAGCGCGAAGAGTAACTGTATGAAAATGAACATCTTGTGGCATGGCTTCAACCCGGGCTGCCCAGATTTCGACTTTGAGGCCGATGGTTCTGACTGCTTCTCGCAGGAAGGTCGATTTCTTATTTTGGGATTCTGCGAGGGTTACGGTGATCTCGGGGTGCAGGATGGCGATAGGGAGGCCGGGGAAGCCTGCTCCGGAGCCGAAGTCGAGTAATGTTTTGGTTTCGGACGACAGATGAAGACCGGCAAAGAGGCTTTCCCCGAAGTGGCGTCGAACGATCTCTTCGGGTTCTCGGATGGCGGTTAGGTTTGTGCGCGCGTTCCACCTGAGGAGGAGTTCGAGGTATGCCGAGAGCTTTGGGAGGATATTCGGAGGGGGAAACGGGAGAAATGGGGTCAGGAGGGTTGCAATCCTGGCCTCAGAGAGTGTTGGCATAGGAGTATCAGTATCTCAGAGTGGATTCGATTATGTTCCACGTGGAACGTCGTGAGTCATGTGGATCTCAGGCGACGGAGGTGTGGATGGGGCGTGGGGTCCAGGCGGCAGCCTGGGCAACGAATCGGTCGAAGAGAGTACGGGAACTCTGGCTGATGTCGTAGCTACGCTCGGGGTGCCACTGTACCCCGAGGACGAAGTGCGACGTGGCTCCTTCGCTGGCCTGTCCACCCTCGACCGCTTCGATAACACCGTCCTGCGGGCATCGTGCGGCGACGCGAAAGCCGTCTCCAGGAATGCCGATGGCCTGGTGGTGGCTGGAGTTGATGGGGAGACGGAGAAAGTCGTCTTGTTCGGGGGCCTCTTTGGGATCCAGAAGTGAGCCTAGGAAGGAGTCGGGGGCGATTGCGGCGGCGTGGGCTATCGCTACGCTTCTGCCGGCAGTGTGGTTGACGGGGAGAATTGATAGATCCTGCACCAGGGTGCCTCCGCGCCAGACGTTGAGGAACTGAAGGCCAAAGCAGATCGCGAGGATGGGCTTATACAGGTTGTGGGCGTCCTGGATGAGGAGTTCATCGACATTCTCCCGAGCGCTGTCGGCTGGCGAACACTCAGGGATCGGTTCCTGGCCGTATTTTTGAGGGTTGACGTCGGCGGGACTCCCTGGGAGGAGGACGGCCTGGCAGGTGTTGATGAGATTGGCGATGGACGTGGGGGTCGCGTCGACAGGAATTTCGACCGGCAGCCCGCCGCTGCGCTCGACGGCTGCGGCGTACTGGGGCCAGGAGCGCTGGTTGTAGGTGAGGTCGGTGCTCGTAGGGACGGGAATAGCGATGCGGGGCGTCATGGCAGATTAATCATACGACTTGTCGTCGTGTTCCACGTGGAACATCTGCGGCGGGACTTAATTGTTTTGGGGGTACTGGGAGTAGGTTGTCGAAATGGATTCGTAGAGGCGTTGCGTGAGAGTATCGGCGTCTCGGGTGCTGAGGCCTACGGTGGGGATCGGGTCGCCTACTACGATGAAGATGGGGCGGGGGTGGAGCGCATAGACGTGGATCGGGAGGAGCTCGTAGGTGCCGATGAGAGTTAAGGGGACCAGGGGGACCTGGGCTTTGATGGCCATATAGGCGCAGCCGGACATCATCGTCTGAAGCTGGCCGGAGACGGCGCGGCCACCTTCAGGAAAGAGGACCAGCGGGAGACCTTGTTTGAGAGTGGCAACGCCGCGGTTCAGGCTGGCGACCAGGGATCGAGAGCTTTGGGTATCAACCGGGACCTGGCCGGAGCGGTTGAGATACCAGCCGATGAAGGGGACCTTCCAGAGCGACTGCTTGGCGAGGATGCGGAACTGAAAGGGAAGTTTGGCGAAGAGGACGGGGGTGTCCATGTAGCTGAGGTGGTTGGAGGCGTAGACAGCGGTTTCGTGTTCGTGGAGTTTTTCGCGACCAACGATTTTCACCGGTGAGAGGCTGATCAGAAGCAGGGTGCGCGCCCACAGGTGAGCGATGGCGTGCTGCTGGCGGCCCGACTTGTCCCACAAACCAGCAATCAAGGACAGGCAGCCGAAGCCTGCGGTTGCGAGAGCTATAAGCGGGATGGCAACGAGGTAAGACAGCCAGCGTAGGACGAAGGGTGGCTGCTTTGAGGTGAAGGGCAACGGATTGGCCCTCTCCTCGACGGCAAGGGTGGGCGACGGTTTCGGCTTGGCTGATATTGGAACAGTCTCGGTCTTGTTTGCTGTTGCGTCGTCCGCCAAGGGAGAGTCGTTCATAGTTCTCCGGCCAGGCGGCGTATCTCACCTACTAAATAGACGGAGCCTGTGGCGATGATGAGGCCGTTGGTAGGGGTTACGGCGCGAGCCTGGGCAAGAGCAGCGGCGAGATGAGGGGCGGCGTGGGCCGGGATGTCGAGAGCATGTGCGGCGGCAAGGAGATCCTCGATAGCGGCAGCGCGGGGATTGTCGATGGGGGCGAAGACGATGTGGTCTTTGTGGCGCTCGGGGTCACCTGAAGACGGGTCGAAGAGAGGAAAGAGGATCTGGGCCATCTCGTTGAGATCCTTATCGCGGAGACAGCTGAAAAGGAGGGTACGAGGCTGGGCTTCAGGAAGCTGGGCGATGGCGGCACGGAGGGTCCAGGCGCCGGCTGGATTGTGCGCTACATCGAGCAGGAGGCTTGGACCGCTGGGGAAGGCCAGTAGCTCAAGCCGCCCGGGCCACTGCGTGTTTCGAATTCCCGCTTCGATATGAGCATTGGATATATTGTAACCAAAGCGGTTGCTTTTTAGGGGTAGTTTGTAACCGTCTAAGTTACGTAGCTCCACGGCAGAAGCAATTGCCAAGGCGATATTGCGTTGTTGATGGTGACCGGAGAGCGGCGAGTTGACTTCGAGGGATTCCCCGTCGAGCATAACCCGGTAATGATTGGCCGGGAGGGGTGTCGCTGTTTCGTGGCTGTGCGGTTCCAGGTCGTGATGTGGAGCGTCTGGAGTCTGGCGGGGAATGTAGTTGGCGGCATTGATGGCGCGGAGATGGAGGGTGGCAGCGGCCTCGCCGATGGCTTGATTGGCCTCGGGGTGCTGGGGGAGGGTGATGAGAGTACCGCCTGGACGAAGGATGCCGGCTTTTTCGCGGGTTATCTCGGTGATGGTGTTGCCGAGGTAGTCCTGGTGGTCAAGGGCGATGTCGGTGAGGACTGAAAGGATCGGGTCGACTATGTTGGTGGCATCGAGGCGACCGCCCAAGCCTACCTCGAGGACGGCGATATCTACGGGGGTCTTTTCTCCTTGGATGGCTCTCTCGCCTGCGAAGTAGAGAAACCCTACGGCGGTGAGGACCTCGAAGAAGCTGGGCGGATAGGGCAGGTCGCCGGAATCGACGAGTAGGCGGGCGGACTCGTCGACGTGGAAGTAGAGGCGGGCGAAGTCTTCGTCGGAGATTTCGCGGCCGTCGATCTGGATACGCTCGTTGACTCGGACGAGGTGGGGCGAGGTGTAGAGGCCGGTCCGGTAGCCGGCAGCGGTGAGGATACTGCTCAGGGTGGCGGCTGTGGAGCCTTTGCCATTGGTTCCAGCAATCAGAATCGAAGGAAACGTAATCTGCGGGTTGCCGAGAGCCCCTGCCAGGACTCGCATGTGGGCGAGATCGAACTTTCGGCGGGGAGCGTTGGGCGTTGGAGGGGCGAGCTCGTGGCCCAGAGCGTAGAGATGGTCGATCGCTGCGGCGTAAGACATGGGGCTATTTTAGGCGATTGCCTGGATTTAGATACTTTAGGCGGGATGCGGAGACGGAGAACACTGTTCTTACACGGCCGTTCCGCCGATAACACCAAGGTGGGATATCGAGGGAGGTACGACGGGCGGATAGTGGGGTATCAACAGTTGCAACATGCAATGTTTTGCACTTTAGACTGCCGGTTCAAACCCTCGAAGGGCTTCTAAAGCCCAGAGGAAAAAGGAGATGTTATGCGCGTAGCACTCGGTATCGCATTTGCAATGGTCGCCGTCGCCCCATTTTTTGGTCGTTGGAGGGCGAATGTCTGGTTGAAGAAACATGCCCCTGCGGAACCTAACATGAAGAGCCTTCCGGAGATCGCGTAACGAAATTTCAGTAGTTACCGATAAACCAAACAGGACCGTTGCCCACAGGGGTGCGGTCCTTACTGTTTTGGGCGGTGGGTTTGTTTCAGGTGATTCGTCCTCGTATCCTATAGTTTGGATACTGCCTGGATTTAGAGGCAAAAAATGCGGACAGCTATCGCTGCCCGCCAATCAGTCTTGGGTTGGTTGCTGCAACAGGCTTGAGAGCTATCTCTCTTGCCTCTTCCGGGAGATCATTACGACTTTGGAGATCTCGCTGGGGATTCTTCCTGCGGGACCCGCCAGCATAGCGGTCCTGGTGAAGTTGGGAGAGCCCGTCCAGCCGGGTAGCCGAAAGAGATCGAAAGGGTGGGCTGCTGCAGTTGTCTCTCCACCCTGTTCGGGAGAGTGATGGTCTCGTAACTCGCCGAGAACGATGGAGCGCATGGTGGCGCGTTCGGGAGAAGAAGCAAGCTCCCAGTAGAGGCGGAAGCCCTGACCGCAGACGGGACAGTGGATGTCCTGTCGGAATTCGGATCTTCGGAGTAACACCGGCATGTTGTCGTCCCGTGGGCGTTTTGCCCGTATATCTGGACACTCCAAACATCACTACCGTAGCCGGAGCCGCTCGAACGGGCTATAGCACGGTGGTTCGACGGTATGGTTCGGTAGTAACTCTCTCGTCAATGACCGGCGGAGGTTCTGTCAGGCGGCCTGGCTACAAGGACCTATCTCGACGCAATTTACGACAACCATCTATTCTTGAAGATGTGAGCGAGCAGACGATCAAGATTCAGCTTCCGGATGGTTCAGTGCGCGAGGTTTCGCGCGGTACGACAGCCTATGACGTGGCGACGAGCATTTCGCCTCGGCTGGCTGCAGCAGTCGTGGTGGCGCGGATTCGCCCACTGACGTCGGCGGCGACGGGGGGGACCGAGACTGAAGAGACTTCAGAAGCTGCCATGTACGGCGGCGCGGAGAGCGGCGAGCGGCTGGTGGATCTGGCCGCGCCGTTGACCGAAGATGTCGCGCTTGAGTTGCTAAAGGAGAGCGATGAGGCAGCACTGAAGGTGGTGCGGCACTCGGCGGCGCATGTGATGGCGACGGCGATTCTCGAACTCTTTCCCGAGACCAAGCTTGGGCACGGACCGGCGACGGATTCGGGCTTCTTCTATGACGTGTACCGCGAGACACCGTTCAGCGACGAGGATCTCGCTGCGATTGAGAAGCGCATGGCCGAAGTTGTTGGGCGCGATGAGAAGTTTATGCGCGAGGAAGAGTCGCGTGAGATGGGACTGAAGGACTACGCCGAACAGGGCGAGTTCATGAAGGTTCACTTCATTGAGAAGTTTACGAAGCCAGGCGACGAGATCTCGCTCTATCGCAATGGGAAGTTTGTGGACTTCTGCCGTGGGCCGCATGTGCCTTCGACGGGTCGCGTGAAGGCGTTCAAGGTCACTTCGGTCGCGGGCGCTTATTGGCTGGGAGATGAGAAGAATCAGCAGCTGCAACGCATCTATGGCACTGCATTCTTTAATACGAAAGACCTCGACGCGCACTTCAAGCGATTGGAGGAGATCAAGGCTCGCGACCACCGTGTGCTGGGCAAGCAGCTCGATCTTTTTTCGATTCAAGAGGTCGCGGGTTCCGGGCTGATCTTCTGGCATCCGAAGGGCGGCCTGATTCGCAAAGAGATGGAAGACTGGATGCGCGAAGAATGTATCCGTCGTGGTTACGATATGGTTTATACCCCGCACATCATGCGGCGTGAGCTCTGGAAGATTTCGGGTCACGAAGGCTTCTACTCGCAGAATATGTATCCGCCGATGGAGCTTGACGACGCGGAGTATCGGCTGAAGCCGATGAATTGTCCGGGGCATATTCTGATCTACAAGAACTCCCCGCGTAGCTATCGCGACTTGCCGGTGCGTTATGCAGAGCTTGGCAATGTGTATCGCTACGAGCGAAGCGGAACCATGCACGGTTTGCTTCGGGTGCGCGGCTTTACGCAAGACGATGCGCATATCTTCTGCACGCCGGAGCAGGTGGTCAGCGAGATTGAAGGATGCCTCGACTTCGCCGAGGTTGTACTGAAGACCTTCGGGTTCGACGAATACCGCGTCGAGCTTTCGCTACGCGATCCGAAAAAGGCGGGCGAATTTGTGGGCAATGCTGCCGATTGGGAGAAAGCTGAGTCGGCGCTGAAGGGCGTTCTGACGAATCGTGGCGTGGCGTTCAAGAGTATCCCCGGTGAGGGCGCGTTCTATGGTCCGAAGATCGATATCAAGCTTGTAGACGTGCTGGGAAGGTTGTGGCAACTGTCTACCGTCCAGTTCGACTTCAACCTGCCAGCGCGCTTCGAGCTTGAATACAAGGGAGAAGATGGGGAGTTGCATCAACCGGTGATGGTGCATCGTGCGCTCTTTGGTTCGGTGGAGCGTTTCTTCGGGGTGTTGATTGAACACTACGCGGGTGCGTTTCCACTGTGGCTGGCTCCGGTCCAGATCGGTATCGTGCCTATTTCTGAAAAGCATGTGGAGTATGCCTCTGCGGTGAAGGCGAAGCTTGAGGCCGCGGGACTGCGTGTTGAAGTCGACGAGCGGAATGAAAAGATGAATGCGAAGATCCGCGAGTTCACGCTGCAGAAGGTGCCGTTCGTGCTGGTGATGGGCGATAAGGAAGCGGCTGCGGAGGCAGTCAGCGTGAGGACTCGCGGGAAGGGCGATGAAGGGAGTGTTGCGCTTGCCGACTTTATTGAGAGAGCAAAAGGACTGGTGGCCTCAAAGACGGTTGCACTCTGAGTTTTGCCGGGAGTTGATGATGGCTTCGCTTTCTGACGAGGATCGCACCGCAGCGATTGCAATTCTCGAGCAGTTGCGCGCGAAGATTGCCGCTGTCGCAGGTGAGGATCGCGAACGGCTGTTTCAGATACGGCGATACATCCTGAAGCGCCTGGAGTTCGATGAACGTGGAACGCCAACACAACGACGCAAGCTGAAAGAGGCGAAGCGGAAGAGTCAGTTTGGACTATGCGCTTTGTGTCAAACGGCGCTGCCGCAACGCGGCGCGGAGCTTGATCGGTTTCGAGCAATCGAAGGGTATACTGCAAGGAATACCCAGTTGGTTTGCCATAGCTGTCATCAGAAGGCCGAAGCGGAACGCAGCTTCACGTGATGTCGGGAGATCGCGCATCTGTTGGCTGACAAAGGTTTAGATTGAGTCGGCAAGCTGAACGACGGTACAATCTACAGGGGACCGATGTTTACGATTAGCGATAGTGTTCATATCAATGCTCCGATCGAGAGATGTTTCATGCTTTCGACCAACATTGAGTTGGTGGGAAAGACGCTGGGGATGAAACCTATCGAAGGCAAGACTAAGGGAATGATTGTGGAAGGCGACAAACTTCTTTGGGCAGGATGGAAGTTCGGTTTTCCCCAGATGCACGAGAGCCTCATCACCCGATATGAACGGCCGGTGTTTTTTCAGGACACGATGGGGCGTGGCCGCTTCAAGAGATTTCAGCACGACCACCACCTCTTTTACATGGATGGACGTACGGTGTTGAACGACAAGATTCGGTTTACACTGCCGCTTTCCTGGGCGGGAAGGATTGTTGCGCGCGCGATCCTTGTGCCGTACATCTCCCGCGTGTTGCGGCGCAGGATGAAGCTGCTGAAAGAGGTTGCTGAGAGCCAGGAGTGGCGAAGATACCTGACGGAAGAGACGGGAGCCGATTAGGACTGTGCCGCGACTTTAATTCATCTTTTAATTTTTTGTGACTACTTCGAGAACAGAGCGCATCTCACTTGACTGGGGGAAGTCTCGATGAAGGCTATTGTCCTGCATGAGTATGGTGGGCCGGATAATTTGAAGTATGAATCGGTTCCCGACCCTGTAGCTGGCGAGGGTGAGGTGCTGATCAGGGTCGCTGCGAGCAGCGTAAATCCGATTGACTATAAGCTGCGCAGCGGAGAGGCGAGATCATATTATCCGTTGGAGCTGCCGGCGATCATCGGGCTAGACTTTTCCGGAATCGTGCGCGAAGTCGGCGAAAAGGTCAGCGATTTTAAAGTGGGCGACAAAGTGATGGGCTTCGCCTCAAAAGCCTACGCTGAGCTGGTAACGGCGAAAGCGACAGAAGTGGCACTGGTTCCGGAAAAGCTGGACCTGATCCATGCGGCGGCGTTGCCTCTTGTGACCGCTACGGGAGAGCAGCTTATTACGCGGGGCACCAAGATTCAGTCTGGTCAGACAGTGCTCGTCTCGGGTGCACTGGGCGGTGTTGGACGGTCAGCGGTATGGACCGCGAAGAAGGCGGGCGCCGTTGTGATCGCCGGGGTGAGAAAATCGCAACTAAAACTGGCTGAGGCTCTTGGAGCAAGCCAAGTGCTCGCTCTGGATGATTCTGCGGCAATGGAGAAGCTCGGATTTATCGACGCAGTAGCCGATACAGTGGCCGGCAAGACGGCGGAGATGTTGCTGGGTAAGGTGAAGCAAGGAGGAATCTTTGCCTCGGTACTGGGTTCGCCGGCAAATGCGAAGATGCATCCAACCGTCAAGGTCGAAGAGGTTTATGCTGTGCCGGATCCTAAGACGCTGCGAGCTTTGGCCGAGGATCAGGTTGCTGGGAAGTTTGTCATTCCAGTCGACAGGATGGTTCCGCTAGCCGATGCAGGAGAGGCTCAGGCCGCGGCGGCTAAAGGCGGGATTGGAAAGATCTTGTTGCTGGCGTAATCTACTGTTGTGCCGAACACCGAAGAGCAATGGTGAAGACCCATGGAGACGATTCGTTCGGAGACCTGGATCAATGCACCTATAGAACGATGCTTCCTGCTTTCCCTGAGTGTTGATCTTCACGTTGCGTCGGCGCGTTCTTCCCGAGAACAAGCGATAGAGGGGGTGACCACCGGCCTGATCAGCGAAGGTCAGACAGTGACTTTTCGTGGCCGGCATCTCGGATTGAGGCTGCGACACGAGAGTCGTATTGCAGTAATGCGACCCTATTCGTACTTTCGCGATGTCATGGTTTCGGGTGTGTTCTCGCACTTCGAGCACGACCATCACTTTGCCGCGATGGATGACGGCACTCGCATGCGGGATGAGATTCGATTCACTCTTCCTTTAGGGAAGCTGGGCCGGGTTGCGACGAAGATCCTGGTGAGGCGTCATGTTGCCGCCTTCCTGATGGAGCGAAACAGAGGGATTAAACAAGTGGCGGAGTCCGAGGACTGGCACCGTTACCTCGATGGACAATCTGTGACCGTTGCCCTAGCTCCTGCGAAAGAAGGATGGGAGCCAGGCAGCCTCATGCCGCGCTCGCAGAGCTGATCATGGTGATGCGTGAGGACTAAAACTCTTCGCTAACGACGACGGAAGCTATTACGAATGGCGCGGGTACGATCCTCTGTCGCAAGCGGCTGCGCGGGCGCCGGACCCTCCGGATAAAGAACGACGAAGCGCCTGGGGCCTTCGCCTGAGGAGGCGGTCGGCAGGCCGGACTTCGCCAACGCGAGATGCAACATCCGGCGCTCACGCGAGGTCATGGGCGGAAAAGAATAAGGTCGGCCATTGGCGCGAACCTGTTCGATGGCCGTTTGAGCTGCAAGTTGGAGTTCCCTGTCGCGGTTAGCTTTGAAGCCTGCCGCATCGAAAAAAATGAGGTCATGCTCTTCGGGTTCAAGCCGAAGAATCTTGGCGGCGATGTGTTCGATGGCGTGAAGAAGTTCACCGTTGCGGGCAAGAAGGATGGGAGTATCGGTGCCAGTAAGCTCGACGCAGATCATGGGCGACGACTCGGAGGAGGAGACAGTGGGAGCAGCGCCGACCGGAGCGTCAGCGTGGGGTTGCACTTGGCCGTTGCAGGCAAGGATGTGGGATTGGAGGTCGAGATTTCCTGTATCCGTCAGAACTTTCAGGAACTCTTCAATCTTTTTCGCTGCACGGCCCTGATCTTTCAGGGGGTTCGTCATTTTGCTTAAGACCGATTTCGAGGCAATGAAGTTTCAGCTATTGTAATTTGACTCTCTCAAAGTAGTACCACTTTCTAGTGGTACTACCTATCGAAGTTCCTTAGACATTGTGATAAAAATTCTACCGTTTTCCCGAAATGGTAGTCGGCGTCCCTGACCTACGTCGGGCACGCTTGGCGGCAATCTCGCGCATCTCGCGGCCAAGGCTGGTGCGATTCATAACCGACTGTTGCGCGATACTGATGAGATTTCCGATCGTCCAGTAGAGAGCAAGCCCCGAGGCGTAGTTCCAGGTCATGTATCCGGTCACAGCCGGCATCATGAACGCCATCATCTTCTGTTGTTGCGGATCGACTCCCGGCGAAGGCGTGTAGAACTGCACGAGGAACTGGCTGATTACCATGACGATAGGAAGGATGTGGTAAGGATCAGCCGCTGCGAGGTCGGGCAGCCAGAACCAATGCGCCTGACGAAGCTCCACAACCGATCGCAGCATCGTGTAGAAAGCGAAGAGAAGAGGCAACGTAATCAGCGTGGGAATGCAGCCGCCAAACATATTGACGCCGTTATCCTTCTGCAGCTTCATGATCTCTACATTCATCTCGCTGCGCTTCGGGTCGGTCGCTTTGTATTTCTTGTAGCGTTCCTTGATTGCGTCCATCTGCGGCTGAATGCGCTGCATCTTCAGTCCACTTTGCATCGTCTTGATGCGGAATGGAAGGATGAGACAGTTGATGAGTACCGTAAGGATGATGATCGCCCAACCCCATGAGCCGGGCCAGCTTGCAACAAGGTGGTTGTGAATGAACTGGAGCGACAAGAAGAGATACTTGCCGATGATGCCGAAGAAGCCGAAGTCGAGCAGCGGTTCGAGCGACATCGTATTGCCTGTCGAGTGGATGCCGCGTAGCACGTTCACGGCCTTAGGGCCGACATAGACGCGAGTCTGCGTGCGGCCGCTGATGTCACCAAGCGCCGCGCCGAGGATTGGCACTTCAATGGCGCCCTTGGATGGTGCCCCCGAGCCAAGTCCGGTGCGCCGAATCGTCTTCGCTACATCGAGCTGGTTGTGCAGCGTCGCCATAGTCGATGTGTCTGGGGAGTCTGGCAGAAAGATCGCGGCGAAATAGGTATCGCTGGTGCCGGCCCAATCGAACGGGCCATTGAGAGTTTCGCCACCCGATACCTTCTTCGGAGCGAGGTGCTCTTCCTTCGCGTTACGTGCGATGTCGAGTTGCGCGCCAGCGTAAGCGGACGCGTTGTCCTGATCTCCGAAGCCGCCGGGCCAGTTGAGCAGAGCGCGAACCGGTGCCCCGTTTTGTGTTACCTCAACATCGGCATGCAACACATAGGTCTCGTCAAAGGAGAACGTCTTGCGAACCGTCGTGCCAGCATTGGAGTAGTTGAAGGTGAGGCTTGCAGGAGCAGTCAGGGTACCCGTAGCCGATGGCACATAGAGCGCATTGTTCAGACTCGTAGTGAGCCCCGCATCGTAGGTGTAGAGCGACATTGGAAAACCAAACTGCTGCGCCGCCTGCGTGTGAACGATATTCAGGGGCTTGCCGTCCGAGTCCTTATACTTCTTCAGAATCCAGCTCGTGACTTCACCGCCACGGTTTGTGAAGGTGATGCTGTAAAGCTCATTCTGAACCGTAGTAGTTTGTTCGGCCGGAGCATGAACGGCAGGAAGCCCAGACGCAGAGGCGTTAGGTGTCGCTGCAGTGGGGGTGTTCGCAGCAGCAGGAGCAGCGGATTGTGCGGGAGTCTGAGTCCCACCGGCGACGGGAGCGCTATGGCCAGCATTAGGCGAGGCCGTTTGCGGATTATTCTTAGCGCGGAAGTACTGCAGGCCAAAGAAGACCGTAACGAGGACGAACATCATGACGAGGAGCGACTTATTGTCGCCACCGCCCTGTTGATTGGGGTTTTTGAACTCTGCCAAAAGAGACTTCCTATTCTTTGCTAAACGTGAGGCCGCCTCCGCGGACTTCGGAGACGCTACCTTTATGATAAATGGTCTGTGGAAACAGGTGCGGACCCGACGGTATCCGAGGCTCGCAAAGGGACGGGATCCAAGCCGCCTTTAGCGAATGGATGGCATCTGCCGATTCTCCGAAGCGCTAGAAATGACCCCTTCAACACTCCGAACCGGACCAGCGCAACATACGCGTATTCAGAGCAGGTAGGAAGGTAGAGGCACTGGCTTGGACTGAACGCATGGATTACGGGCGAAACGATTCCTTTGTATAGGCCGTAGACCACGCGGACGGCGAGACTGGGTTGATGGTCGTTCATCGGCTTAGTGCGATGCAGCGGATTTACGGCTCGATGGGTGAACTGCGGGCTGCCTTTCAGCCGCCTTTCGGATCGCGTGAAAGACAGCTCCCACCTCACGCTCCAAGAGGGCAAAGTCGAGATCGATTACGCTGCGGCGGGGGTGCAGAATAACATCGACCGGTGTGCTGAGTGTCGCAAGGTTTTTCCGAACGGCTTCGCGCATACGCCTCTTAATGCGATTGCGGTCGACGGCTTTTCCCATCACCTTGCCTACCGTCAAGCCAACGCGCGGGCTCGAAGCATCTGCATCGCGCACTGGAGTGCCATCCGGGCCAACCAAGGGCCGCAATGTGAAGAAGTAGGTCATCTGCTTCGCGAACTGCTTGCGGCTGGCTTTGTACACACGCTGATAGTCGGCGTGTTTACGCAGGCGAAAGATCGTTTTTGGAGTTGGAGTCATCAGGTGGAGGAGCAAAGCTCGCTCTTGTAATGATACAAGCTGACCCGGCTGAACCATTCTATGTGGCGTCACGCAGAGAAGCCCGCCTGGCCCGGCGGGCTCCTCGCGATCCATCGTCGTTCGTTCAAACAATTGAATTATTTCTTATTGCTTGAGGAAGAGGTGTCTCCGCTCTTCACAGTCGTCTCGTGTCCGGGCTTCTTCGTCGTAGTGCTGCCCTGGTTGCTCCCTTGAGAAGGATTGTTGCCTTGATTTCCCTGATTTGGCTGATTCATGTTCTGCGCCATAAAGATTCTCCTTTGTCGGCCGTCGACGAACATCAGAACCAGCCGACAGGAACTAGGAAGCCTGCTGCCGAGAGATGGTTGCCTGACAAAGCTCCCCTATGTACTGATAGACACGAGCTTAGGAGAAAGCGAGCGTGATGGGAATAGAAGCTGTCTCGATTGAGAGAGATGACAGCGGCTGTGTGTTGTCGAAAAGACACAGACCATCGATGGGGAGCGATAGCTCTCCTGATGGTCTGCTGAACCATTGAAAAATCTTTTGATTTATCTCTCGCTGAAAGTTCTAAGAAGCCGCGTGTTGCGATGGCAGAAGAAGATAAAGAACTTCGAAACCGAGAGTCAGCTCGCGGCAGACATCGGCTTATTCGAAAGAACTAGTCGCGGTAACCGGCGCTGACGGCGATCTTGTGACGGCCCTTGGCGCGGCGACGGCTGAGAACAGCGGCTCCTGCCTTTGTCTTCATGCGGGAAAGAAAGCCGTGGGTCTTGGCGCGATGGCGGCGATTTGGTTGGAAAGTACGCTTCGGCATGACAAAAAACTCCTGCGCAGGGTAGAACACCTGCTCAAACTTTTAGGCTGTTGCAACAATCTCTGAGTATACCCGATTGGACGCGATTTTCACAGTCCATCCTGCTGCGTCGTTTGTGTCAGCGAGGACTCTAAATTTCTCACCCTCAGAGCCGAAGACGAAATAAGATTGGAACCTCGAAGCAAGAAGTTGATCTATGGGAGCCAACGCCGCATGAGGCTTAGAGAAGTACTGTACACACATCCCGGCTAAAAGGGATATTGAACAGGGTCGCGTAAGCGCATCGATCCACAATTCTTCTATGATAGAAAGCTGCACTGGCTCGAAAAAGAACTGCCAGTTGCGCAACATTTGTTCGTCTATTCGGTTCTTCACCTCTTATGGTGCAACCTTTATTTTTTGATCCGGAGCACCGAAAAACGGCATGTTTTCCGTGCTACTATCGAACCCGATTCGTAAGACGTTTTTCTGCACGTCCAGCCGTTCCGCACTCTGATTCATGTTGAACTGCTCCTCTCCGCAACCAGTCGCGACCGGTTACTCAGCGGAGAGAATTCTGGCAACACTAGGCCGACTTCACTTGTCCTTAAGGGGGCAGGAATGGACTTCTGTTTGCTGCTTATCGTGTTTCGCTGCACGACTGATGTAAGTGCCACGTCTGGTTTGGAACAGGAAAAAAGACAAGGAAACTAAAGAATGTCATTCGTTCCGACGGCTACCGCCGTACTGAATTATTGGGTTCGTATTCTGGCTGCTCTTGAAAAGAAGATCAACCGCCAGTCTTATGAGACATGGCTCAAGCCGACTCGGTTTTCACATCTTGAGGGCAAGAAGCTATTCGTGCGCATTCCCTCCACGGACTTTCAGCACATCGGCGATCGTTACGCCGACCTCATTCAGGAAGCCATCGACAATCTCGGACTCGACGTCGACTCGGTTGCCTTCACCACACCAGAGCAGGATCCGCGGGTACCCAAGGTGCGCGAAGACGGCGGCTTTGCGCCTGTGCCAAGCCACAGCCAGAACGCACCCAAGCAGCGGCTGGGTGGCTTGGCGAGCTCTGTGGCAGGGCCAACGCCGGAGCAGGCCCGATTTGACTGGAGTGCAGCTTCGCAGCTCAACCCGCGTTATCAATTCGACGCCTTCGTTATCGGCAGCGGCAATCAGTTCGCAACCGCAGCAGCACAAGCTGTAGCAGAACGACCATCGAAGGCCTACAACCCGCTGTTCCTCTACGGAGGCGTCGGTATGGGCAAGACTCATCTGATGCATGCCATTGGGCATGACGTGAAGCGGCGACAACCGCACGCGTCCATCAGCTATGTAAGCGGCGAAAAGTTCACCAACGAGATGATTAACTCGGTCCGGTACGACAAGATGACCGGATTCCGTGACAAGTTCCGCAACGTCGATGTGTTGTTGATTGATGACATTCAATTCCTCGCCGGCAAAGAGCGGACGCAGGAGGAGTTCTTTCATACGTTCAACACGCTGCACGAGAGCATGAAGCAGATCGTGATCGCGAGTGATCGTCCTCCGAAAGAGCTTGCCGATTTTGAAGATCGTCTGCGGTCGCGTTTTGAGTGGGGTTTGATTGCGGACATTCAGCCACCGGATCTTGAGACCAAAGTTGCGATTCTGCAGAAGAAAGCCGAGAGCGAACAGACGCAGTTGCCCACGGATGTTGCGATGTTTATTGCTTCAAACGTGAGGACGAACGTGCGTGAGCTTGAGGGCGCCTTGGTGCGGCTGATCGCATGGTGCAGCATGCATGGCGTCGAGATTACGCTTGCCGTGACGCAGCAGTGCCTGAAGCAGTTCATCGATACGCAGGTGCGCAAGATTACGATTGAGACGATTCAGCGTACTGTGGCTGAACAGTTTGGCATGCGTGTGGCGGAGTTGAAGCAGAAGAATAACTCGCGGCAGATTGTGGTGCCGCGGCAGATCGCGATGTATCTTGCTAAGCAGTTGACTGAGGCTTCCCTGCCTGAGATCGGGCGACAGTTTGGCGGCAAACATCACACGACTGTGATGCATTCGATTGCGAAGATCGACGAGCAACGGCGGGCAGACAAGGATCTGAACCGCACCATCAACAAGTTGATGGAGACGCTTAGCTAACCCCCTGTGTCCTGCCGGACGGGCCTCCTGCGCGGAGCGCGGCCACTTCGTGGCGTGTGTACCGGTCTCGGTTGGACGAACTGTTTCTAGCCTCCCGCAGGACACCCCAAGAGGAGATCTACTTCGAAAGATATTTGGCCGGGATGGGGTTCGTGGGCGATTCGGTGTCCCAGAAGATGTTGACGATCCAGTAGCGATCTCCGTCCTTCAGTAGCTGGAAGCTGTTGATGCCGCGCGCAAAGGGGGTGGGGTCGGACGGGCTGTGCCGGGACTCGTAGGTGCTCCAGATCTGAACGATATCGCCGAACTGCTCGATCTCGTTATGGATTGAACGCTCGAAGAAGCCGTTGGTGGTCATGCGTGCCTGGCTGCGGGCGATGTAGCCGTCGATGGTGAGAACGACCACGTCGGCATGACCAGTGGTTGGATTACTAGTTACCGGGATGAGCCGCGCGTCGGGGATAAAGAGCGAGCGCATGCGGTCCCAGTCTCGCTGCTGTTCCTTGGGGCCGGAGATAACGTTGTAGACTGCGTTGAGAATTGCCTCGGGGGAGCTGACGTCGTCGGGCTTAGCCTGGGGCCAGTCGCTTTTCGTTGCGATGGAACCGATCAAAGGAGGAGGAGCCTGGGTTGGTGTGGCAGTGGTCTGCGCCGATGCGGCGAGGGTCGTGAGTGTGACAAGCAGAAAGGTGGAGGCGATTCGGTTCGCTGGCTTCACAAAGACTCCTTGAGAGATAGAGCTACTTTACTGCTACGCGAGAGGGTTCTGCTCGGCGAAGGAGCAGATGTAGCAGAATCGCTGGATCGCGGGTTGAACTGGGAACAGAGAGCGAACGTCTGCTCCAGATGCTCGATGAAGACACGTACTTTGGCCGAGACTCGGCGGCTGGCGGGACGGACGGCAAGGATTGGGACCGTGCGCTCAAACGGTGTGAGAAGCCGGAGGACAGTACCTTCTCTGAGCTCTGCAGCGAAGAGCCACGCGGGCGCCTGGGCGATCCCAAGATGCTCCAGGACACCCATCCTCATCTGTTCGATATCGCTGGTTCGAAACACGCCGGTCGGCACAACACGTTTGGCATCTTGTCCAGAGCCGAAGATCCAAGGCTTCACTGTGCCGCGTTCGGTGAAGACTATCCCTCGATGATTGCCGAGATCTTCCGGCGACTCCGGAGCACCGAAGCGGGTGAGGTATTGAGGAGTGGCGACCAGAATGATGATTGTTTGAGCGAATCTTTGGGCGATCAGAGTGGAGTCTGGAAGATCGCCTGAGTGGATTGCGAGATCGAACCCGTCTTCGACAATTGTTGTGGGGCTCTCGGACGCGGCCATCTCGACTGCCATGTCGGGGTAGGCCGCAAAAAACGCCGGCAGCTTCGACACCATGTGGAGACGGGCAAAGGTTGGGGGGACGGTAATTCGGATAAGACCCTTTGGCGCGGTCTGGCCTCGACCGATTCGCGAGGTTGCGCTTTCAAGGTCATCGAGAATGCGCAAAGAAGACTCGAAGAAGTCGCGACCGGCCTCCGTCAACGAGATGGAACGAGAGGTGCGGTGAATCAGTTCGGTGCCGAGCTCGTCTTCGAGAGCGGAGATTTGTTTGCTGACGGCAGGCTGACCGATGCCACGTTCTTTCGCGACGGCTGAAAAGCTACCCTTTTCGATCACCCGGACGAACACCTGCATTGCATCGAATTTGTCCACACGAACCTCCCTATTCCGTTATGGAATGGATTGTATTTTTCCGTAAGAGGATTCACGAGGGCTTATCGATGATCCGTCGACCTCAGAGCTATTTCTCGTTCAATACGATTCATTCCTACGTGGAATGGCTCGTATTCCCGGAATTGTCACATCGACTTGCCGCGATGGCACATCAGATAGCTGCTTTGGAAAACAGAGAGCAGGTCGCTGAATCAGCGGACCGGAGATTTGGAGAAATACAAAGGAGATTTCATGTCGAAGTTAAACAACAAAGTAGCACTGGTCACGGGCGGCTCACGCGGTATTGGCGCTGGAATCGCTAAGCGTCTGGCGGCCGATGGGGCGAACGTAGCTATCACGTACACGAAGGGTGCGGACGCGGCTCGGGCGGTCGTCAAGGAGATTGAAAGCACCGGTCGAAAGGCGATCGCGATACAGGCGGACGCTGCTGATGCCGCCGCCGTGAAGGCTGCGGTTGAAAAGACCGTCGCAACGCTCGGCCGACTTGATGTGCTTGTGAACAACGCTGGAACGGCCATTCCGAAGACGTTCGAGGACACCACGCTCGAGGAGATGGACCGTGTGATCGATATCAACATTCGCGGAGTGTTCGTTGCGACGCAGGCAGCGCTGAAGCACATGAAGGAAGGAGGCCGCATCATTATGGTCGGCTCGTGCGTGGGCGAGCGCATGATGACACCGGGGCTTGTTCCCTACTCGGCGACAAAAGGCGCTGTGAAGATGTTCACGCAGGGGCTATCCAGAGAGGTTGGGGGCCGGGGTATTACGGTCAACAACGTTCAGCCGGGCCCGATCGACACGGATCTGAACCCAGCCGCGGGCGATTGGGCGGAGCCACAGGTGGCTGCCACAGCACTGAAGCGCTACGGACACGTGGACGAGGTAGCCGCACTGGTTTCGTTCGTGGCCAGTCCCGAAGCGTCTTATATCACCGGAGCGAATCTGACCGTTGATGGCGGTACAAACGCCTGATTGGCAGGGTGGCGCGTCGACTATGTACGGTCCGCCGCCCCTCCATTTTTTTGGGGAACACAACTGACGGGGAAATCATGACAACACTGAAAGGTAAGACTGCGCTTGTCACGGGCGCATCAAGGGGAATCGGTCGTGCGACGGCTTTTGCGCTTGCGAGGGCCGGAGCACATATCCTGGCCCACTATGGACGGTCCGCTAAGGAGGCAGAGTCACTCGTTGCGGAGATTCGAGCGAACGGTGGACGTGCAGATGCGCTCTCCGCGGATCTGGCAGCACCGCAGGGAGCTGCGACGCTGGCTGAGCAGGTGCGATCAATTGTTGGCGATCGTTTGGATGTGGCGGTGCTGAATGCCGGAATCAGCAAGGCGGCACGTATCGCAGATCACACGCTGGAGGATTTTGACAATCTTTTCGCCACGAATGTTCGGGGCCCGTTCTTTTTGGTGCAGCAGCTTCTGCCAATACTTGGTGAGGGCTCTAACATTATTGTGATCTCGTCCGCGGTGGCGCGTACCGTTGTGGGCAAACCCGGCGTAGATAACCCCTCCGTTCTTGCTTACGCGTCTACGAAAGGGGCGATCGAGACTCTGGTGCGGAACTGGGCCGCTATTCTCGGACCTCGAGGTATACGCGTGAACGCAGTTGCACCGGGTGTGATCGACACAGATATGTCTAATTTTACGAAGACAGAAGCTGGACGTGAGGTAACGCTGGGCATGCAGGCGCTGAAACGAATCGGCAGGCCCGAGGACGTTGCCGACGTGGTCGCTTTTATGGCGTCCGAGGGTGCACGTTGGATCACGGGAGCCAGTATTCCGGTTGACGGGGGTTCGAAGCTCTAACGCGGTCGGGAGATCAGGCCAGCAGACATTGTCTCGGCGCTACCAGGTGATGTACACGCCTTTGCGGATCCATTGGGGACTCTCGATCTGTTGCATCATGAAGTCGGCTACGTCTTCGCGCGAGATACGGCTGCCGTTGGGCGGGAGGGCGTCGCCGTCGGTGCGGTAGTGGCCGTGAGCGGGCGTGTTGGTGAGCATGGGAGGCATGACCATGGTCCAGTCGAGGCCACTGCGGGAGAGATTGTTCCACTGCGAGACCTGCGAGGCTACGGGCCACTTGAGGAAGGTGTTGTAGACGATGTTCTGAACGATCCAGCGCCGCCAGGCGGGCTGCTTGTCGAGCGAGGTGGGGAGAGCACCGGCGGAACCGAGGACGATGATGCGTCGAACGGGTTTCGGCTGACTGCTCGTCTGTTGCATCGCTGCGATGATCTGGGGGACTGCGCGTTCAAGGACATCTTCCTTTTTGAGAGAATTTGCACCCAGGGCGGAGAGAACCACGTCGGCGCCTTCGATGGTTTGGCGGACTGCTGCGGGATCGAAGGCGCTGCCCTGGATAGCGTGGATGTGATCCCGTTGGGGAAAGGTTTCAGGTGCGCGAAGGAGAGCTGTTACGTCGAATCCGGCGGCGAGACAGCGCTGGGTGAGAAGTTTTCCTGTAGCACCACTGGCTCCGAAGAGGGCGACTTTCATTGCTGACTCCTTTCGGTTTGTGACTGATTATCCTCCGCTGTGAGACGCGGATGTGAAAAAAGAGGTTGGGATAACCTCCCCGTTTTGTTTTATTTGGTGAATATTCCCACGCTTGGTGCCGAGTCTTCTCACAAGTCGAAATGGGGTGCTGTGAAGAAGTGGGATAAGAAGACCGTTGGGGCGATGGTTGAGGCCGGTCTTCCTGAATGTTCGGTTTGACGCGACCGGTTTTCTAAAACGGGAACGTAGCTTAAGTATTTATTTATGAAAGCGATGGGAGGGATATCCACTTTTCAAGCGAGAACGGCTACTGCTACTGGTATTTTTCTATTTTTCTCTTGTTTCTTAGAAGCAGTCGCGTCGCCAGTGGAGAGATTCGGGTCAGGATTGGCATCGCACACAACGACCTTGGTTTCCACAAAGAAATCTGTCGCGTCGAGGGCAGGTTCACCCCTAGAATCAAGCAGGCTGCTGAACGCCAAGATGCATCGTGTGTTCGATTCAGTGTAAAGTTTTGCCAGCACTATCCTATTGAGATGGAGAGACCGACCGTGACCAGTGCGACCCAGGAGCCCGAGATGACTTTGCCGACCGAGACGAGCGCAACGCCAGCCCCAACCGGCAACCTCGAGATTACGGTCTCCCGCGCTGAGCTGCTGCGCGAGCTGACTGCTGCCCAGAGTGTGGTCGAACGGAAGACGACGATTCCGATTCTGTCGAACTTTCTGTTTGAGGCGACACAGGGCGCGAGCGGCGACAGGCTGACAATTACTGCGACCGACCTTGATCAGAGCCTGCGGACCAGCTGCGCGGCCAAAGTGAAGAAGGCCGGTGCCTGCACGATTCCCGCACGCAAGTTGTATGACTACATCAAGCTACTGCCAGAGGGCGAGATCTCGATCAAGCTGATGGACAACCACTGGGTGCAGATTCGCGCTGGGCGGTCGAACACGAAGATGGTAGGGATGGCACGGGCTAACTTTCCGCAGGTTCCGGAGTTTCCGGCCAGTGGCGCGGTGAAGATCTCGGTGCCTTCGCTGAAGAACATGGTTTCGAAGACGATCTTTGCGATTTCAAATGAGGAGTCTCGCTACACGCTGAATGGCGCCTTGCTGGTACTGAAGGCGGAGAGCATGGCAATGGTTGCCACCGATGGACACCGGTTGGCACATATCGAAAAGCTTGGAGAGACGCTGGACGGTGTGTCGGGAGAGAAGAAGACGCTGATTCCGCGTAAGGCGTTGAGTGAGCTTTCTTCGCTGCTGGGTGCAACGGAGGCCGAGACACTTGAGTTTGGCGATGACGAACAGACGTTGTTCTTCAGGGTCGGCGGACGGGTGTTGACCAGCCGTAAGCTGACTGGGCAGTTCCCGAATTATGAAGCGGTACTGCCGCGGGATAACAACAAATTTGTGATTGTCCGTTGCGAAGATTTGATGGGGTCCATTCAGCGTGTGGCGCAGTTTGCCGACGAGCGGAGCGGCGCTATCAAGATTCGGCTGGAGCAGAATGAACTGAAGCTTTCGTCTTCGAGCACCGATGCGGGCGAGTCGGAAGATACGATCGAGACGCCTTACAACTACGATCCGCTGGTTGTTGGATTCAACAGCCAGTATCTTATCGATTTTCTGAAGGCGATCGGCAACACGGGCGAGGTGCGGCTGGAGTTTAAGGATGCTCAGAGCGCTGGGCAGATGCGACCTGAAGATGCGAATGAAGATGTGAAGTATAGGTACATCCTGATGCCGATGAGGATCTGAACTGGTCGTGTGTGTGACGCCATTTGTCAAAAACACCATAATTTGGCCAAATGGCCAGCTCATGGTGTTTTTTGGTCGTCGTGAGGAGCATGGCGAAACGTAGGTGACGAGATCGGCGTTTGATCGGCATAGGGGCGGCAGTTGCCTGCCGACCCCTGCCACACCACCGTGC
>CAZZZG010000052.1:0-28284 GCA_964658525.1 uncultured Edaphobacter sp.
AGCCAAATCAACAGCATCCGAAGACAAGCTCACCGAAATCGTCCTCGATGCCGGCGCCGAAGACCTCTCCGACGAAGGCGAAAACTGGGAAGTCCTCTGCGACCCCAAGGACTTCGAAGCCGTAACCGAAGCCCTCAAGACGGCAAAGATCACGCCCGAACACGCCGAGGTCACCAAGATTGCCTCGACCTATACCAAGCTCGAAGGCAGTCAAGCCAACGCCATGATCCGCCTCCTCGAGACCATCGAAGATCTGGACGACACGCAAAACGTCTACTCCAACTTCGACTTTGACGAAGCTGCGGTAGCCAACGCCAGCCACTAATCAACAACGGTAGCTAAGCCCCAAACGGCCGCCGTTCACCGGCGGCCTTCTTCTGCCACCAACATCGGAGATCTAAGTGATCAAGCAAATCGCACGCATTGGCGCGACCACCCTGTGGGCACTCGCCCTCCTGCTCGCCACTCGCCCCTCCTCCGGCCAGGCAGTTGTCACCAACGAGAACAACCCCTTCCTCGATCCCAAAGGCCAGCAGCCCCTCGAAATCGGAGCTATCGTCCAGGGCGGCTTCGGCGTTACAGAAAACCGCGACGACTTCAAGTTCCTCATGGCAGGCGTCCACGCCGGCAAGGTCCTCACCGGAAACATGGGCCACGGTCCCCTCCGCGGCAACTTCGAATACGCCGTCGAAGCCTTCCCCTTCTGGCAGTCCTACACGCCCAAATTCCAGCGCCCCTTCTGCACCAACCCGCCCGGCACCCCTCCGCAGTGCACCCCCTTCTACACCGTAGGCGGCACATTCACCGGAGCCTCCGTTACGCCAATCATTCTTCGCTGGAACGTCATCGGCACCAAGAAATTCTCCTTCTGGGGACAAGCAGCTGGCGGCCTTCTCTGGACCAACCACAAATACCCAGCCTTCGGCGGCCCACCCTACAACTCACAAAACGACGGCAAGTACGCCGACGCCAGCGTCTTCAACTTCACCCCACAAGGCGGCGTCGGCTTCCATTACTTCCTCCGCCCTCGCCGCTCTATCGACTTCAGCGCCAACGGCGTCCACATCTCCAGCGCCTCACTCGGAGACCGCAACCCCGGCGTCAACGCCAGCGTCCAGTTCTCCCTCGGCTACACCTGGTGGAAATAACTCTTACAATAAGCCGCGAATCACGGACGAGCAGTACCTGAAATGAATCCAGAAGCCATCATCGAGTGCGTCCCCAACTTCTCTGAAGGCACTGACGCCGCCAAAGTCGAAAAGATCGTCGCCGCCACGCAGGTCGAAGGCGTGCGCCTGCTCGACTGGTCCCTCGACACCGCACACAATCGCTCCATCGTCACCCTCGCCGGCTCACCCGAAGGCATCGTCGAAGCCGCCGTCCGCGCCGCAGGCAAAGCCGCCGAACTCATCGACCTCACCACCCAAAGCAGTATGCACCCCCGCATCGGCGCCGCCGACGTCATCCCCTTCATCCCCGTCAGCGGAGCCTCCCTGGCCGACTGCGCCGTCCTCGCCCGTCAAGCCGGCCTCCTCATCTGGCGCCGCTACGGCATTCCCGTCTACTTCTACGGAGCCGCCGCCGCCCGCCCCGATCGCGTCCTCCTCGAAGACATTCGCCGCGGCCAGTTCGAAGGCCTTCGCGACGCCGCCCTCCGCGACGCCACACGCCGCCCCGACATCGGCGGACCCGAACTCCACGAAACCGCCGGAGCCTCGGTCGTCGGAGCCCGCAGTTTCCTCATTGCCTACAGCGTGCACCTCCAGCAGCCCGACATCGCCGCCGCCCGCGCTATCGCCCGCGACATCCGCGCGGCCAACGGTGGCCTTCACGGCGTCAAAGCCATCGCAGTTCTCGCCAACGGTCGCGCCCAGGTCAGCATGAACGTCACCGACTTCCGCCTCACCCCCATGCGTCATGTCCACGCCACCGTCCAGCATCTCGCGCAGCGCCACGGCGTCCTCATTGAAGAAGCCGAGCTCATCGGCCTCATCCCCGAAGCCGCCTATGAGCCCGATTCCGATTGGATTCGTCAAATAAGTGGCTTCGATCCGGACGGAAAGGTACTAGAGCGCAGGCTTCACTCCCCAATCGCATGGCCTCAGCACTAGGTTCTCCAAAATCACTGCACATACCACGAAAGTAGCAAGCTTGCTTACAGAACTCACCTCATCCAGTCTTGCAACCAGCGCGTATTCACGGAACAATGGTGGTATTGCAGCTACACTGCTAGTAGCTCAAGGAGCAAAAGGATTTATGAACACAACCAAGCGCACCCTCTTCACCGCAGCCGTAGTCATGGCGACCATGTTGGCCCCCACCTTCGCCTCCGCTGCCCAGCTCTCCAGTGACGCCAAGTCCGCCACTCCCAAAGACGTTCAGCAGCTCATCGTCGTCGACTATCGCGCCATGCAGAACTCCCCCGCCGCCATGGACCTCAAGGATCGCGTCCTCCCGCCCGAACTCAAGCGCCTCGAGACTGCCCTCAAAAGCTCCGGCCTCAAAGTCGACCAGGACGCCGACGTCCTCGCCTTCGCGGCCTTTCGCGATTCGAAGGGTGAAGGAACCCGCATCGTAGGCATCGCCCAGGGACAGTTCCACACTCGCGAAGTCATGGCGAACTTCACCAAGAACAAGATCAAGCCCACCATGATCCGCAACAACAGCGTCTATCCCATGGGCTCCAACGGCATGAGCGTCGTCTTCCTCAACCAGACCACCATGGTCTTCGGAGATAAGGAATCCGTAAAGGAAGCAATGGATGCGCGTGACGGCATCACCTCGAACTTCCTTGCGAACGGCGACATGGTCAACGAGATGGCGGTCGTAGATTCCAAGGCAGTTTGGAGTCTCCTCGACGCCAAGGGCACACAGACCATGATGAAGAGCGTTCTCGGCGACGCCTCGCAACTCGCCGACTACGACACCGTCAAGAACCGCATGAAGAGCAGCCGTTACACCATGGACTTCCAGAACGGCGTCAAGTTCGATATGGCCGTCGTCATGTCCGACACCCTCACTGCCGCAACCGCTGCTACCTTGATGAAGGGTGTCTCGATCCTCCGCAAGAACTCAGGCACACCGCTTGAGAAATCGGCTCTCGATCAGACCACCATCGACTCGAACGCAGGCACTCTGACCGTCTCTTACTCTTCTTCTGATAGCCAGTTCGCCAGCCTCCTCACGTCCCCACTCTTCCAGTCCGTAGTCAAGTAAGACAGTCAATAGGCGTTCGAACTCACACAAGAAGCCCGGCCTCCGCATCAAGCGAGAGCCGGGCTTTTTCAAGCTCCTCAATAAAATCGTCATTCTGAGCGCAGCGAAGAATCCCTGTATTGTGCTTTCATCTTTGTTACGTCTTCAAGGATTCAAATCAAAAGCTGGCCGCAGACTGCCATCCATATAAAACGGCACGGACGTATGTGAGTGTGTGATCCTCCACGCACCAGCCTCGCGCTTCAGATGAAGTGTGGAGCGCATCCAGAAACTAACCAGTCGCGCTGCCGTCTTTGAGATGGCGTTCAGGTGCATAAAGCCATGGCAGAACGCGACGTCACCACTGACCGTCACCTCAAAATCACGCGCTTCAATCTCCACCGGCCCATCCCACGTATCGAACCAAGCCTGCTTTTCGTGGAGATCTACTCCACGATGAGTGAGAGGCGGAGCCAGATTGTAGTCGGCTGCATCTGCCGCGAATAACGCCGCAAATCCGGCAGCATCCTTGTCATGATTCGCCTTGCGGAGTTGGTCGATCACCGCCAGAACTTCAGCCTGATCCTTCGAAACATCCGTCTGCATCGCTACTGTCGCCATCGTGGTTCTCCTCTCGGATTAGCTGCACGGCCCGTTGCTTCACCTGCAAAAGCACATACCAGTCCTAACGAATCGGCACCCATACCTCGACATCGCCCTCTCCGATCTTTGGATCAAAGCCCTCGCCATAACGCTCAAAGAAACCAGCTGGTCCAAGCCCGAGCGAGTACCGCGACTTCGGCAGCCAATCGTGCTCAATTGCATGGCACGTCTCCTGAAGCTTTGAGACATGGCCGCGATGTGCAAACACCGCATACCGGTGCGAAGGCATCGTCACAACGTTCAACTCCGCAGGAACTCCCTCGAAGCTTTGCACCTCTACTGCCGCCATATAGTCGAAGCCGTCCCGCAAAGGAAAACAAACCCCATATGCCACCCTGCCCACTTGTCCCGGAACCTTATCGATGTAAGGTTCAAAACGCTGCCAAAGTTCCGGGATCTCTCCCATTGTTGCTACCGTGTAGTTGCTCCGCAAACCCGCCAACAGCATCGGCTTTCCATCTTCGAACCGCGGCGTTTCCAGCAACCCCTCAGAAAATGTTTCATCTCCTCGCTGTGGTACCTCTGTCATTTCGAACGCTCCTTCGATCGGATTGAGAGAACAACATCTCAATATACCGATGCAGATGATCAATACAATCAACTGCTATTCCGGATCCGCCCTTTGCCTTCGCAAGAATGAAAGCTCCCTGCAACGTGGCCTGCGTGTAAAGCGCGAGACTCTGCGCTGTCCACTCCGGCTCAATGCCATATTTTTGCATGGCCTCCGTGATGTCCGCCTCAATGGTTGTCGCATGGCTACTGATGCTTCTGTTGCAGGCATCCCGAATATCCGGGTTGGTATCGTAGATCTCCTGCACCATCGTTCCCATCAGACAGGTAAAGTCCGCCAGCTCCCCCCGCAAAATCTCCTTGCGAAAATCCACATACGCCAGCACGCGCTCCAGTGGATCATCTAGCTGCCGGTAGGGTGCCGATCGAAAAAAATCGCTGGTCACCTCTTCCCAGTGCTCAGCCGCCGCCAGTGCCAGATCTTCCTTGCTCTTGAAGTGATGAAAGAAGCTGCCCTTGGTCAATCCGGCCTCCGCGCACACATCCTCAATTCGCGTGGCTGTATACCCCTTAACGCGGATTACATGCATAGCCGCATTCAGAAACCTCGTCTTCGATTCATGTCGCGTCTCGATCATGTATGTAGGCCCCATGGCTAGCAGTACAATACCAACCAGTTGGTATGTTGTCAACGTATCATTTTCCGAGGCCATGCCTTCAGCAAAACCATCCGAGTGCGCGCACGACGTTCTAGCAGATGAAGGCAGCCATGCTGCAAGCTACGCTGCATTTGCAACGACACACCCGGCGACCGCCAAAAGCTGTCAAGCCCTATTTTCCGTCAAATACATTTATATCAATAAGATAGGCGTGGCGTATTAGTTCTTGCCTCAAAGCTATACTGGATATAGCACAGAGTAGAGGGTCCATCGGCTTTTGATGTCGGGCGAGAAGCTCGTAAGTCCTTTGACTGGACGAATTTGCCCGTAACCCTTTTGATGTGACGAATTTGCGACGTCGGTCCGATATAAATCGTTGATTCAAAGGAATTTGCGGCCCGATAATAGGGGGGGTGGGGTACCCTCCCTAGAACGCAAGGACAACGCCAAAAACATTGCCTTGGAACGAATAGTTCCGGCTGAATTTGGTTCCAAACTTCGCCTGATACCCGTCAAGACCATCACGAGTAACGGCTGGTGTCGAGATCACGCAATTGGAGTCAGGAGAAGCCAGCTTGCTCTTCCAGCCACCGGCGATCATGTTGCAAAGCTCCCCGATCGCGTCATCCACCATCGGATCGTGTGGCTCCGAAGGGGTTCCCAGCAGCGCCTCAGCAGTCACCGACGCGGTAGCCTGGCTCGCGTACAAGAGACACTCGCCATCCACGGCACCTGTAAATTGAATCCTCGCTACGATCCGCCCCTCCACCGTATCAACCTCACCCTCCAACGGGTCGCAGCTTCTCTCCAGCATCGTCTCGAAAACTTCCGCGACCGCTGAATCCAGCCGAGTCACTGCCTCATCCTGCGCGTTTGACACAATCGTCCTCTTCCCACTCCCGGTTTATATTCCGCAACAACTCGAACAACTCTCAACCAACTAAGATTCACCAGATTCTCAGATTCGATAGCCTCTAAGACTCGATAGATCGAGCCGAAAAGAGCCAATCGGAAAGATCAGCAACAACCTTTTACGCAGCCCGCATGAGTGGAAGCACGCGCGCCTTCACCTGCTCGGCCGTGAACGGCTTGCAGATATAGCCTTGAGCACCCGCAGCAATCGCACGCAGCACGAAGCTCTCATTGCCTTCCGTCGTAATCATCACGACTGGAACACCCTGCGCGAGATTCTCCTGCTTCCGCGCCTCCAGAAACTGCAATCCATCCATCACCGGCATATTGATGTCACTCAGGATCAACGCCAGCGCATCGGAACCTTGATTGTCTCGAAGAGTCTGCAACGCCTCCTCCCCGTTCGAAGCCTGCAACACCTCGCTGAGCTCGAGGCCAGCCTGCCGCAATGCTCGTTCGATAACCTTCCTCATCACTGCCGAATCATCAATAATTAGAGCTCGCACCGAACCTCCCAAAGCTTCTTCTGGTCTGACTGCTGTATCGGCAGATCAACAGCAATCTTGAACGACCGTCTTCTTAACGCCTTCTAACGATCGTCTCTCAAACTTCGGCCACCGAACTGCATGAGCTCGTGGCATGGACAGTGGACTCTACGCAGCATATACAGGACTCCTGGCTCGCACTCAAGCGCTCGATACCGCGGCCAACAATCTGGCCAACGCAGGAACCTCTGGCTTTCGCGCCCAGCGCGATTACTTCAGCGGGGTTCTAGCAGGTGGCATCGATCAAGATCCCGAGACAGCATCCCAGGTCGGCCAATCTGTGAACGGCTTCGGAGTCTTGGGTGGAAACAGACTTGATCTCGGACAGGGAGAACTGAAAGCCACCGGCAATCCGCTGGACCTCGCCTTGGAAGGTCAGGGATTCTTCGCTGTACAGACCACCAACGGGATTCGCTACACGAGAGATGGAGCTTTCTCCCGCTCGCCCAAAGGGATCCTTCAGACAAGTCACGGAGAGCCGGTGCTCGATGCCAATCTCAAGCCCATCACTATTCCCACCGGGAACATCTACGTCTCACCCGATGGGAGCATCTCGGCCTCTACAGCGGACGGCAGTGTGATCGTGGGTAAGGTCGGAGCCTTCGATTTTTCGGATAGATCAGTTCTCACCGCTGAGGGCTCTAACCGATTTTCCGCGAATGGGGCAAAGCCTATTGCCGCGAACGTTTCGGTAGAACAAGGTTCGGTAGAAGGAGCCAACGAAGATGCCGTTCACGGCACAATGCAGCTCGTGCTGGTGCAACGACAGGCAGAGATGATGCAAAAAGCATTGAGCGTATTCAATAACGACTTTGATAAGACGGCGTCAGAGGATCTTCCTCGAGTCTGACGAAAGGTCCATATTTTCAGAGTTCTCTACAAGAAAAGGAGCTTGAAATGATTCGTGCGTTGTATACAGCCGCAAGTGGAATGAGTGCGCAGCAGACAAATCTGGACACCATCGCAAACAACCTGGCCAACTCAGGAACCGCGGGTTTCAGACAGCGGCAGGTGCAATTCGAGGACATGATTTATCAAAATTTGGTTACTCCTGGCTCCGCCGAGACCCAACAAACTCTTTCAGCTGGTTTGCAGGTGGGTTTAGGGACCAAGACAGCCGCGAGCGAAGTGATTATGACGCAGGGTGATCCCAACAATACAGGGAATCCATACGACCTCGAGATTCAAGGCGCTGGTTTTTTTCAGGTTTCTCTCCCCGATGGAACCATCGCCTACACGAGAGCAGGGAACTTTCACCTAAATAGTCAAGGCACAATTGTGACCTCAGATGGCGATACGATCTTGCCCGCAATCACTATTCCGTCTAACGCGACGAATGTGGTGATCTCTCAATATGGTGTCGTGACAGCAACGCTTCCCGGACAAACAAACGCTGCTCAGCTTGGCACCATTCAGCTTGCAACCTTCCCTAATACTGGAGGGCTGAGTTCCATCGGAAGTAACTTGTTGCAACAGACAGCATCCTCAGGTAATCCGATTACGGATACCCCCGGTGGGACGAGTGGAATGGGAACGTTGCAGCAAGGATATCTAGAAAACTCAAATGTTGATGTCGTGGCGGAGTTTGTGCAGATGATCCTGGCGCAACGCGCCTACGAGAGCAACTCCAAAGTCATACATGTCGCCGACGACATGTACTCGCAGATCAACGGTCTAGTTCGGTAGGTGGCTATATTGAGTGTCTTTTCAAAATTCATAACAATTAGCAAAACGTCCATCCTTGCCTTGTACGGAATATGTCTCGCTAATACCGCTCTCGCAGTTTGCTACAGTACACCGTTTACTGCAATTACGACGGGATCCTTGACTTCATCATCTTCGATATCGGAGGGTGGGGGCTATCGAGTGGAGCGGATCAAGTCGGATCCGGTGCTAAAGCAGACTTGGGCATTGGTCAGTCGTTGCGATCATCCAGAATGGCCGACAGTTGCCCTTCCACTGCGTGATTCAATCTTACCGTTACAGCTTAGAGAGCAGGAAAGAGCAAAAGATATTCAAGAATCAGTTGTAGTTCACGCTGGTGAAATTGTCAGGCTGTGGAGGCAAGAAACCTCGCTGCGGATTGAAGTCGCCGGAATCTCAGAAGGGAATGGCGGATTGGGTGACCTGATAAAAGTTCGACTCTTACGCAGAAATACCGATGACCACTCTATAGATGAACAATTCTCCGGTATCGTTCGAGGGCCGTCTGATGTGGAGATGAAACCATGAGAGAAACTCGACAGACAAAGTCAGCTTACAGTTCGATTCAATTGCCACCAGCTAACAAGGTCAGAAATCTTGCAAATCAACTTTTTTGGGTCTTACTCCACGATATTTATATAGGTCGTTTTGCGCCGATAATTGTTGGCGCATTGCTTGTGTTTTCGACGTTACCAGCGTCGCAGGCACAGACCGAGGCGATCCATAAATTGATTGAGCCAAAACCTAATGTGGCTGCCGCGTCCTTATCCTCTTATTTGGAAAGGGTGCGCGCGGAAAACTCCAATGTCCAGCCTACACCGGGATCTATCTGGACTGACAACGGGAGGCTCACCCGCATCAATACGGACGTCCGGGCAATGCGGCCACATGATCTGATCTCGGTCGTGGTCTCCGAGAGCCTAGCAGCGTCAACAGACGGGACAGTAAAGAACTCGCGAGCGTCGAACGCGAGTTCCTCCATTTCAGGGCTTATCGGGACATTGCGTGCCGGGAACGCACTGCAGAATTTAGTCAACCAAACATCTTCATCAGGGCTCAACGCGCAGGGAACAAGTGCAACTAATTCGAGCCTTAGCACTACATTTGGAGGCCAAGTGATAGAGGTCCTTTCAAATGGGATGCTTGTAATTGAGGCGGCTCGGCAGGTTGAGTTTAGCCAGCAGACGCAGACGATCATTTTGAGAGGGCTCGTCCGTCCCGAAGATATCTCTCAACAGAATCAGGTCTTATCGACGGCCATTTCTAGCCTGGAGCTTGAGGTGCGTGGGAAGGGAATTATCAACGACTACACGCATCGCCAGAACGCTCTTGTCCGTCTCCTACAAAAAGTGTTGATTTTCTAGTGAGGAATTCTATGCGTGTTGCTGACAATCCAACAAAAATACAGGTGCGGAAATCACTCACGAGACTCGCGACCGCCTTTCTGTGCTTCTTGATTCCTTTTCCTACGGGGGCTGCGCGTGCTTTTCCTTCAGACCAGACGACACCTGGACCAAGGCAAGCGCGCGTCAAGGATATTGCTTCGATCGAGGGTATTCGCGACAATCAATTGGTGGGATACGGGATAGTCGTTGGTCTGCAGGGCACCGGCGACAGCCAGCAAACAACCTTTCCTGCCCAAACATTGGCATCAACGTTGCTCCGCATGGGGGTCAGCGTTCCAGCAGCGGCGATCCGAGTGCAGAATCTTGCTGCAGTCTTTGTTTCTGCGACGTTGCCACCCTTTGCTCGTCCAGGGACCAAACTAGATATCACCGTCTCCTCCGCAGGTGACGCTAGGAGCCTCGAGGGTGGGTTGCTGCTGATGACTCCTCTTTATGGGGCAGACGGCAAAATATACGCGCAAGCACAGGGGCCATTGGTTGTTGGTGGCTATTCGATCAACGTGAATGGAAATGTAAAACAATACAATCACCCCAACACTGCTCGAGTTCCTTTTGGTGCAATAGTGGAACGTGGCGTTCCACTGGATCTGGATGGAAAAAAGCAGTTTTCACTCTTATTGAATGATGCTGACTTTCGTGGCGCAGAGGCCATGGCCCTTGCGATCAATCGTTCGTTGGGAAGATCTGCGGCACACGTTCTCGATAGCAGGAGAATCGATCTGCTGGTCGGAGAGGGTGAAGAGGTTCCGGCCCTCCTCGCGGAGGTCGAATCAATAGAGGTACCCGTCTTTCCTCGAGCGAAAGTTGTTGTCAATGAGCGTACTGGGACCGTAGTTATCGGCGGAACGGTGGTTTTGCAGCCGGTGTCCATCCTTCACGGGGGACTAGCAGTCAACGTAGTAAGCGAGTTTCAGGTATCGCAGCCAAATGCATTTTCCTCAGGTGGCACGACGCAGGTCGTGCAGCAGACGCGAGTAGATGCCCAGGACAAGCCGGTCAACCGAATCGAGCTCAAGCAGGGAGCTACAGTAGATGACCTAGTCCGAAGCCTTCAGATGATTGGTGCCTCAGCGCGCGATGTAATCTCGATACTCCAGGCAATGAAGTCTGCAGGCGCACTAGAAGCGGAGATTGAAGTCCTATGAAGATAGATCCGGACATCTCACGGTCACCTATAGCGGAGTCTCAAAAGCAAGCCAAACTAGTGGATGCCGCACAACAATTTGAAGCGACGATGTTACAGGAACTGCTGAAGCCAATGCAGCATGGCCAGAGTAGTTGGGGAGACGAAGAGACGAGCGAAGACTCAGCCTCCGACACCATCAGCAGCTTTGGCACTGAAGCAATTGCCAAAGCCATATCGAAGGGGGGTGGCTTTGGGATCGCTCGACGGGTGGTTGCACAGGTCAACCAAGAACATCAACAACGCTGAAAAAGAAAAGTTTCGAGTACTAAAGTTTGCGGATTGGATGCCGATACAGTCAAGTAGACGGAGGCTCATCATGAGCTATACAAGTGGAATCGGCAGTCAACAGACAGGCAACGCAATCACTCCATCTGGTGCACAGCCAGTTGTCTCGGTTGATACGTCCGGAGTCGCAGCAGATAAGCCTGAAGTACTGAGCACAACTGTCGTACACGACGATGAGACGGCTGTTAGTTCGACGGGAGGGCTTGTATTACAGGCTCTGGAAGCGTCAGACACGCGAACTGCGAAAGTTTCCTCCTTGCAGGAGGCGATCGCCAATGGGAGCTATACCGTCTCATCATCAGACGTCGCAAACAAGATCATTCAATCCTTACTGAAATAACGGTGGCACTTGATCAAACAATCCTTACAAAATGCAGCATCGTACGTGGCTAGACTATCGCCAGCTTAATTTTGGGTAGAACTCATTCTCAAAATTTGGAGCCGAATCTGGTCTCAATTTTACCGCCTGTACGGGAGAAACACGGGATACCAATGGGCACACTAATATCGTTATTAAATATATCTAGCGAAGCGTTACTGGCAGATCAGGCCGCGCTGAACGCGACCGCCAACAATGTCGCAAATCAGAATACACCTGGCTATACACGCGAGGTTGTGAGTTTTCAGTCGGGAGATTCGGTCTCTCTAAGCGGGGAGTCTCAAAGCTCTGGCGTAACCGCTACTGTTTCGTCTTTGAGGGATCGAGTTCTTGAACAACGCGTGCAGCAGCAAACGCAGACGACGGCGCAGAGTGCAGCACTTCAAACTGCTTTACAGCAGGTTGAAAACATATTCGGACTGACTTCGGCTTCGACTGGTTCAGGGGCGGTAGCTTCGTCGCAGCTTGGTACCGCGATCAATGGTTTCTTCAGCTCTCTGTCTTCCTTAGAGGCAAACCCGTCTGATACGGCAACGCGGCAGAAAGTACTAACTGCCGCGAGCACGTTAGCTGGTGCCTTCAATTCCGCATCGAGTCAGCTTTCGCAGATATCAAATAGTCTCAATCAGCAAGTCAGCGGGGATGTCGGTCAGATAAATACCCTCACATCTTCGATAGCGTCTCTCAACTCTAAGATTGCTAGCCTCAGTCCTAACGGCGATGCTGGCACTCTTGAAGATCAGCGGCAAGAGGATATCGACCAACTGTCCCAACTCGTTGGATTGGACCAGATTTCAACTTCACAGAATGGCATATCTTTGACAACCAGCGGCGGCGCTATTTTGGTCAGCGGTGATCAATCATTCCAAGTGAGTACGACACAGGTAGGAGGAAATACAGATGTGCTGGCAGGTGATCCCCCTCAGGACGTGACCTCAAATCTCAACGGTGGAGACTTGGGTGGAGCTTTACAAGCAAGGGATCAGTACTTGCCGGCTTATTCATCCACACTGGATAACCTAGCCTTTTCACTGGGAACTGCAGTGAATCAGCAGAACGAGCAGGGAATTGACAGTAGTGGAAACCCAGGTTCAGCAATTTTTAGTCTTCCCGGTGGCGCGGCCGGTGCCTCAGCGTCGATCTCCGTCTCCGCAACTTCTCCTGGAGCCGTAGCCGCGGCCACTGCCGGCGAGGGATCTTCGGGCAACAATAATGCTACTGCGCTTGCGGATCTTTCCACAACGAATACGGTCGGAAACCAGACCGCAACAGGCTTCCTCGCTTCATTCCTCGATCAGATCGGCAGTGACGCTTCTGGTGTAACAACGGAAAATACAACGCAACAGGCTGTGCTCACTCAGCTCACTACGCAGCGTGATTCGCTCTCGAGCGTGTCTTCCGATCAAGAGGCCTCAAACCTAACGCAATACCAGCGCTCCTATCAAGCGGCGTCTCAGGTCTTCTCTATCGTGGATACTCTGATGGCGAGCGCAATCAATCTTGGTGAAGAGACTACAGTGACCTAGGAAAACGCTGTACTCTTCGGCTTGCTTATCCAACCCAGAATCAGGAGCGCACCGTTGCGAGTAGATCCGAATTACCTTAGCACTTTGACTGGGGCACTCAACCAGTCCAGTTCCATGATCAACAACCTAACGTCCGAACTATCGAGTGGGTTGAGTGTCCAGGCGCTTCAAGACAATCCGGTAGCTGTTGCGCAAAGTACCCTTCTGGCCAGTCAGATCGATCAGACGGACACATTCGTTCAATCAGCTTCTGGAGAAGGTTCGATGATGCAAGTTGCCGATTCTACTTTGGGTGACGTAGTGGCGCAGGTGACGCAAGCACTCTCTCTCGCCGTCGAAGGGAGTAACGGTACACAGAACGCGGCAGACAACGCTAGCGTCGCTCAGTCTCTTAGCGGAATTCTCAGTGAAGTGGTCTCGCTGGCCAACACGAGTTATCAGGGGCAATACCTGTTTAGCGGCAGTCAGGGATCAGTTCAACCTTTTACGCTGAACACTGCCACTACTCCTCCAACAGCCACCTACGCTGGTGACACTAATGTGCAATTCATTGAGGTCCCGGGCGGACAGAAGCTTCAGATCAATCTACCCGGCTCCTCAGTTTTTGGTTCAGGAGCTACCGGAATTGTTGGCGCACTGAGTCAACTGATCGGCGATATTTCGGGGGGTGCCCCGACTGCGACCATCACGGCCGATACTGCTGCTTTGAACACGGCTCTGGGCCAGTTGTCCGATCAGCGGAGCACTCTCGACAGTTCTTTGAGTCGACTCAACTCCGCGACTACGTTCGCGCAAACTACAGAAAGTCAACTTGAGGTTGGACAAAGCAGTCTGGTCTCTGCAAATCCCGAGATCGTGGCGACGCAACTGTCGTCTGCGGAAACCCAACACCAGGCCTTGTTGAGTGTCATTAACAACTTGGGGAACCAAGAGGATCTATTTCAGCTCATGAGGTAAGCGATTGGACGCCTTTGGTCGCCATCTCTCGAACCTGTCATTTCGTTCGAGAGATGGATCTCCATTTTCAAGCGATCGGCGTTAGACTCTCCATTCCTGTTTTAGTGAGTGCTGTTCAAAGCTAAGCGAAATTGCTGTCGTCCCCTCCGCCCGACCCGTCGTCGCCAAAGTCGCTGCCGTCGTCGTAAGACGCATCATCAGTAGACGTGTCCGAATCGAAGCTCGCGTCATCGACAGAGTCAGAGCTGTCCGAACCATAGAGTGAGTCCCGATCGTTCGATGAGGTGTCGGAGGAGCCACGCGATCCAAGGTCCCGATCCTCCTGCTCACCAAGTGACTTCTCATCGGCAGAGACGTCGCGCCCACCACGATCATCTCCGTAGTAGTTGTTGACGATCTCTTCGGTAGGACGCTGATTTCCATCGAAGCTCGCTAATCCTTGGCCACCGCCATATCCAGCTTCACGCCCGAATCCATGCATCAGTGATTCGACGCCTTCAAACGCTAGCGCTCCTGCAGCCACGCCGGTAGCGGTCTGGAGAGCTCCCCTCAGAAATCCACCGCCCCCCATCCCTTGTGGAGCTCCGTATTGGGGAGCAGCTCCATACTGTGGCGGAGGAGCAACGTACCCACCCACCGGAGCATACTGCGGATATGCAGGCGCCGGCTGTTGATAGCTCGGTGGCGGAGGTGGGGGCGCCGGTTGGTCATCACGCCGTCCAAGCAAATTTCCGAGAAAGCTTGTGGAATGTTTCGGCTCCGGGTGTAGCTGCATCTGCTCAATCTGTGCTTTGGCCTGCGTCAGTTGTGTTTGCGCTTGTTCCAGCGCGTACTTCTGCACCAGCACAGTCTGGGCCAGAATGTAGAGAGCGTCCGGGTTCCGTCCCAGACCCTGCTGCAGCATCTGTTCCGCATCCAGATCTTTCTCTGCAAGTTGTGTTTTCTCAACTCGGTCGATCAGGCCGCTGATCATGTCCTGTTCCTGAGGAGTCATCTTTTACCCTTTCCGTTACTTGCTTGGATGCTTAAAGCGTCGCACAAATTAGGACGCTGACACTAAACTATCGACCTGATGGACGCACCATACGTCAGAATGTTGCTATTGGCCTGTAGATCATCTGATGAATCGTAGGTTGTCTTACTCGGTGGCGCGCAGGACCACGATGGTCTCGTCGTCGAAGTGGGCCGTTCCGGACTGAAAATCGGTGACGGCCTGGAGTATGGCGTTCACGGTGAACTGCGCAGTTGGGTGGTGCTGGGATTCGAGGAGTTGAGTGAGGCGTTCGTCGCCGAACATCTCATTGGTGGAGTTGACGGCGTCAACGATGCCGTCGGAGAAGACGACGATAAGGTCTCCGGGGCGGGTGGAGAGGGTGAACTCCTCGTACTCTGCGTTGGGAAAGAGGCCGAGGGGGAAACCTTCTGCCTTGATGGTGCGTACGGTTGGCGGCTTCGTGATGTCTGAGTTGGCCGCCACGAACAGGGGTTGGACGGAGCCAGCATTGGCTATCTGAAGGGTTTGGTTGCTGTCGTCCCAGACTGCCATGAGCATAGTGACGTACTGGGAGTCGAGCTTTCGCTCCTGGAGCTGATCGTTCAGGGCGGTGAGCATCGCCGCCGGTGAGAGGTGTTGGGGGGCGAGCGAGCGCAGAATGCCGCTGACGAGCGCGGCGTAAAGTGCAGCAGGAGCTGCTTTGCCGCTGACGTCTCCTACGGCAAGGGCAATGCGTCCAGCGCCGTAGTCGAGGAAGTCGAAGACATCGCCTCCGATGGAGCGGGCGGCGACGAATTCGGAGGCGATCTCGGCGTGTTCGAGCTTAGGCGGGCGAGACGGCATGAGGCGGAGTTGAACCTGACGCGCCATGTCGAGGTCGCGCTCCATGCGCTGCTCTTCCTCGTGGATGCGTTGGTAGAGACGGGCGTTGGCGATGCTGATCGCGACCTGCGAGGCGAGAGTGGAGAGGGTTCTCTGGTGGTCTTCGTTGTAGTAGTTCACTCGAGTGTGCTCAAGGTCGAGGACACCGATGACTTCGCCCTTGTAGACGAGAGGGATGGCGAGTTCGGAGCGTACTTCGGGATTGGCTTCTACGTAACGTGGATCCTTACGGACGTCGGATGCGAGGACGGGTTCGCGTAGTTGGGCAGCGGTGCCGATGAGGCCTTCGCCGAGAGCGACGGTGCGCTCGCGTGTGACGCGCTCGCCGAAGCGGGATGAGAAACGGTGCTCGAAGAGCTGGGTGCGATCGTTCCACAGGAGGATGGTGAACATGTGGAAGTCGATGACGCGCTTGAGGAGCTGACCGATGCGCTCGAGCAGGTCGTCGGGATCGAGGATGCTGGTGATCTCGCGAGAGATGTCGTTGAGCACGGCGAGTGTTTGCGCTTGTCGTGAGACGCGCGTGTAGAGACGAGCGTTCTCGATGGCTATGGCCATGCGTGAGGCGACCAGCTCGAGGAGACGCTGGTGCTCCATCGTGAAGTAGCCGATGGTTTCAGACTGCAGATCGAGGACGCCGATTACCTTGTTCTTGACTACGAGTGGAACTGCGAGCTCTGAGCGGACGTTGGGGTTCGCGTCGATGTAGTTCTCCTGCGTAGTAACGTTCTCGACGAGGAGAGATTTGCGGTGGAGGGCGGCTTGACCTGATACGCCGCGACCAAGCTTGATGCGCATGCGCTCGATCTCGCTGGAATGGCCGATCTGGAAGCGCATGCGGAGGTCTTGAGAGCGCTCATTGATGAGTAGGATGGCGAAGATTTTGTAGTCGATCACGGCGCGAACGAGGTCGGCGACCCGGTGCATGAGGGTGTTGAGATCGAGAGTGGTGTTGAGGGCGTCGGCGAGTTTGTGGAGGAAGGCGACCTGGAGGGGTTCGACTCGAATCTTTGGGTCTGAGGCGTGTTGATGGAAGAGTTGCGGGGTCGGCGGGCGATAGTCTCCTTCGTAAGGATGCTCGGAGGTGGGCTCTTCTGGGCCGGTGGGTGGAGTGGCGCTCGGTTTGATGGGGGAAGACATTCTGCTTTGCGTTGATCTTACCGGGTGAGGTGGGGTTTGGGGAGTGGCTGGCCTGAACTCCTTTTAGTTGTCATTGATCGAGTTGTTAGGCAATGTCTTTCGCCCTCGTTGTGGCGCTTGGGAAGGGGGTCGTCAAGGGTGGTTGTCCGGTGCGACTGCATTTTTGATTCGCTGACCGGTACCCCCCACCCCCCCCTATTACCCTCGGCTAAGTCATTTTTTTTGTGTCGTTTACGATAGGTTGACACCTGTAAAAACGTCATTCAAAAGGGGTTATCCGCAAATTTGTGCAACGAAAGGGGTTACGGAGTTCAGGTTAAATGATTCGGCCCGCTGACCGGGGCCGAATCGATATGTCTCTATTATAGCGGAGCTTATGAAACTAATGCGCCACGGCTATCTTGTCTGTTTCGAGGGGGATAGGCAGAAGAAGGACTTGACAGGATCCGGTGGTATCGGATCCTGTCGTCTACGGGTGCCTGTTAGTAGCTAGTCGCGGCGGTTGGCTCTGTCGCATGGCCTGCCAGTTCATTGACGATTTTGACGCTGGCGCTGGCACCGATGCGGGAGGCTCCTGCCCGGAGCATGGTGGTGGCGTCGGCGAGGGAGCGAATGCCTCCGGAGGCTTTGACTCCAGCGCGGGTTCCGGCTACGCCGCGAAGGAGGCCGATATCATCGGCGGTCGCACCGCCAGTGGAGAAACCGGTACTCGTCTTGAGGAAGTCGGCTCCGGCAGAGAGGGCAAGCTCGGAGGCGCGGAGTTTTTCTTCGAAGTTGAGGAGGCAGGTTTCGAGGATGACTTTTACGATGGCTCCGGCTGCGTGGGCGAGCTCGACGACGCCGTGAATTTCCTGACGGATGGCCTCATAGTCGGCGGTTTGCCCGGACTTCAGGAGGCCTACATTGAGGACCATGTCGATATCGTGAGCGCCGTGGCGGAGCATGTGGGCGGTCTCTTCCTGCTTGGAGATCGAGAGGGTTGCGCCGAGAGGGAAGCCGATGACGACGCCGACGGGAATGCCGGTGCCCTGGAGGGCGGCGGCTGCGAGCGAGACCCAGGTGGGGTTGACCATGGCGCACGCGAAGCGGTGTTCTGCGGCTTCGTTGCAGAGTTGGAGTACCTGATTGCGCGTAGCCTCGGGTTTGAGGAGAGTGTGGTCGAGGACAGCAGCGAGATTTTGGGGGGAAGAGAGTGTATGTGCGGCGAAAGCCTGGGCGTCGAAGTGTTCTGAGCCATGAGGAAGTGGATCGGTTATGGACAGCATATTCAAAAAAGCGCTCCTTCGGCGAGGGGAGGTGTACGCGCCGGGTTACTTTCTATCATACCCGGGGTCAGGGCTGGCTTTTGGGCGGTTTGCCAGGCGAGGGCCATGTCATCGCGGAGGAAGTGGTAGAGCTGTTCGCCGGATTCTTTGTCGCGGGCTCGGAGGATCGCGCTGGGGTGGATGGTGGCGATGACCTGATTGGCGTAGGGAGTATTGAGGACCTTCCCGTGGTCGCGCATGAGAGCAAAGGTTCCGCCGAGCAGGGACTTAGAGGCTGAGGCTCCGAGGCAGAGGATGACGTGCGGGTGAATGGAGTCGATCTCAGCGAGGAGCCAGGGGCGGCAGGCGTTGATTTCGGACATGCGAGGGTTTTGGTGGAGACGAATCTTGCCGCGCTGAACGAATTTGAAGTGTTTGACAGCGTTAGTAACGTAGACTTTGCTGCGGTCGATGTCGAGTTCTGCCATGACGCGGTCGAGGATTTTGCCAGCGGGTCCGACGAAGGGCTGGCCCTGGAGATCTTCCTGATCGCCGGGTTGTTCGCCGACCAGGATAAGTTTGGCGTGGGCTGCACCTGCGCCGGGGACAACCTGGGTGGCGTGTTGATAGAGGTCGCAGCCTTTGCATGCGGGAAGCGCCGCGCGAAGAGTGGGAAGAGAGTGGTCCGCGGGAACGAAGGGTTGGGCGGAGGGTTGTTGCTGCTGGCGTTTAACCATTTCGGCAACTCGGCTCTGTGATTTGGTGATCAGCTCGGGCAGAAGGGAGATCTCGGGGAGGTTCTTCCAGTAACGGACGGGCATCTCGCTACGCATCATCTGCGGGTTGAGACGCGCTGGGTTGTAGATGCTGGCGTAGTAAGAACGCCAGAGATCTTCGAGCTCGTCTTCGGCGGGGGCTGACTCGCGTGGCAGGCCGGGTGCGATGGTGAGTTGTTTGGTGGCTGGGTCCCACGAGACGGAGGCGTCCGGGGTGAGGATGGTCCAACGCATGATGCTGAAGCGTTCTGCGAAGAAAGGAGCGGCGAGTGGGAGAATGCGGTGGTCCGGCTGGTACCAGGCGATGAAGTGCTCGCAGGTGTCGGGCTGGGAGGGGGTGGGGGCCGAGTTTGGATCAGGTTCGCAGTGGGGAAGTGCCGTGTGGTTTAGCCCGAACGGTGTGGGGATGGCGAGGACGAGATGATGCGGCTCGGGTTCGGTGGGGAAGGATTCGTCGACGACGATGGGGCGTGGGTTTGGGTCGTCGGGTTCCAGGACCATGCGGAAGCGGAGGAAGGCGTGCATCTTGTGGAGGTCGCGGCGGACCTGGGACTCGAGACGTTCGAGTTCGGCTATGTCGGGGTCAACTGAGATTTTGAGGAGATTGCGGTTGGTCTGAAGGCGATAGAGGATGCGGTAGAGAAGGTTCCAGCGTTGAGGATCGCGGTGGACGGCGGCGTGGTGCGCGGATTCGAGAAATGCTTTTGAGGTGTGGGGTTGGGGGATGGGTACTCCGGTGGGCGCGTCGGAGGACTCGAGGGCGAGGTCAAGCGTGGATGCGATGGTGGAGTCGTGCAGGTCGAGCTCGTCGGGGCGATAGCCGAGGTGAAGGGCTTCGCGTGCTGCTTCGCGCCAGGCGTTGAAGTCGGGTTCGAGGGCGATTCGCTTCATCAAACAGAACCAGTGAGTGCGCTGACGGGCGCGAAGAGATCGAGCTGTGTGATGAGTTGCGGTTCAGTGGCGTTGGGTTGCTGATGTGGGATGTGATCGCGGGTGATGAGGTAGGGTAGTGCGTTTTTGATGCGTACGTGGAGTTTTTTCAGATCGTCCACAATGAGGAGATGGTATTTGCGGATGCTGAGGATGCGTTCGACGTTGCGATAGCCGATGCCGGGGACGCGGAGGAGCGATTCGCGTGGGGAGGCGTTGACATCGACCGGAAAGAATTCGGGGTGTGATTTTGCCCAGGCAGTTTTTGGGTCTTCGGTGAGTGAGAGCGAAGGGTTTTCTTCGGAGGTGAGTTCGGCGGCGGTAAAGCCGTAGAAGCGCATGAGCCAGTCGGATTGATAGAGGCGGTGTTCGCGGATGAGTGGAGCGGGCTTAAGGGGAAGGCGCGGGTCGGCAGCGGGATACGGGCTGAAGCCGGTGTAGTAGATGCGGCGAAGTCTGTATTGGCCGTAGAGGTGGGTTGCTGTTTTTAGGATCTCGCGATCGGTGGTCGATGTTGCGCCGACGACCATCTGTGTGGATTGACCTGCCGCAGCAAACTTTGGAGCGGAAGGAAGTTTGCGTCGGTCTTCGTCGGCCTCATCTTTGCGGAGGGCGATCTTATTCATCGTGGATTCGATGATGGTGGTTTTCTTTTCGGGAGCGAGCTGGACGAGGTCTTGCTGGGTCGGGAGCTCGATGTTCGCGCTGAGACGGTCGGCAAAGAGGCCGGCTTGCTCGATGAGGAGTGGGCTGGCTCCGGGGATTGCTTTGAGGTGAATGTAGCCGCCGAAGTGATGTTCGGTGCGGAGGGTTTTTGCGACCTGGAGGAGCTGCTCCATGGTGTAGTCGGGGGACTGGATGATGCCGGAGGAGAGAAATAGACCCTCGATGTAGTTGCGCTTGTAGAAGTCGAGGGTGAGGGTGACGACTTCGTTGGGGGTGAAGCGGGCGCGCTGGATGTCGGAGGAGATGCGGTTGACGCAGAAGACGCAGTCGTAGGTGCAGTAGTTGGTGAGGAGAATTTTGAGGAGGGAGACGCAGCGGCCGTCGGGGGTGTAGCTGTGGCAGATGCCCATGCCGTCGGAGTGGCCGACGCCCTTGCCGTTGCCGCTGCGCTTGGCTCCAGAGGAGGCGCAGGAGGCGTCGTACTTTGCGGCGTCGGCGAGGATCTCGAGTTTTTGTTGGATGTCCATACGCTGGATGAGTCGCTGACTGGTCTGATGCTCTATTATAGCGAAGGAAAGGCGAATATTGCGATGTGGGCTTGATTCGATTTGAGCGGTTCAACATCAAACAGGGGTGACTATAGACAACGTAGAAAAAAGGCTTCGACTTTCGGTGCTGGATCAGAGTCCGGTTCCGGCGGGAAGTTCTCCTGGGCAGGCTTTGGAGAACTCGATTGAACTGGCTCGGCTGGTGGATGGGTTGGGGTATCGGCGGTTTTGGATGTCGGAGCACCATGCGATGGATACGCTCGCGTGTACGGCTCCGGAGGTGATGCTGGCGCGGATTGGTGCAGAGACGAAGCGGATTCGGATTGGGTCGGGTGGGATTATGCTGCCGCACTACACGTCACTGAAGGTGGCGGAGTGCTTTCGGATGTTGCATGCGCTTTATCCGGATAGGGTGGATCTGGGGATTGGGCGTGCGCCTGGCGGTGGGCCGATTGAGGCGCTCGCGTTGAAGCGGGATCGGAAGACGAGGATGCTGGATGATTTTCCGGACCAGGTGAGCGAGTTGCTGGCGTTTCTTGGGCACCAGTTTCCGGAGGGGCATCCGTTTGCGGGGATTCGGGTTTCGCCGGAGATGCCGGGTGGGCCGGATGTGTGGATGCTGGGGTCGAGCATGTGGAGCTCGGCGGCGGCGGTGGAGTTTGGGCTGCCTTATTCGTTTGCACATTTTTTTAGCCCGGTGCACACGCGGGCGGCGATTGAGACTTATCGACGGAGTTTTTCGAAGAGTATTTATCGGAGTGAGGCTGAGGCTACGGTGGCCGTCGGCGTGATTTGTGCGGAGACGCGGGAGGAGGCGGAGTTCTTGTCTTCGAGCGTTCGTCTCCTGCAGAGAAGAATTCGGCAGGGGGATCGCAGGCCGGTGGCTTCGCCGGAGGATGCGGTGCGGGAGTTGAGGCTGTTAGGTGATATGCCGATGGAAGAAGGGGAGTGGCCGCGGTACTTTGTGGGAACTCCGTCGTCTGTGAAGGAACAGCTTGAAGCGATGGCGGAGGAGTTGGGGATTGGGGAGTTGATTGTGAATACGATTGTGTGGGAACAGACGAAGCGGTTGCGGAGCTATGAACTGTTGGCTGGGGAGTTTGCGTTGAAGCCAGATAGTTCGGAGTCGCTTGCGACTCATCTTGTTAGCTGAGAGCAAACCTACGGATAACGCTCCGGGCGATGGCTTGTGGTGCCTACTGGAT
Source organism: uncultured Edaphobacter sp. (assembly GCA_964658525.1). Classification (GTDB taxonomy): domain Bacteria; phylum Acidobacteriota; class Terriglobia; order Terriglobales; family Acidobacteriaceae; genus Edaphobacter. Next base: position 22,313 of record CAZZZG010000052.1, read on the forward strand.
AAGATGCGACGGCTATCGATTGTTGAGCGCGCTTTTTGCAGCTTCGTCGATTACTGCCACGATTTTTGCGGGCTCTTCGAGGATGGACATGTGGCAGGTGGAGAGAATCGTGGTTTTCGCGCCCATTTTCTTTGATGCCGACTCTTGCATGGACGGCGGGAGCATTTGATCCTTGGTGGAGATGACAGCCCACGTGGGCTTGTTCTTCCAGGCGGCGACCGTCAGCTTTTCGTCGAACATGGGGCCACAGCTCTGGCCTTGCACTGCGAGCGCAAGCTCCCGCTCTTTCATGGGGAGTCCTTCCGCAACATAGTTCAGCATGCCGGTGGAGGTGAGGGTTGCGAATTTTTCTGCGTCCAGTCGAATCTGCTTCTGTCCTTCGGTCCATCCAAATGGGCTGCTGGCGTCGTTTGCTGATTGACCCGCTCCAGGTGCATACGCAGTTATATATACAAGAGCGGCGATCTTGGGGTCGTCACCGGCCTGGGTGATCACGGCGCCTCCCCAGGAGTGGCCTACGAGAATTACCGGACCATCCTGAAGAGCTACGATTCTCTTCGTGAAGGCCACTTCGTCCGCTAGCGAAGTCATCGGATTCTGTACAGCGACCGCGTTGTAGCCCAGTTCCTGCAGCAGAGGAATGACCTTCGACCAACTGGAGCCATCTGCGAACGCGCCGTGAACAAGAACGATGTTCCTTACGGTTGAAGACATGGGCGATCCCCCTGTCGCTTGTGATTCGCTTACGCTGAAAGATATTCGACAAATGTTGCTGACGTTTGAATTACTTTGCGTCGTCCCAGCCCCTTTCCGCAAAACTTCGTCGGCTATGCATGAAAAATGCGACCGTTATGAACTTCGCTGAGTCACATTCCATGCACGCGAGTGTGTTCTAATTTGCTGGATCTTTCCTACCCATTTCAAAAGGAGTGCATTATGCCCATCGTCAAAACCAAGGACGGCGTTGAGATTTTTTACAAGGACTGGGGAACCGGCCAGCCTATTGTGTTCAGCCACGGCTGGCCGCTTTCGGCGGACGACTGGGACGCGCAGATGTTGTTCTTCCTCCAGCATGGCTATCGCGTGATTGCTCATGACCGGCGAGGGCATGGCCGTTCCACGCAGGTTGGCGACGGACATGATATGGATCATTACGCGGATGATTTGGCTGCTGTCACCGCTCATCTCGGCCTGAAAGACGCTATCCATGTTGGCCACTCGACTGGTGGCGGTGAGGTGACGCGTTACCTGGCACGGCATGGCGAAAAGGGAGTATATAAAGCTGCATTGATCAGCGCGGTACCGCCATTGATGGTGAAGAGCGCCGCGAATCCTGAGGGACTTCCTAAGTCAGTCTTCGATGACCTGCAGGCGCAGCTTGCGGCCAATCGTTCGGAGTTCTATCGCGCTTTGCCGACGGGACCTTTCTATGGCTTCAATCGGCCGGGTGTGAAGTCTTCGGAGGCCGTCATCGCGAACTGGTGGCGTCAGGGCATGATTGGAGGAGCGAAGGCGCACTATGAAGGCATCGTGGCCTTTTCTCAGACCGATTTCACAGAAGACCTGAAGAAGATCACCATTCCCGTGCTGGTGATGCATAGCGAAGACGACCAGATCGTCCCCTATGTTGCGGCCGGGCCGAAGTCTGCGAAGCTGCTGAAGAATGGGACGATGAAAACCTACAAGGACTTTCCGCACGGTATGCCCACTACGCACGCGGAGACGATCAATGCCGATTTGCTGGCGTTCCTGAAGAGCTGAGGGCCGTACTCAGTCGTGCCTTCTGCGGCTTCTGCATGCGACAGAAGGGCTGTGAGTTGGTCGAAGCAGGATGTCTATTCGATGGTTGCGGGCCATGTTTAGTGGCCTGCGACTTCGGAGGGGAAGATGCGAATGTCTTCGACGCCACGGTAGCGTTCGGCGTAGTCCATGCCGTAGCCGATGACGAATTGGTTGGGGATTTTGAAGGCTACGTAGTCGGCTTCGATGGGGACGAGGCGGCGCTCCGGTTTGTCGAGGCAGGTGGCGATCTTTAGCGATGCGGGTTTGTGCTGGAGCATGAGGCCGCGTAGGTAGCTGAGGGTGAGGCCGGTGTCGAGAATGTCTTCGACGAGGATGACGTGCTTGCCTTCGATGGGGTTGTCGATGTCTTTGATGAGCTTGACGGCGCCGGAGGAGACGCGGGCACGGCCGTAGCTGGAGACGGCGACGAAGTCGAACGTGTTGTCGACCTGGATGGCGCGGGCGAGGTCGGCGAGGAAGATGGCTGCGCCTTTGAGGACACCGATGAGGACGATGGATTGACCTTTGTAGTCGGCGGAGATCTGAGCTCCGATTTCTTTGGTGCGGTCGGCGATCTGTTGTTTGGAGATGAGGATCTCCATCTCTGCGGCGGGGGGAAAGACGGGCGTGCTTGAGGACATAAAGGATAGGCTAACGCGAATGAGGGGCTGAGGCAAAGGCCGCTATACTTAAGGGAGCGAGGATTATGTTTCCCTATATCGATATTGGCCCGATTCATCTGGGTACGTTTGGGCTGTTGCTTTGGCTTGCGGCGGTGGCGGCGACGGTGGTGCTGCATAAGAATTTTGTTCGGAATGGCGTTGATGCTGACGCGTTGAACGTTGTTGCGTTTGTTGTGATCGCGGGTGTGCTGGGCGCGAAGACGTGGCATGAACTGCAGAATCCGGCGGATTTGTATGCGGCATTTCGGCAGATTGTCGCTCCGGGATGGAGTCGGCCGTTTGCTGTGGCGATGGACTTTTTGCACTGGTTTCAGGCGGGATTCGCGTGGTTTGGCGGGATGCTGGCCGGTATTGCGATGCTGATGTTGCAGGGCAGTATGGCGAAGCCGGATGGGTTGACTTCGGGGAAGGCTGCGGTACGGATGCTGGATCTGGCGACGCCGGCGGCTGCGGTTGGGTATGGCGTGGGGCGCATAGGGTGCTTGACTTCGGGGGATGGGGACTACGGGATTAACACGACGCTGCCGTGGGGAGTTCACATGGCGAAGAATGCGTTGGTGCTGCCGACTCCGCCGGATGCGCTGGTGCAGCCTACGCCGGTGTATGAGTTTTTGTTTGCGATGGGGCTGGCTTGGCTGCTGTGGCAGCTGGGGAGAAAGGCAAGGCCGCTTGGCTGGATGACTGGACTGTATCTTTTGCTGAGTGGGATTGCGCGTTTTCTGGTGGAGTTTGTGCGGGTGAATCCGCGGCTGTATTGGGGTATGAGCAATGCGCAGGTGGCGGCGCTGGGGTCGGTGGTGGTGGGATTGGTTGTGATGGTGGCGACGCGGCGGGGGACTGTGGTGGTTTCGCCTATGGTGGAGATGAGCTCATAAGGACGGTGTCCTGCCGGACGGGCTCGCTGCGCGCGAGGCGGTAACTTCGTGACTTGCAGATGGCTTCGCTTGCACTCCCGTTGGTCGTTCTCAATAATTCGACCAACGGGAGTACAGGGCAATCTGGTTATGGTTTGTCGCGGGACATCTCTTCGCGGATGGTTGGTTGTGGAGCGGCGAAGAAGGCTGTGGAGATGAGGCCTCCTAGAATCGCACCGAGGATGGGAGCGAGCCAGAAGAGCCAGAGTTGACTGAGTGCCCAGCCGCCGACGAAGATCGCGGGGCCGGTGCTGCGGGCAGGATTGACCGAGGTGTTGGTGACGGGAATGCTGATGAGGTGGATCAGCGTGAGACAGAGGCCGATGGAGATGGGAGCGAATCCTTTGGGAGCGCGCTCGTCGGTGGAACCGAGGATGACGAGCAGAAAGAAAGCCGTCAGGACGACCTCTGCGACGAAACAGGCGATGAGCGAATAGCCGCCGGGGGAGTGGTCGGCGTAGCCGTTAGAGGCGAATCCGCCTGCGAGCGAGAAGCCGGGTTTGCCGCTGGCGATGAGGTAAAGAACACCTGCGCCGGCGACGGCTCCGACGACCTGAGCGACGATGTAGGCGGGGAGCTCGGATATGGGGAAGCGCCGAGCGGTGACGAGACCGATGGAGACTGCCGGGTTCAGGTGACAGCCGGAGACGTGGCCGATGGCGAATGCCATGGTGAGGACGGTGAGGCCGAAGGCTAAAGCAACGCCGACGAAGCCGATTCCAAGGTTGGGGAAAGCTGCTGCGAGGACGGCGCTGCCGCAGCCGCCAAAGACAAGCCAGAAGGTACCGAAGAACTCAGCTGTTGCGCGTTTTGAAAGATCCATGGATAGCCTTTCTTGCTGGTGAATTCACCGTTGATCTCATGTTGATGTGCGTAACGCAGGTGCTGGGGGCCGGATTGTGGGGAGGGCGGAAGTCTAGCATAGGGCGGTAATTTCCGGGTTAGAATCTTGTTCATCGAGCTGTCGGTGGTGGGGTGAATGACGGAGCCTGAGAAGTTAGCAGCGCCTGGTGAGATATGGAGTCACTTTGATCTTGGCGAGGCTACCAAGGTCGTCTCCATTGCGGCCGCGTTCGCCTATGCGACGGGTGTGATCGCGATCAACACGTATCTGCATGAGCTGGGAATCGTGGATTTTGCGTTCGCGAAGCCGAAGCTTCTGTTGACTGGGATCATGGTGCTGTTCACGTATCTACTGCTGGCTTTCCCGGCGTTTTTTCTGGCGTGGTCGATGGCAACGTGGCACGGACAGATGACGCGGAGGCTATCTTCGCTTCGCCATATTCTGATTTTGTTGGTCGGCTCTCTCATGTTGCTTGTTGGCGCTTCGGTCTTCTCCTGCTTTCAGGAGCATCCTGCCTTGGGGCAGAGTACGGTCTGGGATGTGTGGAGATGGACGAAGCCGGAACATAGCGATTTCAAAAAAATACTCGCATCTCTTCTTGTGGTGCTGGAGGTCTATGTTCCTATCGTTATTGCGGCGATGTCCTTCTACCTCATCGCGCGACTGCTCGACCGGGAGTTAGTTGAAGAACGTGGACCGCAGGTCAGCCTAGGGCGATTCTTTTTGGCCATCGCGGGTGCGGTTTTCGTGGTCGCGACGATCGGCTACATCGTTGTCTTTACGAACACTTTCTATTCGGTGATTCCGCAGGAGTTTGGTGGAGGGGAGCCCTACTATCAGAGCTACGCAGTGCCCGAGGAAGATCTCTGCCAGCTGCAGCAACTCGGGATACCGTTTGTGTCTGGCCGATCGAATATCACGCAGCCTTTGCCGGTGTTGCATGAGACCGACACGATGGTCGCAGTCTGGCTAAGAGATACCTCGAAAGCGGGCTGGAGTTTTGTTGTGACGGAACTTGATCGAAACCTGATTACGGCGACGAAGGTGGTGTCCGACACTGACAAACCGTCGTTGCCACAGCTAACTTCTCTGCCGTGCAAAGACTGATTTTGTGCCTGGGGCCGCGTACTGTTAGAGGCGCTTGAGGTAGGCTTTGGCGGCTTCCAGCTCAGGGAAGAGACGTTCTTCGGCCTGGAACTCGCGGGAGTGGACGCAGCGGCGACCGGCTTTGACGCGTACGGGGTGCTTGAGGTGGAGCATCTCGTGGTAGAGAAGATACTCGATGGCGCAGCGGGGGGTGTCGGGGCGGTCGAAGACGCGGCTGACGACGATGGTGTTGTGGGCGGCGTCGTAGTGACCCAGCATGCGACGTGCGTGGTGAGCGGACCAGGTGAGTGTGGGTCGGCCCAGGAGTCCATGGAAGAAGCGTGTGTTGAGTGACTCGAAGACTTCGTTGAGGTCGTAGTAGTGGCCGGTGGGAGTGGAGAGACGCTTGCGGCCGCGGGTCTGACGAATGTGCTCGGCCTGGCGGGAGATGGCTTCGGAGGAGACGTGGCGGCGGTAGCGGTCGGCGTGGGCGGAGGCGATGGGCTTTTTGTAGAGCTTGGCGAGGAGGATGTGGGCGATGGCGTGGTGGACGTGGTCGGGCGCGGACTCGAGGAGATCTGAGAGCCGGACGTGCAGGCGGCCTTCGCGAAGGCGGATGGTGGTGTTGAGGGAGGTGAAGCGGCGGAAGCGGATGTCGAGCGG
>CAZZZG010000053.1:0-27324 GCA_964658525.1 uncultured Edaphobacter sp.
GAGGATGAATGCCCGGTCTCTCACCCGCCCGATGATCAACTCCTCGCCGGAGCCGCTGTTCTGAACACATTGGACCGCCTCATTGCCGATTGCTTTCAGCGGAACTTTAGTACCTGCGCATCCAGCGAGATATGTGGCAAAGTCCTTCGAAGGAGAGGCCATCGTATGTACCGCAATCGTCAACGAAGAAACACCGGAACGTTCCGTGCGCCTGAAATCACACGTTGTGTCACCCTGCGGCGTCAGAGCCGCAACATTCGCCTGGACCTCTCCTCCCAAAACTCCGCCAGCCGTCGCCGAATTTAGCCAGGGACACTGAACTTCTGCCCGCCCCCTTTGCGGAGCGGTGAATGTTCCAACTATCACGGTAAATACAAGCGCTATGAACCATCTCTTACTCACTACTTCACCTTAATCCTCATCCTGTGAGAACGCACCTTATCGTAGAGTATTCTTCTATTCCCCGAAAGCGGAAAGAAGCCACGAAGTTACACTCTAGTGCTCTCCGCCAGCAACAACCGCCTCGCCGTGAGGCGCGTCCCTATGCACATGCCATGGCGAACTTTCGATCGAGATCTCCGGATGCTTGCGGAGAAAATCAAGTGAGTAAGTAGGGGCGCCTGGGTCAACCTTTTTTGTAACGAACTTCGCGGATTGTTCCTTGGCCTTCTCCTTCATCCCAGCACGACGGTATAGCAAAGCAAGATTGTAATGCGCCGCCAAGTCATCCGGGTCGATGGCCTGCAATGCCTCAAACTGCTCCATCGCCTCCTGAGGCTTGCGTTGTTGATAGTACGAGATTCCAAGCTCACGACGAGCATCTCGAGATTGAGGATATTGCTCAAGAACTTTCTTCAGATCTGCTACTTCAGCTTCGGAATTTCCTGCCCGTCGTTCCACCAGCGCAAGATAGTAAAGAGCCCGCGCATTATTTGGGCTCAGCTCGAGTGCCTTTTCAAGACCGGCGCGAGCCGAAGCATATTTTTCCCATTCGATATTCGTCAGGCCAATATTCGTGTAGCCATCTGCATAGTCTGGCCGCAGCTTGACGACCTGAGAAAAGGCTTGGATCGCATCGCTGTACTGCAACTGATCGAGATAGGAAATGCCAAGGTTATTCCAGCGCATCCAGTCAGCGTTGTCTTTCGGATCGGGTGCGCTCACAGGATTCTGTCCAAGATTGAGTGTCCGGGATCGTGAAGCCAGCTCAACAATTGGGTAGGCAACGTGATCCTCGCCGAAAACGTTGTTCAGATAGCTCTGACGAAGATGTCGATAGTTGACCCTGGCGGTCATCGTCAGGGTTCCCTTCGCATCCGAAGGAACACGAAACTCATAGCGAATGAGGGTCGACCTGCCTGCCTGAATGCTGTTGTCATAAGCAACAGAATGGATCGTCCATACTTTGTGATTGTCGACGAACCCACCATCTGTGTTGACCGGACGATTCGTAAAGCTGTGCGCCCGCTCATCCAGTTTTCCATCCGGCTTGATGAAGCCGCTGTGGTAGATCTCCTTGCTGTTAGAGTCGGTGACTACAAACTCGACCCATGCCTCATACAGGTCGCGCACCTCTGGAATTAGCGAATGACCGATGTTTTTGTTCTGAATGACCGCCATCGCCTGCACGACTTCACCCGGTGCAAGAGTGAACGCAGTCGAACCCAATGGTGCGATCAACTTCTCATCGTTCGCCTTGCGAATTGCGAACAGATCGACGTTCAGATAATTTCCCGTCTTCAAGAATTCGATCGTTTTTTGGAGTTGCTCATCAAACCCATAATAGAAAGGAACAGCGGTATTGCCCGCGGTCCAACGGTGCGAAGCGAAGGTGCCGTTCTTTGCGCCTGGCTCCGGCAGTGCATTCGACGCGCGCTTCATGTGGCAACCCTGGCAGCTCGTAAAATCTGCTTGATAAAAAGTAAGCGGGTTCCGCTGCGAGAATTTAGAGTTCTGCCACTCGTCGTACGCCGTAAATGCACGAATCCACTTGTAGTCGTTGAGAGGGTTGGGCAAGTTGGCCTTGTGGCACGCAGAGCAAAACTCAGGCGTCCGGTAGAAGGTCTGCATTACAGCCTTCGAGTGCCGATCGAGGTGAGCCAAAATCTCCGAATCAGGCACCAGGCCTGGAATCCGAGTGCCATTTTCGTCTACCAAAACGGCAGGTACCCCCATCACGTAACCGCCGTTGCCAAGCGTTGACTGCAGCTTCTGCACGGAATGGCACGTAGTGCAAGTCAATCCATCCTGATCGAATTTGCGATCAACAATAGAACTCTGCGTTAGTCCGCCGCCGAGCACCGCGATCGGATTGTGACAGCTGTCGCAATGACGCGAGAACTCAATTCCCTTCGTCCTAATCAGGATATTGACGCTTGTGCGATAGAACGGCGTACGAAATGAGTTGGAGTGTAACGATTGCCGCCACTGGTGGTATGCCTCTTTATGACAATGGCCGCAGTAATCGGCCGTGGGAAACGCATCTGGCTCAAGGAAAGTGTCTCCCTGCACGGCCGCATTTCCCGGCGTCGAGATATTCCCTTTGCCAAATGCAAAGTTGTAGGTCTTACCAACCTTATCCGCATACTCTTTACGAACAGCAGCTTCATCTGCAATCGCTTGCTGCGACTCACTTTTATCTGAGTGCGCCTGAATCCGCGGGAGAAAGGCAAATACGCTTGCTGCCAGGAGCACGCAAACCAAAGCGACATACGCCACCCTTACGACAGCGAGCCGCCGTCGATTGCCGATCACCCACTCCATCCGCGTCTTGGTCCACTCCGAAAACGTCAGCATCGATCCCAGCTCTCCTTCCGTCGGCTTACGAACTAAGTAGGTGCGAAAGGTTGATCGGAATTCTACTTATCTGTTGCACCCTTTGTCTGCTGATTTTTGTGGCCGGTTTCGCTCTTCCCGTCCGGCAGACCGGGCGCAACCCCCTTCCCCTCCTGAATCGTAAAAAATCGATCAACCGATGGGATGACTACCTGTTCCACCAATCCGCTAGGCCAATGAATCTCAACCGCATCCACCTTGGTCGCATCGCCAATCCCAAAGTGTGGTCGCTGATCGTTGGAAGACTCATAGCTGCCACCACTTAGCACGTCCGCTCGCTGACGGATCCCGCCCGCTGTCAGGTAGACCGCAGCGCCCACAGCATCTCGCGGACTCTTTGGACCTCCGATCAGCTTCAAACCAACCCAGTGATGACCATCCGGATTGACGTTCTTCATCAGCGAAGGCACGTGATCCATCGAATTGATGACAACGTCCACCTTACCGTCGTTGAACAGGTCTCCGAACGCGGCTCCCCGTCCCGGAATCACATCCGCCAACCCGCTTCCAATCACCGCCGGCATCACCTCAAACTTCTTTCCCTTGTCGATGTTATGAAACAGCAGCGGGCGCTGCGCGTAGGAAGTTCCCCAGTCGTACTTATCCACCTGCGGATACACATGTCCGTTGACCAGAAAAATATCTTTCCAGCCATCATTGTCATAGTCGATAAATTCAGTCGCCCAGGTCAGAAAAGGATAAGTGACCTCCGCAATACCCATCTCCGGACTTATCTCGGTAAATCCCTGATCCCCGCCATTTCTAAACAGAGGTTTGTAATCATCAGAAAACGTTCCAGTATAGAGATCGATCCATCCATTGTTAAGATAGTCACCAACGGCCAGGCCCATGCCGGCCTGATCGCGTCCCTGCTGGTTCAATGCGAAACCAGAGTAGTAGCTGGCATCTTCAAAAGTTCCATCTCCATTATTCATATAGAGATAGTTCGGCGACGAATCGTCAGTAACTACGAGATCAACCTTGCCGTCGTTATTGATATCTACAAACACCGCGGTAAAGCCGTAATAGCGAGCTTTATCTGACACACCAGCCTTCTCGCTTACATCGGTAAACGTCCCATCGCCGTTGTTGTGAAAGAGATGATCGCTCTCACCTTGTAACCCGCGCGGGCCGCACAAAGTATTCACACCACGAAATTGGCAGTAGCTCATTCCAACGGCCTCCGTGCCCGGATCAGGCGGATGGCTGATGTCGTAATGAACATATCCAGGAACAAAAAGGTCGAGCCGACCGTCTCCGTCGTAGTCTCCAAACGTCGCTCCAGTAGACCAATTCCCCAGCGTGACTCCCGCCTTTTCCGCTACGTCTGTGAACGTTCCGTCGTGATTGTTGTGATACAGCCGATTCTTGCCGAAGTTGGAGACGTAGATATCCGGCCAGCCATCGTTGTCGTAGTCGCCGATTGCAACGCCGTATCCCCAACGGTCATTTGTCACTCCGGCCTTGGCGGAAACATCAGTAAATGTTCCATCGTGGTTGTTATGAAACAGCGCAGCATGAGGAGCCTCTGCCGTACCTTTCATCGCATCGTAGGTAGAGCCGTTCACCAGGTAGATATCTAGCCAGCCGTCATTGTCATAGTCCAGTAAGGCAACACCCGAGCCGGTTGTTTCCAGAATGTACTTCTTCTCCAGCGTCCCCATCGTGTGATGCCAGCTAGTCAGACCAGCTTGTTTAGCAACATCTTTGAAGATCACAGGACCGTCTTTAACAAATCCTCCAGCCGTGATGGGACGCAACTCCGAATCCTTCACCGCAGCGAATACACCCGCCGTCGCAGATCCGCCCTTGGGGACAGTTGGGGCAGGCAAGTCTGGAGTCGGGCTCTGCTTAGGTGTCTCCTGCGCGGTTACAAATGATCCCGCAAAGACTTCGCTCACCAAAGCGCCCGAGAGAATCATTTTTCGGAGATATTTCATAACGTCTGTTGTTCTCGCCTTCTGCTTCAAAAACTAGACCAGAGTCGAAACCAGCCAAAACGCATAACCCTCGATTCGATAAGAGCCACGCACTTTAACCGCATCCCAACGATAATGCCGTCCGCTCCAAAATCATCGGCTTTGTAATCGTTCATGTCCATCTCTATTTCGCCGTCACGGTGTTACATCAAACACCGGTCCCTTCCGCAAACCCCTAAGTGAGATTTAGCCGCGAAATAAGCGGCCTTCAGTTGAATCGCGTTCTCCGCCATAGGCTCCAGCCTCCAACCGCCAAACTCGCAATTAACACCGCACTCAGAATCAAGGCCCAACGAAGGTCCATCGTCAGCGGCGGCACCACGGCTCTAACTCCCAACGTGACGAAGACCGCAATCGCAGTCAGAACAATGACGTAATCCCACCAGCGACGCCGCTCGTCCCGCCCGCCAAACTCGTCTCCAGCCTGCGCCATCATCTTTCGTTGATGGTCCAAGCCGTACCGCCGGCACTCCCGCAGCACCGCCTCATTCGTCGAGTTCCCTTCCTTCGCGGAGGCCACCGCTGTGCTGATGGCCAGCGCTCCAAGGATCATGATCAAGAAATCCCCAACACAAGCACACACAGTGGAACCAGGAAATGACTATCCGTGGCAATCGTCTTTATCGCTTTCACAAAATTCAAAACAACCTCCATCACCTGTCCATACTAAGCGGGTGAACCGACCCTACATTCCCCTTTACAAGACGCGCAATAAAACCAGCAGACACCACGTCCGATTTATCCGTTCAAAAATTCACTGAAGCGCTCTCCTCTAAATTTCGCTACATTGGTGAGCATGCTTCGGAAGCAGCTCTTCACGATCCCGCTCCTCGCCGCCTGTCTGGTGACAGCATTCGCACGCGGCGAATCGCCCACCGCGCCTGCCCAAGCAGTCCTTCAACGTCTCATGCCGAAACTTGCACCCCAGTTCCAACTGGCTCTTATTCCTAAGCCCGACCACAAAGACTACTTGCGCATCACCGGAACCCAAGGCCATATCCGTGTCGAAGCGGCCGCCCAACCCACCCTCCTATACGGCGTCAACTGGTATTTGAAGTACGTCGCGCACTTACAAATCTCTCCCAACGGCTCTCAACTCGGCCCTCCTAACCTGACTCTCCCCGCACCAGACGCCCCAATCGAAAAGCCTGCCCTCTATCCGTGGCGCTACGCCCTTAATGAAAACGTCGACGGCTACTCGGCGCCCTACTGGGATCAACAGCGCTGGCAACATGAGATCGACATCCTCGCCCTAAGCGGCACTAACGCCATCCTCATCGAACGCGGCATGGACCTCGTCCTCTACCAGACCTTCCGCGACGCAGGCTACTCCGACCAGGCCATTCGCAACTGGATCGTCGAGCCGGCACATCAGAACTGGCAGCTCATGGGCAACATGTGTTGCTTCGAAGCTCCCATCTCGATAGAACTTCTCGAGAAACGATCGCGTTCCGCGCAACAACTCATCAAGACGCTCCGCAGCCTGGGCATCACACCCGTTCTCCCCGGCTACTACGGCATCGTCCCCGCCGACTTCGCTTCGCTTCACCCCGGCGCTCACGTCATCACCCAAGGCGACTGGAACGGATTCACTCGCCCCGGCTGGCTCGATCCACGCGACCCAAACTTCGACAAACTCGCTGCGTCCTTCTACCGCCATCAGCACGCTCTCTATGGTGACTCCGCAATCTACGACATGGAAATCTTCCAAGAGGGCGGAGCGGCTGGCGACGTTCCTGTGCCCGAAGCCGCAAAAAAAGTACAACAAGCTCTCATGCGCAACCATCCCAACGCGCTGTGGATGCTCCTCGGATGGCAACAGAATCCAACCCAGGAGCTACTCTCCTCGCTCGACACCAGCCACGTCCTCATCGCCGAGATCGAACAAGGCCGCATCCCACGCGAGGATCGTGATAGCGAGTTCCGCGGCGCCTCCTGGCTCTACGGCGGCCTGTGGGAGTTCGGCGGACGCACCACCATGGGAGCGCCACTCTACGACTACGCCGTCCGTTTCCCCCGGATGGCCGCAAAACCCAACAGCCGCATTGTCGGCACAGCCATCTTCACCGAAGGTATGGACACCAACCCATTCGCCTTTGATCTCTACACAGAGATGGCCTGGCACGCCAACCCAGTTACCGTCACCGAATGGACCGATGCCTACACAAGCCGTCGCTACGGAGCGAACGACCCACACGCTCAAAGCGCCTGGCAGATTCTTCTAAAAACCGCATACGGCTATCGCGCCGACGGCAACACACAACACGGCGAGCGCGACGCATCGCAAGACTCCATCTTCAACTCCCAACCTTCGCTCACCGCAACCCGCGCAGCGACGTGGTCTCCGGACGTCCTACGTTACAACCCGGCCGACTTCGCCCCTGCCCTCACCGAGCTTCTACAAGTCGCACCAGCACTCCGCTCAACCGAAACCTATCAGTACGATCTGGTAGACGTAGCCCGTCAGACCATGGCCAACGAAGGCCGACGCCTCCTGCCTCTCATCAAGCAGGCCTACGACACCAAAGACAAGATCGCCTTCGCCAAGCTCACGAAGGAGTGGATCCGCGACATGGAGCTACAGGACCAGCTACTACAAACCAGTCCATTCTTCCTCCTCGGCAAGTGGCTCTCCTTCGTCCCACCGTGGGCCTCTTCTCCCGAAGAGCTCGACCGTCTCAACTACGACGCCCGCTCCATCCTCACTACCTGGGGCGACCGCAAAGCCAGCGAATACGGCCTTCACGAGTACGGCAACCGCGACTGGGCCGGCCTGACAAGCGATTACTACATGGCCCGCTGGCAGATGTACTTCGACTCGCTCTCTACCGCGCTTGACGCCGGCGAAGCTCCGAAGACCATCGATTGGTATGCCTTCGGTGACCAGTGGAATCACGGCCGGAAGACCTACGACGCTACTCCCCACGGCGACTCATACGCTGTGGCCCTGGCCATCGCGCATACACTGCATCTAGATCCCAATCAACAATCCGAGGCGCAACAGTAAACTATGACAACGATGAGCGCACCCTCCGAAACGCCCTGGCCCTCTTTAACCGCCGCACGGCCTGTACGCCTCCTCTCGCTCGACTTCCTGCGCGGCCTCACCATCGCCTTCATGATCCTCGTCAACAACAACGGCGATGAACAGTTAGCCTATTGGCCACTCAAGCACGCAGCTTGGAACGGCTTCACTCCAACCGACCTCGTCTTTCCCACCTTCCTCTTCCTCGTCGGCATCTCGACGGTCTTCTCCACTGCTTCGAGACTCGCACAAGGCGCGACGAAGCAATCGTTGTTCCTCCACGTCCTGCGCCGCTCCGTCACCCTCTACGTACTCGGCCTCCTCATCCACGGCTTCCCCTTCTTCAATCTCCACACTATGCGCTTTTACGGCGTGCTTCCCCGCATCGCCATCTGCTACTTCATCATTGCCTCGCTCTACATCCTCAGTCCCGGCTGGCGGAGCAAGGCAGCTCTCGCGATCGGCGCTCTTGCAGCTTATTGGATCCTCATGCGCTTCGTTCCCGTCCCTGGATACGGCGTACCCACCCACGAAATTCCCTTGCTCGATCGGGATGCAAATCTCACCGCATGGCTAGACCGCCAGCTATTCTCACCTTCTCATCTTTACGAACACACCCGTGACCCCGAGGGTCTTCTCAGCACGATTCCCGCACTGGCCACCGCTCTCTTCGGCGTCCTCACCGGCATCTGGTTACGCACCCAGCGCACGCTCAACCAGAAAATAACAGGCATCGCCATCGCCGGCCTCAGCGGAATTCTCCTGGGCGGCCTTTGGAACATTACGTTCCCCATCAACAAAAAACTCTGGACCAGCTCCTACGCCCTATTCGCCGCAGGCCTCAGCCTATCCCTCCTCGCACTAAGCCTCTTTATCGTCGATCTCCGAAAGAAAACACCAGCCAAGCAAGATCACTCTGGCGTCCTCAAACCCTTCTTCATCTTCGGAACCAACGCCATCGTCGCCTACGCCTTCTCGGAGTTGCTTGCAGCCGTGCTCTACAGCATTCACACGCATCCGGGCGTCACTCTGCAGCAATCAATCTTTCGCTCATTCCAGCAGGTAGTCCCTAATGTACCCTTCGCCTCTCTGCTCTACTCCATTGCATTCGTAGCCGTCTGCTGGCTCGTCGTCGCCGTACTCTACCGTCGCAAAATCTTTATCAAAATCTAAACCGCATGGAGCCGCTCCAACACAAAGAACAATTCGCGCTGCGACGGCATCCGAGGCTTCCGATATCGCAGACACCGCCATTCCATTTACAGTGAAAATATGACGAAGTCGTCAAAGGTCGATCTGGTAGGCGTCGGGCTCAACGCCACAGACACCGTCATCCCTCTCACGGACTACCCCTCTCGCGGTTCCAAAGTTGAGTACCGCACCGCAACCGTACTACCAGGCGGACAAGTCGCGTCCACCGTCGTCGCCTGTCAACGCTGGGGTATGAGCACCCGATATGTGGGAAAGCTAGGCGATGACGCAGCCGCTGCGCTCCACCGCGAAGCCTTCGCTCATGCAGGTGTTGAGACACAACTCATCACAGCCGCCGGAGCAGCCAGCCCGCAATCTCTCATCCTCGTCGACTCCGGCGGCGAGCGCACCGTCCTTTGCAGACGCGACGAGCGCCTCATCCTTCAACCCGCCGATCTCGACCGCGACTGGATCGTCAACGCCCTAGCCCTTCACGTCGACGGCCACGACACAGCGGCCGCAACTCTCGCAGCCACATGGGCCCGCGCCGCCAACATCCCAGTCATCGCCGATCTCGACGAGCTCTATCCAGGCGTCGAAGAACTCATCGCAAACGTCGACTACCTCGTCGTCAGCAGAGACTTCCCGCGCCGTCTCACCACCGAGCCCAACCTGGAAAAGGCGCTGCAAAAGATACAACATCGTTACGGATGTGCCCTGGTAGCCGCCACACTAGGAGAAGAAGGCGTCGTAGCATGGGACGGCAAACAGCTTCACCACGCACCCGCCTATTGTGTCTCAGTAGTCGATACCACCGGAGCAGGCGATATCTTCCACGCCGGCTTCATCTATGGCCTCCTTCAAAATTGGCCTCTCGAGCGACAACTCGACTTCGCATGCGCCTCTGCCGCCTTGAACTGTACAGCCGTCGGAGCCAGAGGCGGCATTCAGCCGGTAGACAAAATCGAAAACTTGATGGCAACAGGCACTCGGCACATCACAGCACAGGCTGAATCATTCCGCTAATCACGAAACAAGACTCGAAACATCACCGCTCATGAATGGCTCCGATCCCATCTTCGCTCCGCAACCTGAATCACAGGAGATCAGCCGAGCCGCACACCAGGTCGCGATCGAAAAAGTCACCGGCCTAAACTCACACCACGCCGAAGACACGCTCGCCGTCGAAGAACCCCTCGAAATTCAACTGGCCCATGGTCCACTCAACACCCGATCCCTGAAATCCATCTCCGTGACCATGCGCACCCCTGGCCACGACTTCGACCTGGCAGCAGGCTTCCTCATGACCGAGGGCGTCGTGCGCGACCCAAACGACATCGACCAGATCATCTACGCCGCCGGCAGCATCGGTGAAGCCCAGGCAGCAGACCCAACACAAAGCTCGCTCCCCTATCAGCCCATCAAAAACGTAGTCCGCGTCGAACTCGCACCCGAAGTCGTCGTCAGCCTCGCCAATCTCGAACGCAACTTCTACACCACCTCAAGCTGCGGCATCTGCGGCAAGGCCTCTCTTCTCGCTCTCCAAACGGTGTGCCCACCGCGCCGAAACAATACCTTCAACATTGACGCCGAGATTCTTTACGAGCTGCCCGATCGTCTGCGCAAAGCCCAAAATCTCTTCAATCGAACTGGAGGAATCCACGGCGCGGCCCTCTTCGACGCCGCGGGCAACCTACTCGCCGCACGCGAAGATGTAGGCCGTCACAACGCTGTCGACAAACTCCTGGGCGCTGAATTTCTAGCCGACCGCACTCCCCTCCGCAACGCATTGCTCTTACTCTCCGGCCGAGCCAGCTTCGAGCTCCTGCAAAAAGCCCTCATGGGCGGAGTTCCCATGGTCGTCGCCGTAGGCGCCCCCTCCAGCCTCGCCGTACAAGTCGCAAAGGACTTCGATATCACCCTCATCGGCTTCCTTCGCGACAATCACTTCAACATCTACCACGGCGCAGAACACATCCTTAGACACGCCCCAAACTAGACGACACGCAAAAAAGAGCCGCTGCGATCGTCTGCAGCGGCCCAAAAAGCTTGCGCACTACATACCGCTCTGGTTCCCCGAATCAGGATGAACCACACGGTAACTTGCTCCGCCTCGCGACCATACCAGCAGCAGCAAATCCTTCCCGTCCGGATTCGCATGAGCCGCATTGACGAACTGCTCCGCCGAAGTCACCGGATGACGATCCACTTCAAGAATCACGTCACCAGGAGCAAGGCTCGCATCATCAGCCGGGCTGCCCGGGCGGACACTCTGAATCGCAACCCCCTGCACCTGCGAGGGAATATGCAGCTGCTGCCGCACATCCGGTGTCAGCTCAGCCACAGCCAACCCAAGCTTCGCTTTCTGCGGCGTCGCGCTATCGTTATCGCTCGCTACTTCGGCCTCTTTATGGAACTCGCCAACCTTCACCTTCACCGTCTGCTGCGAGCCATTGCGAATGATTCCCAGATCAATCGAAGTCCCCGGAGTATCCTCGCTCACCGCAACCTGCAGCGCGCCGCCATTCACGATCTTCTGTCCATTCAGCTCAACGATCACATCGCCGTTCTTGAGCCCCGCACGCGAAGCAGGTGAGTCAGGCGTTACCTGCGCAACAATCGCGCCCGTCGCATCCTTCAGATTGAAGAAGCTCGCATTCTCAGGCGTCACGTCATTCATAGTGATCCCGAGATACCCATGATGCACAGCACCTGTCTTAATCAGCTGCTCCGCCGTCGTCCGCACAATCTGCGAAGGAATCGCAAATCCAGCACCGGCAAACGAACCACCGTTCGAGATGATGAATGTATTGATTCCCACCAACTCACCACGCGCATTTACCAGCGGCCCACCCGAGTTACCCGGATTGATCGCAGCATCGGTCTGAATGTATCCACCAGGCTTCCGCGCATCATCGCGATAAGGATTTTGCCGATCGACTGCGCTGACAATTCCACGCGTCACCGAAAACTGAAAGTATCCAAACGGGCTACCGAAAGCCAACACGGTTTGCCCCGGCTTCAACTTCGTAGAATCACCCCACGCGATGCTCGGCAGATCATGTGCGTCCACCTTGATCACCGCGAGATCAGTCAGCGGATCATGACCAACCAGCTTCGCCTTCAACACGCGACGATCGTGCAGCGTCACACGCATCTCCACCGCACCATCGACTACGTGATTGTTGGTCACAATATATCCATCCGGCGAGATGATGATTCCGCTGCCAATCCCATGCTCAATCTGCGGCTGTTGCGGACGCCGCATCATCCCCGGAGGCAGCTGCCCAAAGAACTGCTGAAGTCCCGGAGGCAGACTCTGTCCTTGCGGCCCCTCCTCCTGACCATCCTCCTGATCCTCACCAACCTCGTGCTCCGCCGAACCACGAGAAGTGACAGCAACGTTCACCACCGCAGGCGTAACCCGCGCCGCAACTGCCTCAACGGCATTATCCAGAGCAACCAGCGACGAAACACTGTTGTCATCCATCGGTGCCGGCGACGAGATCAGCGATGAGACCATAGCCGCATGAACCCCGTTGTGATGAACAAACATCCCAGCTGCCAACACCAGAGCCGCGGCAGCACCCGCAGGAACGGCAACCCGCCCCGCCTTACCTACTAATTTATTAGTTTCAAACGCCATGATCGATCCTCACAAACGGGTTGAACAGCTTAGTTAAAGTTGAATGATCAGCCAGCCGCCCGCGGTAGGCACGGCTGCAAACGAAGAAGAAAACCCTCGCTCACCCGACACTGTGAGCACCATTCTTGGCTGCGACGACTCCTCCCACGATGTCAGCACCACCCATCGCTTCATCTGCTGGGTCTGTTGCATCGCGCGAGCCTGGTTCACACGCATCAACGAGGCCGCATGCACCGGACGATGTCGTTTAGCAGTCACTTGAGTCTTGCGCTGCGGAGCCTGCACAGCCGTCCCCATCGGCATAGAAGCGTTCAACAAAGTCTCATCCGCCATGCCCGCTGCAGGAATGGGCGCTGCCGAAGGATGAAACGCGACAGGCCGATACACCGCATCGCCCGAAGCAAAATTCTGCGCAACGTCATGCATCGGCGTAGCTCTACCAGAGAACGAAACGACTTGCGGGAGACGCGAAAGTTCAGCCGCACCACCAACAAGTCCAAGCACAAGCACACTCATCACAACACCAGCTTGCGTCCTGCTCATCCCTTCGTTGCGTCGCAGAATACTATGCACCCGCCGCACAAGCTCGGACTGCCTCTCCCACGCGCCCAGCGAAAGCGCAGCCGCCCTATATCCCAGCCTCTGCTCTGCCAGATTCGTTAGACACGTCGCATAAGCCTTTGGAGCCTTAGTAAACCTGAGTACCGCATCATCACAAGCCAGCTCGCGTTCGAAGCACAGCCTCCGTTCAATCCACAACAGAGCCGGGTTCAGGGGCACCAGCACAAGGCTGATCTTCTGCAACAGGTTGATCCAGTCATCAGCCCGCCGCAGATGCCCCATCTCATGCAGCACGATTTGATCCAGCTCACTTGTAGTAAGCCGCTCAAACATCTCCCGCGGAATCAGAATCCGCGGAGAAAAAAATCCGATCACGCTAGGTCGATCCACATCCCCCGACGTACATATGGTCGCTCCACGCCACCCCGCTGCAACCAGCGCAGAATCCAAACCTGTGCTCATCTCAACCGGCGTCGCCCGCTTCCATATCCCGCGCAGTTGCGCCGCACCGATCACCAGCTTCACCGCCCGCACCATCGAGACACTGAGCCACAGCGCCGCAATAGCGAGACTCCATCGCACATCCACCTGCACGAACGCGCTATGTCCAGCCGCTCCGCCGTTGCTCCGCAGTCCATACGCATGCAACAGCGGCAGCAACGCAAGAACTGCAAATACCGCCGTCCAAACTGCAAAACGGATCGCAGCCGTCGTCTTCGGCATAAACCTCAAACAGACCCACACCGCAGCAGCCAGCACAAGCCCCTGCCACAAACCCGACACCACTGAGCCCGCCGCCACCCGCGACAGATCTTCAACACCATGCAACAGGTTCAAATCGATCCCCATCACAGTTCGTCTCCCGCACGGTCGTCCGCTGCCGCTGCTATCGCTTCTTTCAGCCGTTGCAACTCCTCTGCCGTCACCTCATCGTCTCCCAGTAGCGAAAGCAACAGCTTCTCCCGCGAGTTACCGAAGAACCGCTGCATCATATGACGAACCTCTGACCGGCTGGCCTCCTGCTCCGCAACGCACGGAATATACAGAAACGCTCGCCCCTCCTGCCGGTGCCGCACATAGCCCTTCTGCTCCAGGATCCGAATCGTCGTGAGCACCGAGTTATACGCCAGCGCCTCCGGCATAGCTGCCACCAGGTCACCCACAGCCGACTCGCCACGCGCCCACAGAATCTTCATGAGCCGTAACTCAGCCTCTGTCAACGTGATGGACTTCTTTGGCGGCATAAACCTCTCACACTGCGCCTCCCTCAAATACCCGGAAGGCAGAATCCTGCTCACAGGAAAGACGAACAACTAATCGATTAGTTAGCAAGGGCCAAAAATAATTCAACGGATCCTCGCCTCACCCAATCCTCTCCCTAACCGCGAATTCCTCCGCATCCTCCGCGCCGCCTGGGGCACACCCATCGGCCTACCCACCACAACGTGGATGATCGAGATCGGCACCTTCCTCATGCGCACCGAATCCGAGCTCGTCCTCAAGAGCCGTCAGGTCATTCCCGGCCGTCTCCTCTCTGCCGGCTTCCAGTTCATCTTCCCCGACTGGCCCGCCGCCGCCCGGGATCTCGTCGTTCGCTGGAGAAGCCAAAAATTCCCGCTGTAACTTACATCCGGGCCGTAGTATCGTCTTTGCCATGGCTGCTGAAGACGCGAACGATCTGCGTAGAGCGCTCGAGAAGAACGAAATTATCCCGTACTTCCAACCGCTGGTGGAACTTCGAACGGGCCTCCTCAGCGGATTTGAAGTTCTCGCGCGTTGGCAGCACCCGGTCCGCGGCCTCATTCCTCCTACCGAGTTCATTCCATTAGCCGAAGACACCGGCCTCAACGGGCAACTCACCGGAAACCTCCTCCGATCGGTCTTCGCCTCCGCCAAAAACATCCCCGATCACCTCACCCTTTCGGTCAACATCTCCCTCACCCAGCTCACCGACTTCTCCCTCCCCAAACACATCCGCGCAGCAGCCGAGCAAGCCAGCTTTCCCCTCAACCGCCTTATCCTCGAGATCACCGAGAGCGCCCTCGCCAGCAACACCGAGCACGCCTACCGCATCGCCACCGAGCTCAAAGAACAAGGCTCTCGTCTCGCCCTCGACGACTTCGGAACCGGCTACTCCAGCCTCCGCCACCTCCAATCCCTCCCCTTCGACGAGCTCAAAATCGACGCCAGCTTCGTCCGCTCCATGGGCCACACCCGTGACAGCCGCAAGATCGCCGCGGCCATCGTCGGCCTGGGCAACAGCCTCAGCCTCACTACCGTCGCCGAAGGCGTAGAAAATCAGACCATCGCCGACATGCTCCTGTGGCTAGGCTGCGACCTCGGCCAGGGCTGGCTCTACGGCCGCGCCGTCCCGCCCGAACAGCTACCCGACGTCCTCGCCGCCAGAATCGACCCGCCACCCATCCCCGCCGAACACCGCTCGCCCATTGCCAACTCCACGCTCCCCCTCCGCCTCGAAGCTCTCCCCACCCAGCGCCTCGCCCAGCTCAATGCCATCTACGATGGCGTCCCCGTCGGCCTCTGCTTCATCGATCGCAATCTGCGCTACGTCAGCGTCAACCGCCGTCTCGCCGAGATGCATCACCTCCCCGTGGCCGCCCACCTGGGCCGCTATGTCTCCGAGGTAATGCCCTCCGTCTTCCCCCTCTGCGAACCCTATCTCCTCCGCGCTCTCAACGGAGAGGCCAGCAACAACCTGGAAATCTGCTATCCCGATCCCAACCCCCTCAACGAAAAGCGCACCCATCTCATCTCCTTCCAGCCCGCTCGCGACGAGGCCGAGGAGGTCATTGGAGTCTCCGTCTCAGTCGTCGATATCACCCGACGCAAAAACGCAGAACAAGCACTCGCCGAAAGTGAAGACCACTACCGTCACACCGTCGAACTCAACCCGCAGGTCCCCTGGACCGCCGACCCCGAAGGCATGATCCTCGACGCCAGTCAGAGATGGGAGAGCCTCACTGGACTCACCATTCAGGAATCTCTCGGCACCGGCTGGATTCGCGCTCTCCACCCCGACGACGTCGCGCCTACTTCCCGCGCCTGGACAGAAGCCCGCCGCACCGGAAATCCCTTCGATGTCCTCTACCGGGTTCTCCGCGTCGACGGAACCTGGCGCTGGATGCGCGCACGCGCCGCTCCACGCCGCGGAAAAGATGGAGAGATTATCCGGTGGTACGGCACCGTGGAAGACGTCGATGATCAGAAGCAGGCCGAACAAGCCCTCCGTAAGAGCGAAGCTCGTCTCCAGGCTGTCTTCGACGCGGCCCCCATCGGAATCGTCATCGCCGACGCACCCGATGGCCGAGTCGTCATGAGCAACCCACGAGCCGAGGAGATTCTTCGTAGCTCTGCTGTCTCCGCTACCGTCATCGACGACTACTGCAAAGAGTCGATGATGTCGATGGTCCCCGAAGCCATCGCAACAACCGCCCCCAAAGCAACGCCAAATGGCGACCGCCCTCTCGCCAGCGCCCTCATGGGCGGAAAATCCATCGGTCCTACGGAGTACCTTCGCTTCCACAGCGACGGTTCAAGCGCGTGGATAAGCCTCACCGCCGCACCAGTGATCGACTCCGACGGCAAAGTCTCCGGCGGTGTCGTCGCCATTCAGGACATTGACGAAGACAAGCGCGAAATGCAGCGCCTCTCCGACCTCAACACCGTCCTGAAGATCAAACTCGAAACCACAAGCAGCAAGTAGTCCTCGCAGTCACCCCAACCTCAGTCATTCTGACCCAAGCGAAGCAATTTGCTTTTCTAGTTTTCATTCCCTAAGGGAATCTGCTGTTGCAGTTGCCTTCGCCGCTGGTGTTGTCCTGTACAAATCAACTAGTCCGTAAATCATGTCCTCTCACTCGCCGCCAACCTGCTAGCGTAGTACCCAATGGCCCACGCCCATACCGTAGCGAGCGTCCGTTACACCTTCAACTCCCTCGCCGATCTCCTCGCCAAAGCCACCCCCGCCCGCTCTGGTGACGAGCTTGCCGGCATCGCCGCCACCTCCGCCCAGCAACGCGTCGCAGCCCAGATGTCGCTCGCCGATCTCCCCCTCACACACTTCCTCAACGAAGCAGTCATCCCATACGAAACCGACGAAGTCACCCGTCTCATCCAGGACACCAGCCGCACCCCCGTCGCCACCGCCGCATTCGCCCCCATCTCCAGCCTCACCGTGGGCGAGCTCCGCGACCATCTCCTCTCCGACGCAGCCACCCCGGTCACCCTGGCGGCCCTCGCACCCGGCCTCACCCCCGAAATAGCCGCCGCCGTCTCCAAACTCATGCGCCTTCAGGACCTCATCCTCGTAGCCCGCAAAATAAATGTCGTCACAAAATTCCGCACCACCGTAGGCCTGCCCGGCCGCCTCTCCACCCGCCTCCAGCCCAACCATCCCACCGACGACCCAGCAGGCATCGCAGCATCCATCCTCGACGGCCTCCTCCTCGGCTCCGGCGACGCCGTCATCGGCATCAACCCCGTCTCCGATAACGTAGCCGCTCTCACCACGCTCCTCCATCTCGTCGATCACATCCGCCGCCGCTACGAGATCCCCATCCAATCCTGCGTCCTCGCCCATCTCACCACGCAGATGCAGGCCATGCAGCAGGGAGCACCTCTCGACCTCCTCTTCCAATCCATCGGAGGCACCGAAGCCACCAACACAAGCTTCGGCGTCAACCTCGCTCTCCTCAAAGAAGCTCACCAACAAGCCCGCAGCCTCAACCGCGCACCAGAAAATCCATCGCCCAACATCATGTACTTCGAAACCGGCCAGGGCAGCAGCCTAAGCGCCAATGCGCATCACGGTGCCGGGGGTCAGGGTGTCGACCAGCAAACCCTCGAAGCCCGCGCCTACGCCGTAGCCCGTCACTTCAACCCCATGCTCGTCAACACAGTAGTAGGCTTTATCGGCCCTGAGTACCTCTACGACGGCAAACAAATCCTCCGCGCTGGCCTCGAAGACCACTTCTGCGGCAAACTCCTCGGCCTCCCCATGGGCTGCGACATCTGCTACACCAACCACGCCGAAGCCGACCAGGATGACATGGACGCACTCCTCACCATGCTCGGCGCCGCCGGCGTCAACTACATCATGGGCGTCCCCGGCGCAGACGACATCATGCTCAACTACCAGAGCACATCCTTCCACGACGCCCTCTACCTCCGCCGCCTCCTCAACCTCCGCCCCGCTCCCGAATTCGAAGCCTGGCTCAACACGCAAGCTCCCCACCGCCTCACCCTGCCCGCCATGCTTCCATAGCCGTCGAGCGTCAGGCCGGCATGCTATGGAACAAATCAATTAAGCTGACGTAACTTTCTCCGTGAATCAATCGAATAGCATCGAGATCATCACGCTCGCAGGCTTATTGGCTGGAGCTTTGGACATCACCGCAACCTCTACCCTCATGTCGCTGCAGGGCATGCCACTCGAAAGACTATGGCAGGGCATAGCCAGCGGTGCGTTGGGCACATCCGCGTTCGAAGGCGGAAAAAAAACTGCCACTCTGGGCCTGTTCTTTCACTTCGCAATCGCATTCACCGTTGCTGCAATCTACTACGCGATAAGCCGCCAACTCCCGATGCTCGCAGAAAGACCAATCCTCTGGGGCACTCTCTACGGCGTTGTCGTTCATCTGGTCATGAGCCGCATCGTTGTCCCGCTCTCAGCAGCCCCCAAACGAGAGTTCTCCGCAAAAGCCTTCGTGACTCAGCTGGTCATCCACATCTGCTTCGTAGGACTCCCAATCGCTTTGACAATCGCTCACTTCGCACGATAGAAAACGCGCGACCGCAAACGATTCAGCACTTCTTCCCACCCTTATGCGTTTCGAGCGCAAGATCCTCCGCCACATTCGGATCGTATTGCTCCAACTCCGCCAGCAGCCCTTCATCGCTCAAATCCAGCAGCTTCGAGTTCTCCCAGTCATGCCGAACGGTCTTTCCCAGACGATCAAGAATATGGTCGTCCCTCACCTCAATCGCCAGCTCTCGCCTGCTGTCGAAGCTCCCCGGAGCAAGATTGATCGATCCAATAATCGCGCGCGAATCGTCAGCCAGCAACAACTTCGCGTGAAGCTTAATATGCTTCAACTTGTGGATCTTCACGCCAATGTCTTCAAGCACCCGAAGCCCGCTCACGCCCTCAATCAGCTTCTCTTTCTTCAGCTTGTGCGGAGGCCGCGCCATGATGTGAATCTTCACCCCACGCTGATTCGCCCGCACCAGGTGCTCAATGATCGTCGGATCCTGGTATCGCTCATTCTGCAACCATAGCGAGTGCTTCGCCTCATCGATCAACTGCCCCAGCCGCTGCCGCCCATTCCCAATGCACCAGATCAGATGAGAGTGATCGCCCGCGTTGAAGTTCTCCCTCTTCCAATCCGCGTCGAAGCACTCCATCACCTCCTCGACTTCGTGCTTATGCGTCGTCACAATCGCATAATCCCGCGTCACCGTCAGGTTCTTCGTCTCCCAGTTCAGCGACTCGACAAACGCCGTCTTATCATCGATCACCATCGACTTCTCATGCGTCAGATCGAAGCACGGATTGCTGTCCAGCACCTCTATCCCCACCTCGGTCAAAGCCAGCCGCGCCTCGTCATTCTCTTTCTCGCCATCCCGCCTCTCCGGGTTCAGCATCACCCGCACCTTCACCCCACGCTGGTGAGCGGCAATCACAGCCTGCAGCAGACTCGGATCCGAAAACACAAACATCTTGATCCGGATCGAATCTTTCGCGCCATGAATGGCGTCCAGAATCGGCTTCGCAGAATCGTCCGGCAAAACAATCAAAGAGCGCGACATAATCCTCTTCCCTTGACCCCTATTTCGTGAACTGGCGTTGATCTCTTTTACAGCCTCTCATCGCCCAATACAACTAGCCGCTCCGTTACGCCATTACCTTGTCCAACCCGGCGTCGAACTGCGTACGATGCAGCGCCGCATAGATCCCATTCACCTCCATCAACTGCTCATGCGTTCCATTCTCTGCCACAACGCCTTCATTAATCACAATGATCTGATTCGCATCACGGATCGTGCTCAATCGATGAGCAATCGCAATCACGGTCCGGCCCTCCATCAGCTTCTCCAGCGCATCGATCACCAGCTTCTCCGACTCGCTGTCGAGCGCCGCCGTCGGCTCATCCAGCAGCAGAATCGGACTATTACGCACCATCACCCGCGCAATCCCGATCCGCTGCCTCTGCCCACCCGACAGTGTCGATCCCCGCTCCCCCACCATCGTCTCGTACCCCAGCGGCATCTTCGAAATGAACTCATCCGCATTCGCCAGCTTCGCCGCCGCAATCACCTCTTCTCTCGTCGCCGCCGGCCGCCCAAACGCAATGTTCTCTAAAATCGTCCCCCGAAACAGAACCGTATCCTGCAGCACGTACCCGATCTTGTCTCTCAGCGGCTTCAGCTTGTACTCGCGCACATCCTCGCCATCCATCTTTACGGACCCGGACTCGACATCATAAAACCGCGGGATCAAACTCACTACCGTCGATTTCCCCGCTCCAGTCGGCCCAACGATCCCCACAAACTGACCCGCCTCAATCCTGAAACTCACATCCGTCAAAATCAGATTCGCCGGGTCATATCCAAACGCGACGTGCTCAAACTCAATCGTCCCTACCACCGTCTCTGGCGCCAATCCATCTGCCTTCTCCGGAATCACCGCATCCGTATCCAGAATCTCGCGAATACGTTCCGTCCCTACCGCAGCCTGCGCCACCGCATTCGTCGTCGTCGCAAGATCCTTCACTGGCTTGAAGAACTTCGTCAGGTAAGCCAGATAAACCGTCAGCTCTCCCACCGTCATCGTCTTCGCAAGAATCAGCGCCGCCCCGCGCCACAGCACCACCGCCGTGCACAACGACACCGTAATGGTCACCACCGGTGACAGCAACGCCTTCACACTCCTCGCCTTCAGCGCAGCGCTCACCGTCGCCTGGCTCACCAGCTGCAACTGCGCCTCTTCCGTCGCCTCCTGCCCAAACGCCTTCACGGCCTGCATCGACTCGAGGCCCTGCTGCACCACCGCGACAATCTCGCTCTGCTCTTTGCGAACCTCATGCGTCGCCTTCTTTACTGCCTTCTTAAATCTCGAAACAAACAGCAGCAGAAACGGCGTCACACCGACAGCGATCAGCGTGAAGTCCCAGTTCAACCAGAACATCAACCCCAGCATGCAGATAATCGTCAGCAGATCCACCAGAATATTCAGCGTCGATGACGAAGCAAACCCCTCGATCGTCTGAATATCCGCGGTAATCGTGCTCAGAATCGTTCCCGTCGCATGCGTGTTGTAGTACCCCAGCGAAAGCCGCTGCAGATGCCCATACATCTTCATGCGCAGATCATGCGCCACCCACTGTCCCACGCTCTCGGTGTAATAGTTATCGATATAGGACGCCACCGCACCCAGCAGCGAGATCACCACAAACGCCAGCGCCGCCATTCCCGCGACATGCAATCTCGTCTCGTGCGACCTCAAGCCTTCATCCAGCATTGGCCCAACCAGCCGATGCAACACCGGAGCCATCTTGTGGTCGCCGACCACATTATCCAGAATGATCTTCAACGGCCACGGCGTCGCCAGGCTCATCACCGTCTCGACCAGCATGGCCAGAAAGATGCCCACCAGCGTGCCACGATAAGGTCGAATTAGACTTCCGATAAACCGCAGCATAATAAGCCGGCCCTGTCCCCGCGAACAACCGCTTCAGATCCTTACCACCAACGGTCCCTCAAGTAGAAATCAACAGCATCTCCCCAACAAGCTTTCTTTCATCGCAGCCAGCAGACAATCATCCTACCCGAACCTCCATAAACACAACGTCGCGCGTCATTTTTCCGTACACTCGCTATCATCGCTCCTCAAACTCCAGACAGCCCACGTTCCAACTATGTCCGACCACAAAACAAAAGAATCAAAAGAAGTAAAAGAACTGGAGATATCCCAAACCGGAGCGCCGGCCTCCCTCCGCAGCTACACGCCCGCCCGCATCGCCCTGCGCCGCACCGGAGTAAGCCTAGCAACCACAGAGATCCTCGACTTCCAGCTCGCCCACGCGCAGGCTCGCGACGCCGTCCACGCCGCGCTCGACGCACAGCACCTCATCCACCGCCTGCGCACCGAAATCCCGTCCCTCACCGGACCCATCCTCACCCTCGCCAGCGCCGCCCTCGACCGCGCCACCTACCTCCGCCGCCCAGATCTCGGCCGCACCCTGGCCCCCGCCTCCGCAGCTCTCCTCCACCCGTCCCCCTGCGACATCCTCCTCGTCATCGCCGACGGCCTCTCCGCCACAGCCATAGACCGCCACGCCATCCCCCTCCTCGCCGCTCTCCTCCCCACGCTGCCCTCAAACCAAACTCTCGGCCCGCTCTGCATCGCCACCCAGGCACGCGTAGCCATCGCCGACCACATCGGCTCCCTCCTCCACGCCCAACTCTCCGTCATCCTCATCGGCGAGCGTCCCGGCCTCAGCTCCCCAGACTCCCTCGGCGTCTACATCACCTGGAACCCCACTCCCGGCCGCACTGACGCAGATCGCAACTGTATCTCCAACATCCGCACCGCAGGCCTAGACTACGCCACCGCCGCCGCCCGCATCGCCTTCTACTGCGCCGAAGCCAGCCGACTCAAACTCACCGGCACCGCCCTCAAAGAAGCAACTCCGCCTCTCCTCAGTTCCTGACTCCCACTTCAAAAAAAAGGCCCACGCTCATCACGCAGGCCACCGCAAAACTCATATGCAAACACAACCTCTAGAACAGGAATCGCAGCGCCATCTGTATCTGCCGCGGGCTCCCGATCGTATGCGTCACAGTACCCAACCCACTCGGGCAGTTGTAAAAAGTGTTGGTGCTTGGGCTGGTGGTGTTGCAGCCTGTAGGTAGAACCGGCGTCCCAGCCTGTGGAAAGCCGTTGTAATTAACGTTCTGTGCCACCTCATTGCCGGGCACATCGAAGCTGCTTGTATTCGTGAGGTTGTAAACGTCAAACGTATAGGTGAGACTGTACCGTTCCGTGAACTTCGTCACCTTCATCAGCGACGCATCCGCACGCTTCTGGAAGGCCTGACGGAAGATATTCCGCTGACCAGTCGTAAAGTCCGTCTCGTAAGGATCGGAGGTCGGAACAGCACCGCCCAGTCCGCCAGCCTGCAGTATTGGAATTGTGAAACACGACGCCTTCAACGCATTCAGGTTTGGGTCGCCATTCGGATTGAACGCTCCCGAATGCCCCGTCTGAGCGTTCTTCGCCGTGCAGCCCGGAGCCAAGGGAACAATCGGATTCGTAATTCCATTGCTGACGCCGTAGAAAATACTACCCACGGCTCCGCTGAAGTCGATCACGCTATACGGCTGGCCACTCTGCAGAATCGTAAGCCCGACCAATGACCAGCCGTTCGCAAAATAGCCTTCGACCGTATGGTTGTGAACAAAATCAGGAAGCCTGTAAACGTAGTTGAAGTTGATCACATGCGTACGGTCGAAGTCGGATGAAGCATATCCATCGCGCAGGTTCAACGGGTTATTGCCGTTATAGAAAAGACCCAGGCCGCTCTGTTCATCGAGCGCATGCGAATACGTATAGGAAGCAGCAATCTGGAATCCATGACTCATCCGCTTTTCAACGTGTGCGGTCAGCGCATTGTAGGCATCCACACCCGCCGCCCGATACGAGATCGACTCCGCCGCATAACCGATATAAGGAACACGATGATCGATATTGCCGCCCTCATAGTCGAAGTCGTAACCAGTCCCATCAGGCAGTGTGGCTCCCCCGACGTTATAACCATACGAATACTTTTCGCCGTGGATATTGGCACTAGGTGACGCGATTCCAGGCTGGTTGAACGGAACCGGAATCACCTGATGCCGCCCCAAATTGCCAACGTAGCCTAGCGTGATCGCAAGGTCATTGCGTGGTTGCCACTGAATATCGAGCGTGTAGTTGAAGGTATAAGGTAGTTTATTCGCGCGATCATAGACGCCCAGGGAGATCGGCTGCACACCATCGTTGATGCTCGCAATATTTGGCAGGTAGTTGATCAGGTCTGACGATTTCGGATTTGTCGGCGGAGCATTCTGCACGTTGGTATACGGATTCGCGAGATTGCCCGTCGCAGCCGTAGGCGCAGAGGTCGGTGGTGCTGTGCCTCCGCCCCCGCCGCACGTAGGAATGTAGTAGCTGTAAAGACTCTGAACCGGACACGACTGCGCCGTCACAAACGGAAGCTGTTGATTTACTCCGAAGGGTCCGCCAGTCACCGTTCCAATCGCATACCCGGGCGAGAAGTAGCTGAAGAGTTCACCGCGGTCGTAGTACATCCCGAAGCCGGAACGAACCACCACCTTACCTCCAAACTTCTCCGGCTGCCACGCCGCGCCCAGTCGCGGACCAATCCCCCACTGCCGCCCCGTCAACGTAGTAGGGCTCACACCTGTGGTTCCGTTTTTGTTGTTGCTGGCGATGATGAAGCCCGGATTGACGATCGTGTCCGACGCCTCGTTGTAGCTATAAAGCGTCGGGTCGAAGTTAAAGATCCGTCCGTTCTTCTCCGTCAGGCCACCATTCCAGTCATAGCGCAATCCCGCCGTGAGCGAAATCGTCGGCGTGACTTGGAACTTGTCCTGCACGTAACTCCCCACTTGGTTCGCCCGGTAGTATCGACTCGCGTCGCCCTGCAAAAACGAGCTGACATAAAACTGCGTCGAAGAGCTGCCCGGCGTCACATACCCCTGCGCAAAAGCGCTCAGATCATCCGTCGCCACCGTGCCCGCATTCGTCCGATGGTCAATCGTATTCAGTTGCGTATAGCTGTAGCTCGTACCAAATGTGACCGTGTGCTTGCCCAGCGTCCAGATCGCGTTTCCAGACGGTTGCCACCGATTCTGGAATGCGCCGGTATTAGGAGCCTGCCCCTCCGCGTTAGGTCCAATGTTCAAAATGCCCGTACTAACCAATCCATACTGCTCCTGAGCGCTACCCAGCACATTCACAATCGACACGCCGGGAAAATAGTTCGACCCAAACTCATTGATCGAAACCGTTCCAAGAGAACCTCCAGGAATCGCGCTTGGCCCAAATGGCTGCTCGTTATCCACCCAGGTCTTCTCACGAATAAAACCCAAACTCTCCGTGGTACTCAAATTCGGCTTCACCAGGTAAGTGTTGATGATCGAGAACACCTGCGCGCCAGAGTCAAGATGTTCTGTAAATCCCGGAACGCTCGAGTACGCATAAGGAGCAAGCGTAGGATCGTGCTGATAGAAGTACTTCAGCGAAAGCGTGTCCTTGTTGCTGATGTTGTAGTCAAGGTTAGCCACTGCCATATCAGCCTTGAAACGGCCCGTACCAGGAAGAAAAGCATTGTAGGGATGAGAAGCAGACATCCCCGACGATCCCGTGTCATTCGGCACCAGCCACTTCCCCGGCTGCCCAGGAAGCGACGGAGAGTTGAACAAAGCCAGCGCCGTCCGGTCAATCGACGCAGCAGTAAGCTGCGTACAATCGCCAGCCGCTGCTTGGTCAGAAGTACAGAAGCTATTGTTGATCATGTTCGCAAAGCCAGCCGCATCGCGATTGGTATCCGATAACCCCACCGGCACATTGATGAAGTTGTCCCCGATCTCCTGATCTGACACCTGCAGATGCTGGTACGACACAAACCCAAACAACTTGTTCTTAATAATCGGACCACCAAAGGTCCCGCCCGCTAGATAGCGGTGCAACTCAGGATTCTCGTCCTTCGGATCATTCGCAAGCAGCGGATTATTTTTGAAGAAGAACGGCGCCGCATTGATCCAGTTCGTTCCACGACGTGCGTATGCCGTCCCGTGATAAGCATTCGTGCCCGAAGCAGTATTCACATCGATGTGCGCCCCCGAAGTAGAACCCTGCTGCGCGTCATACATCGACGCGTTCACGCGCACCTCCTGAATCGTCTCCGGCGCCGGCGTAGGAATCGCGTTGCCAATCGAAAGATAAACCGACGCAACCGTCTGAATCACACCCGCGCCACCCTGCGTCGTCGAAGCCCCCGTGCTATTAATCACACGCTGCGACCCAACCTGACTCGTACTCTTCCCATTGAATAGACTGCTGGCATCTACGCCGTTGATCGAGAAACTATTACTCGTATCGCGCTGGCCATTCGCCCAGATCGGCAGATTCCCCAAGCCAGACTGAGCTCCCGTGCCGCCCGGCAACTCCGCATTCACACCCGGAGACAAAATCGCCAATCCGGTAAAACTCCCCGTAGGCTGCGGTATCGACTCGATCTGCGCCTTATCCAGAATGTACCCATTCGTCGTATCCACCGCGTTCAACAGCGGCACCGCCTCCACGCTCACCACCGTGTTCACCGCGCCCACGCTCAACTGCGCATTCACCGTCCCCGTCCGATCGCTCTGCACAGGAATCCCCTGCATCTTCTGCGACTGAAACCCATCCTTCGTAAACGAGAGCGTGTAAGTCCCAATCGGCAGATTCGCAAAGTCATAAAACCCATTGCTTCCCGCCGTCTGCGTCCGCGTCAATCCAGTCTGATCCCCCACCACAGTCACCACAGTCCCCGGCAGAATCCCGCCCTGGCCATCGGTCACCACCCCCGTCAGGCCGCCAAGCGTCTGCTGCCCAAACGCGGGACACACCAGAAGCAGACACGCCATCTGGCACACGACGAGGAAGAAAGAATGGAAACGCTTGTTCATACTCTGGCTCCTAAAGTGTTGCAGCGTAATACTTAAAACAAATCTTCTTCTGTCTCAGAAATAGCCAATCGCAAGAGACACCGATGCGTCGATGCAACACGGCTAAATCCGCGGTAACGACGCCGAGGCAACTGCGAAACTTAAACTTCGGAACAGGTGAAATTCAGTTTGCTATATGAACTGGGAATGAAAATGAGCATATCCGATGTTGTCAAAATCGCGAAGAAAAATCGTTCGTCCGCGTGGGACTCTTGCCGACACCTTTGCAAGCCACATTAATCACACACTCAGGCCATACAGTCCGCCCAAGAAAAAGCCGCCTGCGATCTCCT
>CAZZZG010000054.1:0-27280 GCA_964658525.1 uncultured Edaphobacter sp.
CAGTCGATTGGGTCAACCTCTACATCGGCACAGGCAGCGGCCCCGTCGGCTACGGTCGCACCATGCCCTTCGTCACGCCTCCCTTCGGCATGACCAGCTGGACACCGCAGTCCAGGCAAAACCATCAGCCCGGCCTCTCCTATAAATACCAGGACAAAACCATCTCAGGCTTCATGGGCACCCACCAGCCCGCCCTCTGGATGGGCGACTACGGCTATGTCACCCTCATGCCCGAGATCGATTCCCTCAAGCCCGCTCCCGCCGACCGCAAACTGTCCTTCACTCATGCCGACGAGACCGTACGCCCCGACTACTACTCTGTCACGATGGACGCAGGGCACGCCCGCACCATCCGTACCGAGCTCACCGCTACCTCCCGGTGTGCCTATCTGCGGTTCACATTTCCCGCAAACGACTCATCCCTCGTTCTCATCGAAGCCTCTCGACCAGGAATCGCCGGCTACGCCCACGTCAACTCAGCCGACCGTGAGATCACCGGCTACAACCCCGACCGCATTGACTCCGGCCTCGGCCCGTTGCGGCTTCCAAACTTCAAGGGCTACTTCGTCGTTCAATTCCGCAAACCCTTCGCCGCCGCCGGCACCTATCCCAGCCAGCCGCAGCCCGACCTCGCCACCGGGGCCTTCGCCAGATTTCATACCACGCAGGGTGAAGTCATCGAAGCGCGCATCGGCACCTCTTTCATCAGCCTGGAGCAGGCTCGAAAGAACCTCCAGTCCGAAATCCCAACGTGGAGTTTTGAAACTGTCCAACAGTCTCTGCGCCGCCAATGGAACGCCAAGCTCGGCGAGATCTCCATCGATGGAGCCACCGAAGATCAGCGCCGCATCTTCTACACTGCGCTTTACCACTCCATGCTCTATCCGCGCACATTCTCCGAGCACGGCCGTTACTACAGCGCATTTGACGACCACATCCACAACGGCGAATCCTACACTGACTACTCCATGTGGGACATCTTTCGCGCCGAGTTCAGCCTGCTCACCCTCGTCGCGCCCGAGCGCATCGGTGGCATGACCCAAGCCCTCCTGCAGGATTATCAAGAGGGCGGCTGGATGCCCAAGTGGCCCAACCCCTCTTACACCAACATCATGATCGCAACCCACGCAGACTCGCTCGTCGCTGAGGCAGCCAGCAAAGGCTTTACCGGCTTCTCGCCGCGCCTGGCCTGGGACGCCGTCTACAAAGACGCGATGACGCCCCCCGACGGCGACACCACGCGCTCATGGCGCGACCGCGAACCGAACACGCCATACGAGGCCCGAGCAGGGCTCACCTACCTCAAAACCCTCGGCTACATCCCCGCCGATAAAACATCCGAAGCCGCCTCGAGCACCCTCGAAGATGCCTACGACGACTGGTGCGTCGCCCAGGTCGCGAAGTCGCTTGGCCGTACCGCAGACTATCACTTCTTCCTCCAGCGTTCGCTTAACTACAAGCACCTCTTCAATCCGCATACCGGCTTCATGCAAGCCCGTAACTCCGACGGATCGTGGGCCAGCCCCGCCGCCGGCTGGACCGAAGGGGGGCCCTGGGTCTACACCTGGGATGTTCTGCACGATATCCCCGGCCTCATTCAACTCATGGGCGGCAACGACAAATTCAATGCCCGCCTCGACGCCTACTTCGAAGGCGACTACAACTGGCACAGCAACGAGCCCAGCCACCACGTCGGCTATCTCTATGACTTCGGCGGGCAGCCGTGGAAGACTCAAAAGGCTGTACGCGAGATCGCCGAAAACGAGTATGCAAACCAGCCCTCCGGCCTCGATGGCGATGACGACTGCGGCCAGATGTCCGCATGGTACATCTTCACCGCACTCGGCTTCTATCCAGTCAACCCCGCATCGGGCGACTACATGATCGGCAGCCCTCTCTTCACCCGCGCCACCCTGCAGCTCAGCCAAGGCCGCCACTTCACCATCATCGCTCAGAACAACTCCGCCATCAACCTCTACATCCAGTCCGCCACCCTCAACGGCAAGCCGCTCACATCCCCCGTCCTCCGCTACCGCGACATCGCCCAGGGAGCAACGCTGCGCTTCGTCATGGGAGCCAAACCATCCCCCTGGGCCTCTTCTTGGAAGCCTTCGCCTATTCAATGAGCCCTTGTGCTCCATGCTCCGCCAACCAGAAAAAGGGAAGCACCATGCTCGGAAGCCCAATGTACCGAAGATCTCTGTCCAGAAGACTCTTGCTAAAAGGATTCTCGCTTGCAACGTCTCTGATCCTCTTCGTCACTGCCACCACCGTGCGCGCCCAGCAACACCCCAACCTCAGCGGAACCTGGAAGCTCAATCTCGCAACCAGTGACTACGGCGACCTGCAGGGACCGGACACCCGAACTGACGTTATCGAACAACTCGACGGACGCATCAGCGAGACTGTAACGGCTGAAGGTCGTCATCGCAGGCAACAATATACCCTGGACTTCGCCACCGACGGCGCCCGGATCACACTGCCCCCTGGAATCAAGATGGGTCCCGTCACCATCCTCAGCGTGTCGGCCCGCTGGCAAGGCGCCTCTTTGGTAGTCACACAAAATCTTCGATTTCAGGGCGCCACTCTAGTGGCCATCAACACCTATACGTTATCGGCAGACGGCCACACCCTCACCATCGCCCTGGCGCTCGGCGGCGACAGCAAACCCGCCGCGACATTCTCCTTCGATCGCGTCGATTCGCTCTGATCAGACTGCCTTCTCCATTCGAGATGCCCAACCGCTTCTGAACAGGAGAGTTGATTTTGCGTAGGCGCTGTCACACTGCAGTACGAGTAAACAAGAGCAGAAGGCCAACGATTTTCGGGTACAGGTTCGGGTACAGACGTCAGTTCGCTCTAATTTCGGCAAGCTACGCTAAATTACAGTTGGGAATGGGTTTAGCCGATCCGCTAATTATGGTTGATTACGCTTATTTATCATAGACATACGGTATTCTCGGGAAACTCAAAATCCGCCGATGGCAACCTCGTGGGGGTTCGACCCCCCCTCCCGGCACCAAAATATTCGTTCGGACGCAAGCGTCTCCTGCTTGACGAGACGAAGAATGCGAGCAGTTGTGAGAATCGATGAACAAAACTGATAATTCCACGACGAGACGCATGTTCCCCCACTGTGGAGTTCTGGCAGACGAAGAGGAGATTGGGGATTGAGAAGCGAGTTGGGAACGGTGAACTAGACGGCGCTCTTGTCATTCTCCGAATCGATGATCGGCTCTATCAAGAACGTGCTGCTCCTAATTACTGTGAGATCAGTGGCCGCTGGCTGCACCGAAAGCGATCAAAGCTCAATGGCCAATTAGAAATATTGAGTATCAAAAGTCCGTCGTTCCGTATGTTCCCGTTGCTTTAACTCCTAAATCGGCCGGAATAGACTGACGCGCCACGAAGCCCACTACCAAATCAAGAGCAGGTCTAGACTGTACCGGAGAGGCAGTTTCCGGCCTCTGTTTTTGGAGGCATTTTGTGCTATGCTGCGCAAACTAAGGTCGCTCAGGAGGTGCCATGTTCCGCTTCCCATTAACCAAGAAACCACAAACTTCTCGGGAACCGTTCAGCGTAGAAACGCTGGCGAAAAATTCGCGGCTACGCGGCGCCGATGTGACCCAGGGCATTTGTCCTTACTGCGCCGTCGGCTGCGGGCAACTGATCTACAGCAAGGGCGGCGAGCTTATCGACATTGAGGGGGATCCTGATAGCCCCATCAGCACAGGCCACCTATGCCCCAAAGGGGCCAACGCCTACCAGCTCTCAGTCAATTCTCACCGCGTTCGCAATGTCCTCTATCGCGCTCCCTACTCCGATCAATGGGAGACGAAGACGATGGAGTGGGCGTTGGATCAGATTGCCGAACGCGTCAAGACGACGCGCGATGCCGATTTCGCGACTCGCGACGAGCAAGGCCGTTTGCTCAACTCGGTGCGCAGCATCGGCTCGTTAGGCGGGGCAACGATTGACAACGAGGAGAACTACCTCATCAAGAAGTTGCTCGGCGGCGGCTTGGGAGTGGTGTCGATCGAGAACCAGGCGCGAATATGACATAGTGCCTCGGTGCCCGGTCTGGGCGCCTCGTTCGGCCGCGGCGCGGCCACAAATTATCAGCAGGACATGGCCAATAGCGATTGCATCCTGTTTATGGGATCGAATATGGCAGAGGCTCAACCTGTTGGCTTTCGCTGGCCCATGGAAGGCAAGCTGAAGGGCGCTACGTTGATACACGTCGATCCGCGGTTCACCCGCATGTCGGCGGTGTGCGATCTTTTCGTGGGCATCCGCTCGGGGAGCGACATTGCCTTCCTCGGCGGCCTGGTGAACTACGTCTTAACGAACGACCGTTGGTTTCATGAGTATGTCCTGGCCTACACGAATGCTTCGACCATCATCGACGAAGGCTTCCGGGACACGGAAGATCTGTCGGGGATGTTTAGCGGCTTCGACCAACAGCACGAGGCCTATGATCCGAAGCAGGGCCACTGGGGTTTCGAGAAGTCCGAGAACGGCGATGCGGAACAGGACAATTCGAAGCCTACACCTGATGCGAAGTCCGCGAAAGACGCGCAAGGCGTTCATGGCTACAGCCTGATGGGCAACGACGAACCAGGTACGTCGCCGTCAAGGACCACACCAAATACAGAGCGCGACCCGACCTTGCAGCATCCGCGTTGCGTCATGCAGATTCTGCGCCGGCACTTCGCGCGATATACCCCGGAGGCCGTCTCCCAGGTGTGCGGCTGCAAGGCAGAAGAGTTTCTACGCGTCGCGGAATTGCTGTGCAGCAATTCCGGACGCGAGCGAACCACTTGCATTGCCTACGCGCTGGGCTGGACGCAACACACTACCGGAGTGCAGATCATTCGTACTGCCGGCATCCTGCAATTGTTGCTCGGCAACATGGGCCGGCCCGGCGGCGGCATTATGGCCCTGCGCGGTCACTCTACCATCCAGGGCGCGACCGATATCTCGACTCTGTACGACTCGCTGCCCGGCTATCTGCCGCAGCCCGCGGCATTCGACCCGGCCCACGAGGTTCTGAGTTCTTATATTGAGTCTTCAGGGATGCCGACCGGTTATTGGGCGAACTTCAGCAAATTCATCGTCAGCCTGCTCAAGGCGTGGTACGGCGACGCGGCAACGCCAGGCAACGATTTCGGGTTCTCCTGGGTGCCGCGCGTGGACGGGGACTACTCGCAGCTGGCCTACTTCGATCGGATGTCAAAGGGTGGGGTGAAGGGCTACTTCCTGGCTGGTCAGAACCCTGGCGGCGGCGGCCCCAACGCCAATGTGCACCGTGCCGGCCTACGCAATCTCGAGTGGCTCGTGGTTCTCGACTGGTTCGAGACTGAGAGTGCCACCTTCTGGAAGAATGATCGAAATGCGCCGCCGCCCTCCGAGATCGGGACCGAAGTCTTCTTCATTCCCGCGGCAGCAGCTCAGGAAAAAGAGGGCAGCTTAACCCAGACGCAGCGGCT
This sequence comes from uncultured Edaphobacter sp., assembly GCA_964658525.1. Classification (GTDB taxonomy): domain Bacteria; phylum Acidobacteriota; class Terriglobia; order Terriglobales; family Acidobacteriaceae; genus Edaphobacter. The sequence goes on from CAZZZG010000054.1 coordinate 5,490, forward strand.
CGTCCAATGGCACAAGAAAGCCATCGATCCATCGGGCGATTGCCGTTCCGACGCCTGGTTTTTCTACAACCTGGGTAAGCGCCTCAAGCAGCTCTACGCCGGCTCCACCGATCCCAGGGACCAAGGGCTGCTGAATCTCACCTGGGACTACGACTTCGACGAGCATCCGCGCCTGCCCGATGGAACGCTCAGCCGTATTGAAGGGGAACCGGACCTTGAGAAGGTCCTCATGGAGATAAACGGTCACAAGTTGGATGAAATCGATCCGCGCACCGGGCGGCCTCGTCTTGTCAGCGGTTACTCGGAGTTGAAGGACGACGGCACGACGGCATGCGGGTGTTGGATCTACAGCGGCGTCTTCCCCGAGCCGGGTCGCAACCGTGCGGATGAACGCAAGATCACGGATAATCCTATTCAACCGGAGTGGGGCTTCGCCTGGCCGAACAATGTCCGCGTCCTGTACAACCGGGCGTCGGCCGACCCCGAAGGGCGTCCCTGGTCGGAGCGTAAGAAACTGGTCTGGTGGGACGCAGAGAAGCGGAGTTGGGTCGGACTCGACAAACCGGACTTCGAGCTGAACAAGCCACCCGATTACTTACCGCCGCCTGGCGCGACGGGCATGGACGCCATCGCCGGGACACACCCTTTCATCACCAAGGCCGACGGACTGGGCTGGCTGTACTCCCCCGGTATTAAGGACGGGCCTCTTCCGACACATTACGAGCCGGTCGAGTCGCCGTTCGGCAACCTGCTCTATCCCAAACACAACACCAATCCAACGGTACGCTTTTTCCCTGGGCCGCTGAATCACATCGCCCACATACCGACAGCCGAGTATCCCGTGGTAGCTACTACCTTCCGTCTCACCGAGCATTACCTCAGTGGGCCGATGAGCCGCTTCAACAGCTGGCTTAACGAATTGCAGCCGGAGATGTTCGCCGAGCTGAGTTTCGAGCTGGCCGCCGAGCGCGGTATTGTTCACGGCGGCTGGATGACGATCCAAACCCCGCGCGGTCGAATCGAGGCTCGTGCAATGGTGACCCGGCGGCTGCGGCCTTTTGTCGTCGAGGGACGCGTAGTCCACCAGATCGGCCTCCCATTCCACTGGGCTTTCGCCGGGGAGGTTGTCGGCGGCAACGCCAACGACCTGACCGCGCTTGTGGCCGACCCGAACGTGAGCATGCACGAAAGCAAGGCGTTCACCTGCCAGGTCCAAGCTGGCCGGCTCGAAGGCCAGGATCTGCAACCGACGGTACCCATAGCGCACTGGCCGACCCTCGATCCGATCCCGGATACGCCGGACAGCGCCCAACCGGAAGGGAGGATCGGACATGGCAAGTAGAGAACATGAACTGTCTGCTTTGCCCCAGACCAGCGATCCGCCCCGCGGCCGGCTGTCAGTGCTGCTGGGACGCCTGATCTCTCCGTACCTGCATGGTGAACCGCGCGGCCCGGTGCAGGAGGTGCTGGGACGCCTCATCTATCCGTTCGTGCGTGGCGAAGCGCCCAAGCCCCAACAAGCTACTGGTTTTTACACCGACACTACCGTATGCATCGGCTGCAAGGCTTGCGAGGTGGCGTGCAAGCAGTGGAACCAACTGCCTTCGGATGGCTTCAACTGGTCCGGCAATAGCTATGACAATACGAATGAGTTGTCGGCGACCACCTGGCGCCATGTGAAATTCATCGAGCAATTCTCCGAGCAAACGTCAAACGTTCTTGCTCCCCTGGGCACGTTGTCCGACGAGTCGCCTCTTAATCGCTGGCTTATGATGAGCGACCATTGCAAGCACTGCCTGGCAGCCCCTTGCCATCAGGCTTGCCCAACCGGCGCCATTATTCAAAATGAGTTTGAGAACGTCTATATTCAGGCTGACATCTGCAACGGTTGCTCGTCCTGCATAGCGGCCTGCCCGTTCGGCGTCATCACTCGCAGCGAGATGGGAGGTCATTCGCATAAATGCACACTGTGCTACGATCGCCAGCGCGATGGTCTGGAGCCAGCCTGCGCCAAGGCATGTCCCACCCAGTCCATCCACTTCGGCCCAGTCGAGGAGCTTCGTGAGCACGCCCGCAAACGTGTGGAGCAACTTCACGAGCGCGGTGTCCCGCAGGCGTACCTTTATGGTGATGTCCCCAGTGAGACCTATTCCGAGATGCATTCGTTCTATCTGCTTGTCGATCGCCCTTCCGTTTATGGCCTGCCGGATGCTCCCTTCAATTCGTGGCTGCATATGATGGGAGATTATGCTCGTTCCGTCGCGGGCGGCCTGGCTGCTATCGCGGTACTGCTCGTTGTGGTGTTATTTTTGAAGCCCTGAATGCACGCAAACTCCAGTCCGCAGCACGCTTCTACCCAACCTCCCTTGCCGGAACAAGAGGGCCAGATCGGCTACGAAAACACGACAGTGACCAAGGTGCCGGGGTGGCACGGCATCATCGCCTGGGATGCTCTACTCAACGGCATGGCGATGGGACTGTTCCTGGCTGCCGCGGTCAGCGAATTGGCGGCGCCCGCAGTCTTCATCGATGTGGCGGAGGTGGCTTATCCGGTCGCTCTCGTGCTTTTGCTCGTTGACCTCGTATTGCTCGTGTTGGATCTGGGCGATCCGTTGCGTTTCCATCACATGCTCAGGGTTTTCAAGCCAAGCTCGCCCATGTCGTTGGGGACGTGGTGTCTGACGATCTTTTCGCTCCCGCTGACCGCGGCGGCGGCGCTCAGCGTGCTGGCCAAACTCGGGTGGGACTTCGAGTGGGCTCGCCTAATAGCCGTGGTCGTGGGACTGCTGCCTGGCTTCGGCGCTGCAGCGTACAAGGGCGTCCTGCTTAGCACTAACGCGCAACCGGGTTGGAAAGACGCGCGCTGGCTGGGAGGTTATCTCACCAATTCGGCCCTCCTGATGGGCTGCGCCGAACTGCTTGTCCTGTCCGCCGTGATGCGTCAATCGCAGGCGGTCGCCATCCTCCGTACTGCCTTTATCGTGCTGCTCGTACTCAATGTCATTCCCTTAGGGTTGTTGTTTGCGAACCTTAGGACGATCCATGCGCAACTCTATACCCGCGGGCAACAATGGCGCGTTGGCGCGCTCATCGCTGTCGGGGCGCTGATACCTTTGGGTATCATGCTCTTCAAGGGCGGTCTGCTGTCCATATCGGTCGCCGTGATTTTTCTTTTAGCGGACAGTTGGCTCGTCCGTTCTGTGTACGTCAAGATACCTCACACTTCGCCATTAGGAGTCCGAAGCGGCGAATAGTCTAAGTAGAATGTGATTAAGGATTGCCCACCGCTTTCTGCAGGGCAGTAGCCAGATCTTTGGGATGAAACCCGAACGGGCCGGGTTTGCTTTTATAGAGAACACGACCGTCTGCGATCAGATACATTCGATCCGGCCATCCGGTATACGCGGTCTCAACTTGATTGTCGAAGCCGTCAATGACAGCGGGAAATTTGATCCCCAGCCTCCTCACGCATGCACCGGCGACTGAGACGCGCTCCTCTTCATCTCGCGGGCTGCGGAACAGCACCTTGTCCTGTACATTGCTCTGCATCTCCCATACATCGGTGGGATGAGCTTCAAGAATGTAGACGGCATAGAAGTCGACCTTGCCCCTGTACTGCTCGGCCAATTTGTTCAGGGCGGGAACCTCCCGCCGAAAGGGCGGTCAAGTAAAGCTGCCGAAGATGAGAACTGCCGGCTTATCACCCCAAAGCGATGCCAGCCTCAAAGGCGTTTTCGTATCGAGTGTCTCGACGGTGAAATCGGGCGCGGGATCGCCAACTTTAAGAGTGCCTTTCCGTGCCTCTGTCCACATCGTCTCAAACGGAAACAGAAAGTACGCAGGCATTGGCATTCTTGCCATGACATGCCCGAAGACTTCGGGCGGCTGGCGCATGGCCCAATTGATATATCCGACGAAGCCGAGCCAAAAGCAGAAGAGCGCTGCAAATAGGCCACCCAAAAGCCGTTGTGTGTTCTTCTTCATAGCCATCAGCCTAAACTCCCTTGGTCATCGAGTTCCATAAGATATTTGGCGGAAGCGCGTGTGAGTCGAACACACCGTTGCCCGAAACGGACGACCACCGGTTTTGAAGACCGGGGGGATCACCGGATCCCAGGCGCTTCCCTGTGCGCCGTCGATTAGCCGGCCCTGCCATCTATTATGAGGCATGGGCTTTACTTCCGATCTCGCCGCTGTAGTCCCCGCCGTTCGGCTTACCCAGCATGTAAAAGCAGGCGGCTGCGCCAGCAAGCTCGCCCCGGGTACGCTCAGCCATGTGCTCTCCCGTCTTCCCGAGCAGCACGATCCGAACCTGCTTGTAGGCTTTGAGAGCGCCGACGACGCCGGAATCTACCGTATCGGCCCCGAGCAAGCTCTGGTGCAAACCGTCGACTTCTTTACTCCCATGGTCGACGATCCCTTTACCTACGGCCGCATCGCTGCGACCAATGCCCTCAGCGACATCTACGCCATGGGCGGCCGCGCCCTCACCGCCCTTACCCTGGTCTGCTTCCCCCAGGAAGGAGACACGCGTGTGCTCGAGCAGATCATGTGCGGCGGCCTCTCCGTCATGGGACAGGCAGGCTGCATCGTACTCGGCGGTCACAGCGTCCGCGATGCAGAAATTAAATTTGGGTATGCCGTCACAGGACTCATCCACCCCGACCGTATTCTCAGAAACACCACGGCCCGACCCGGCGACGCACTCATCTTCACCAAGGCCCTCGGCACCGGCGTCATCACCACGGCCCTCAAGCAGGGCAAAGCGCAACCGGCGTGGGTCGAAGCCGCCATAGCCTCTATGACCACTCTCAACAAAGTCGCCGGCGAAATTATTTGCCGCACTGAGTTCCAGGTGCATGCCGCCACTGACGTCACTGGCTTCGGCCTTATGGGCCATGCTCGCGAGCTGGCCTTCGGCAGCAACGTACGCCTCCGTATTGATCCCGCGTCCATTGCCCTGCTTGACGGCGCGATGGAAGCCGTCCGCCTCGGCTGTATCCCGGGCGGCCTCCTCGCCAACCGCGACTTCGCCGATTGCGTCGTCGAAGAAACCGTCGCAATCGAACCCAACCTGCGAACCCTCCTCTTCGATCCCCAGACCGCCGGTGGCCTGCTGCTCTCTGTCCCAACGGAGCAAGCGCAGCCGCTGATCGCTGAGCTGCAGGCCGCGGGCTATCCGCACACGGGCCAGATTGGCGAAGTCCTGGAAGGGCCTCCCAAGATCCTCTTAGCACTCTGATCACGGTCCGAAGCGCAGTAGAAAGATCTAATATTTTCATTTATAAACATACTCCTTGAGTGCCATCTTCTTCGTCCACAGTTTGCAAAGAATGGGTTACCACCACCCCTCACCAGCCTTATCCTGACCATAGGCAGTCAACGCATGCAGACTCACCCCTCCGATCTCTATCGCAAGCTGCCCCAGGTGGGCGGGCTCCTCCATCGCTCGGATTTTCTCGGGCTCCAGCAAACCTACTCCCGCGAGCTCGTCGCAGAGTCCCTCCGTTCGACACTGCAATATCTCCGCAGTGAAATAAATGCAGGCCGCCACACCGAAGATTCCCTCGACCTCGAGCTGCATGGCCTCAGCACGAAGGTGGCCCACAGCCTCCGCCATGCCATCCGTCCCTCGCTGCGCCCGGTACTCAACGCGACCGGAGTCATCCTGCAAACCAACCTGGGTCGTGCTCCGATCTCAGAAGCGGCAATTCAGCGTATTGTCGAGGTTGCCCGCGGCTACTCGAACCTCGAATTCGATTTGGAAACCGGTGAGCGCAACCGCCGCGACCTGCATGTCGAGCGGCTCATTCTCAACGTAATCGCCCTCAAAAGCGGCCAAAGTCCACCAGACCTGGCTAAAAAATCTGCAGTTGTCGTCAACAACTGTGCCGCCGCCAACTTCCTGGCCCTCAACACTCTGGCGGAAGGCGGCGAAGTCCTCGTCTCCCGCGGCGAACTGATCGAGATTGGCGGCGGCTTTCGCGTCCCCGACATTCTACGCAAGTCCGGAGCCATCCTCCGCGAAGTCGGCACCACTAACCGCACCCGTCTCTCCGACTACGCCGCCGCCATCACTCCACAAACACGCCTAATCCTGCGCGTGCATCGCTCGAACTTCCGCATGGAAGGCTTCACCGAGCGCCCTGCTCTCGAAGAACTCCTCGATCTCGGCGACCGCGCCTCACTCCCTGTCTTCGAGGACCAAGGCACCGGTTGCATCGTTGACCTCGCGGAGGCCGGCATCCACGACGAGTCTTCCTGGATCCAAAGCGCCTCAAGCGACCTCGCCCTCGTCGCCTGTAGTGGAGACAAACTGCTCGCCGGCCCACAGTGCGGCATCCTCGTTGGCGCCAAGCCCATCCTTGATCGCGTTCGCGCTAATCCGCTACTTCGAGCCCTGCGTGTGGACAAGCTCACCTACGCCGCGCTCGAAGCTACTCTGCTCGCCTATCTCACCGCGACCGAAGAGACCCTGCCGGCCATCGCCATGCTGCGCATGCCCGCTGAAGCCATCCGCGCCCGCTGCGTGGCCATAGCCGAAAGTCTCCGCTCCATCAGCGCCGCGGTGGAGGTAGTCGAGACTCGCAGCGTAGTCGGCGGAGGCACCACTCCCGGAGCATCTCTGGCCAGCTTCGCGCTGGCGCTACTGCCTTCTCATATGTCGGAAGCAGTGTACGCAGCAAATATGCGCCACCTCGATCCTCCGGTCGTCGTGCGCATTCACGAGGGCCGCGTCCTGCTCGACCTGCGGACCATACCGCCCGCAGAAGACGCCATCCTCGCTCAGCTGCTGAGACAAGCGCTCGAGCCGGAGCAGCCATGAAATCCGCAGCCACGCGCTCTGTGATCCTCGGCACCGCCGGGCACATCGACCACGGTAAAACCGCACTCGTCCGTGCCCTCACCGGCACCGACACAGACCGTCTGCCCGAAGAAAAATCCCGCGGCATCACCATCGACCTCGGCTTCGCGTCTCTCGATCTTCAAGGTCCCGCCGGACACTCGATACATCTCAGTCTGATCGATGTCCCCGGTCACCATGCCTTCATCCGCAACATGCTCGCCGGCGCCGGCGGCATCGATTGCGTCATGCTGGTCATCGCCGCCGATGAGGGCATCAAGCCGCAGACCACCGAACACCTCGCCATCTGCACTGTCCTTGGCATCCGTCATGGCATTGTCGTCATCACCAAGCAGGACGCCGTCCCCCCCGAGCGACTCGAAGCCGCGCGTCATGAGGTCCGACGCTTCGTCGAGCACACCTTCCTCGAATATGCTCCCGTCGTCGCCGTCTCCGCACGCACCGGCGCGGGAATCCCCACCCTCAAGCGGGCCCTCGCGCAGCTCGCATTGAGCGTGCCCGCGCGCAATGCAGACGCCATCCTTCGCCTTCCCCTGGATCGTGCCTTCTCCGTGCGCGGCTTTGGCACAGTCGTCACGGGCACGCTCCAGGCCGGCAGGCTGCATGTGGGAGACGCCGTCCATCTTCAGCCAGGGGGCCGTAGCGTCCGCGTCCGCGGCATCCAGATCCACGGCGCAACCGTGAGCGAGACCCACGCACCCGGCCGCGTGGCGCTGAACCTCGTCGGCGTCGAGGTAGCTGAAGTGCACCGCGGCGATACCATCGTGCCGCCCGAGACTCTTTCGCCGGTAGACACCGTCGATGTAGAGCTAACCATCCTACCCGACATGCCCGCGCTTCGACACCGTACCACCCTGCGCCTGCATGCCTTCACATCCGAAACCACGGCCCGCGTCCTTCTCTACTGCCCTGGCGAAAACTCCGCTGCTCCTCTTGCTCGCCTGCGTCTTAGCAAACCCCTGCTCCTCACGCCCGGCGATCGCTTCGTGCTCAGGCAACCTTCGCCCGCAATCACAGTAGGCGGTGGCCGAATACTCGATGCACATCCTCTACCCCGCTTCAGTAAAGCAGCCGCAAATACATGGCTGGAACAGCTTCGCGAAGCCACACCCAAGCAGCAACTTCTCCTGCGCGTGCGCCACCGCGGCCTTCACGGAATCTCTATCAAAACCCTCAGCCGCGAAACCTGCCTCCACGCCGACGCCATCCGCGCGATCATCGCGCCACTGATCGCAAGCAAGCAACTCATCGGTGCCACTGTGGAGCATGCCGTCGTGAGCCACTTGCTTTGGCCAGGGGCGTTGGCCGAGGCCGTCGAGCTCCTCTTCAAAGAGCTAGGGCGAACCGAAGCCCGCTCCATTTCCCGGGCCGAGCTGCGCTCCCGAACCAAATTGGAATACTGGGTCTTCGCTCTTGCCGCCGTGCGCTTGCCCCAGGTCAAACCCGTCCAGACAGTCGGCAGTCAATTCACCCTCCGCGGAGCTGGCGTCAAAGAGCCCACAGAAGCACTGGCCAAAGTCGAGGCTCTCTATCGCAACGCCGGCCTCGCCTCCCCGATCGTCAGTGAAGTAGCCGCCGCCCTGCAGCTTCCCCATGAAGAAGTGCCTCCTCTGATCACCATCCTCATCCGTGCTGGCAAATTAATCCGTATGGGCGCCGATAACCTCCTGATCCACGACGAAGCGCTAGTCCGGCTAAGAACTGAGCTCCAAAAGCAGCGCGGCCAGACCTTCGACGTAGGCCGCTTCAAAGCTTTATCTGGCCTGACCCGTAAACACGCCATTCCGTTGCTTGAGTATCTCGACGGCGCCCGCATCACCCGCAACCAAAACGGCATCCGCACCGTGCTCTAACCCGATATCGAGGCAAAGTTTTCGCAGAGCCGACTTGGGGATGTCAGAGCTTATTCACACTGGTTTTCCTCTCGCAAAAGCGTTGTTCTAAGATTTAGAGCATGCGAGTGACAACTGCGCTTCTGTTCACCCTCCTTTTTGTTCCTATTGTTGGCTCAAGAGCTCAGCAACCCGCGCACACAGATGGAGCTGTTGCCGAGAAGTCGGCCTGGCTCATGCTTTCGCCAGAACAGAAGACGCAGGTCTTCCAATTTGCGGAGCCGTATAAGGTATACCTCCGCCAAGCCAAAAGCGCCGGTCTGTCTACCTCAGAGTTCTTGAAGCTGGCTCAAGAGGCTGGGTTCGTGGAATTTACTTCGCCAGCACAGGTGAAGTCGGGCGCAAGACTGATCATGCCGAACCGCGATCGAGCGTTCGTACTGGTGGTAGTTGGCACAGACCCGATTGAGTCTGGTGTTCGTATGGTCGCAACACACCAGGACTCTCCTCACATCAACCTGAAATCGAGGCCGGTAATTCAAGCTCCCGGATCCATTGCACTGCTGAAGACCACTCTCTACGGGGGAATCAAGAAATATCAGTGGTCGAACCTGCCGCTCGCATTGGTGGGACGCATCGACACGGTTGACGGTCGACATTTGCAAGTCAATATTGGATTTGCGCCTGGAGACCCGGTGTTTGTAATTGCGGATGCGGCGCCGCATTCAGACAAGCTATTACAAAGTCGTACATATGCCAATGTGCTCGCCGGGGAGGAGATGAATCCAGTTGTTGGTTCAATTCCCGAAGTGAACGGTTCAGTTGCAGAGCAAGTTATGAACTCCCTGCGCTCAAGGTTCAAGATCAGGGATGAGGATCTTGTCGCGGCAGAGTTGGAACTCGTACCGGCCACTTTGCCCGCTGATGTTGGTCTTGATAAGGGACTGACCGGCAGTTGGGGACAAGATGACAAGGCCTTGAGTTACGCAGCAGTACGCTCGATTCTTGACTCGAAAGGCATCCCAAAGAAGACCGCGATGGCTTATGTGTCAAACTTCGAAGAGACCGGTTCGATCAACAACACAGGAGCGGTATCACAATTCATCGATACTGTTTTTACAGAGCTGATGGACGCGCAAAGCAAGGGCGTAACTTCATTGCAAGTGAGGCATGCTTTCCGCAATACTGAGGTCCTCTCAGCAGACTGCAACGACGGCGTGAACCCTCTCTTTCCACAGAATTCAGAGGACTCGAATGCCGCGGTTGTCGGTTATGGCGTGACGGTCAAAAGATACGGCGCCGGTTTTGATCCCAACTCCGAGTTCACCGCCCGCATCATTGCGATCCTGGACAAGAACCGTCTCGCGTGGCAGACACAGACTCCTAAGGTTGAGGTCGGTGGCGGAGGAACACTGGGCGGGTTTCTGTCAGCTCGAAACATGGAAGTGCTGGACGTTGGCATCCCATTGCTCTCCATGCATTCTCCCTTCGAGATGAGTTCGAAGGTAGATCACTGGTCGATCTATCGTTTCTTTGGCAGCTTCTATGATATGGAGTGAAAATGGTCTCATCTTCATCGCCACCGATGAAGATGTGGGCATATGTACGAACGCGCGCCGGCCCATCCGCACGGGATTACACTGTACCTACGGAAGACACAGATGCGGCCCGGCGAGAATTTTATGGATGACCCAATGAAACCTGGGTTTTCAGATATTGGACGGGAAACAGAACTCACCGCCTGGCGAAGACAAACAAGGTCAGAGCTTCTTGAATTGCGCACTTCCTTTTCTGAAGAGCAACAACGCCGCGCAAGCGAGGTGGTTCTCGACAGGGTGCATTCTATATTCCAAGCCCAAGGGACCAGGATTGCAGGTTTCTATTGGCCCTTTCGGGGCGAGATCGAAGTACTTCCTTTGCTCCATCGTTTTCTTGTTGAAGGAGGAACTGTCGCACTGCCGATGGTTGTTGGGCGATCGCAACCACTTGCATTCCGCCTCTGGACGCCAGGATGCCGTATGGTCGCCGGTGCGTTCGGTATTCCTTATCCCGCAGAGTCTCGTGTCTTGGTTCCCGACACTTTGGTAGTCCCGCTGGTAGGTTATGACGATCGCTGTTATCGGCTGGGGTACGGTGGCGGTTATTACGACAGAACGTTGGCAGCGGCGGAACCGAAGCCTCTTAGCATCGGCATAGGCTTTGCGTCACTGCGGCTCGAAACGATTTGGCCCCAGCAATATGATGTGCCGATGGACTACGTCGTTACCGAAGCCGAAACGATACGACGACGTGTTTAAAAGTCCTGACGTCCCGCGTTCTTTGTTGACGAACCTTTTCATCTATTGATCGCACGCTTGTCAATCTAGAGTTACAGTTCTAGCCAACTTACTAAACGCCGTTTTTCGTCTTCCTGAATACGATCTGAGTTCAGTACTTAAGCCCGTAGCCGTACGCATAGAGCGGGGAAGCCGAGTCATGTGGTTCAGCGCCATTCTGCTTCATCACTCCATCGAGCGACGAGGGTAGCTCAAAAGGCAGATGACCTTGAGGATTTGCGCGACCCAGAAGAACCTCTAGCAACTCTTTACTATCGATGCCGAAGTCTCCGAGAAGCGCACTGGCCTTGTCCTTTACATTCGTCAGGATCAGCGGACGCTCGAGAGTGGTCACAAAAACTGTGGGTACGGCTTTGCTCGCAGCCACAAGCGCAACATAGTCTGGGTCGGATTCGATGTAATTCAACCTGCCCTCATGCTGACGACCGCCAAAAAAATATCCCCGATGTTCGCTGGCAAAGGGAGGCGCTGCGTGAATCACCGCCAAATCCGCCTTGCTGACATCCGAAACCACGGTGAAGCCAGCCGCTTCTGCAACCGCCGGATCGATGCCTCGCACATAAAGGCGGAGCTTACTTGATGGCAACGGAAGCAACTTTCTACCCGTATTCGGGATGATCTTGTTTTCGAGGATGACAACCGCACGCGCCTGCGCGTCCTTACCGGCTTTTACGAAATCCTCATTCCCAGCGATCCTGCCCGCAGCGACATCATCCACATACGGATCCTCGAATAGCCCCATCGAGAACTTCTGTTCCAGGATGCGTCTGGCCGCCATCTCTGCTCGATCCCGCGAGATGGTTCCGGTCTTGACGCAGGCCACAATCGCATCCGGATTGTTTGTGCCGCCAATCTGGTCAACTCCTGCATTGATCGCCTTGGCAAATCGCTCCTGGCGGCTCAACGATTCAACGCCCCACGGCATTCCGATATCGGCGGGCGTCGGTTTGGAGCCTTCAGGTTCACCATTCTTACAAGTTTCCGTACAGTCTTCCGTGATTCCCCAGTCACTGAGCACCAGACCAGCGAACCCCTCTTTGTTTTTCAGCAAATCTGTCAACAGTTGCTTGTTGAAGCCTGCTCCCACCTGCTCCAGCGCTGTTCCGTTTAGAGTCACTCCCCGCAAGATCGCGTAGGTCGGCATCACTGCTGCTACATGAGACCGAAAGGCCGCCTCAAATGGGATCATGTGCATTGCTAATTCCTGATCGTCGAGTGCAGCGAATCTACCGTAGAAATTGTGGCTGTCCCACCCGTCTTTCACCGCGCCGTATCCCACCCAATGCTTTACGACCGCGGCGACGCTGTTTTGATTCAGGCCGTCCTTTCCGTTTTGAATGCCTTCGATGTAAGCCGCAGTCATCTTGCCCACAACCTCGGGATCTTCACCGAAAGTGCCGTCGATTCGCGCCCATCGGGGTTCTGTTGCCAGGTCGGCTTGGGGCGCCAGCGATTCCCGTATACCGACCGCCATATATTCTTGGCGCACAATGTCTCCGAACCGTCTGGTTAGGTCAACGTCGCCGATGGCCGCAAGGCCGAGGGTCTCTGGCCATTGGGAGAACGCCGGATTCACTGAACTGGCTCCCAGAATACTTTGAAAATGGTGGCGCGGATCGGTCGAAATCGTAACTGGAATGGCAAACGGCGAGGATTCTGCCAGCTCCTGGATTCGATTATTCTGTGCGGCCAGACCTTTCGCATCGCCTCCCATGCGAGTAATAAAGCTGGAGATATTCCGATTCACTATCAGATTACGTGACTTCTCCAGATCATATTGATTCCCAGTGCCGATAGCCGCAAGTGCTCCTGAACCCGGCAGCGTTCCATGCACCATCAGTCCGGCCAATTGCTCTACGTTCAGACGCTTGACGAGGTCTGCGGCTCGAGTCTCCGCCGGTAGGCGCCAGTCTTCATACGGATCCAGACGGCCGTTTCGATCCAAATCTTTGAACGTCAATCCGTCGATGGTCAGCAACGACACGGAGCGATGGCCGAGCACGCGTTGCGTGGTTGCGTGTTCAAACGACTGCCCAATTCCGACAACGCCAGTGCCCACAAAGCAAACCGACGTGAGCAATGCAAGCATCTTCGTTTTCATCAAAGCTCCTCTCGTTTATCTGGTCGCTGCAAGATCGTCCATCATAAACGTATATCTTGCCAAAATGTTGATACTCTCCCGAAACAGAAATGCGCCCGCAATTCTTGCGAGCGGTAACATGCATAAATCGCGGGCGGCATCGACGTCCTCCGATAGTCAGATCATCTCCATCTGGCGACACCTGTTTCACGCGGCGATAGCTTGCAGAGTTTGTTGTTTCCCCATCAAGCATGCGGCCACGAATGCCGGTGAGTACACCTACAAGAGCGATATGACCATCGGTCCCTCGTGATGCATTACCGCATTCAATGTCCAGCAACTGCGGCATGGTGATGTGTCCACGGCTACGCCTCGCTTTGGGATTGAGGAACCTCGAAAATCAGACCAGTTCTATATCCCACCTTCGTATGATTGGTCAGTCTCGAGTATCCTTTTATAACGCAATTGGCAGTGAGTTATGATCCCTGATGGTTTAGCTGTTCCTGGCTACCCATAGGTGCTTTGCGCCTCTTGTGTCATCGATCACGGTAACGCGGAGCACGAAAAAGAATGTGGTTGAGAAAGATCACGAAGCTGGCTGTTGTCGCGCTTCTCACTTTAGCGGTCGTTTCCGCGCATTCGCTTTCAGCCGACAATTCCTCCTTACCAGCGTCTGTCATAGCAGACAAGGTGCTGGTTCTTAAGGGGGAAAGAAAGCTTCTGTTGATGAAGGGCAATGAAGTCCTGAAAACGTACACCGTATCGCTAGGAGGTAATCCGGTCGGCATTAAGGTCAGGGAAGGCGATCTCAAAACTCCCGAAGGCAACTACGTGCTCGATCGGCATAACGCACATAGTCAGTATCATAGGTCCATTCACATTTCTTATCCGAACGCGGAAGACGTCGCGCGTGCAAGAAAACTCCTGCTTGAGCGTTCTGTCGTGATCGTAGATATCGTGAAAGAAGTGAACGTCGCCGTTCTCTTCCACGACTACAGTCATGTAGAAGATCAACACCGGAACAGGTGGGACAAGATTCACCTGCAGGTTATCCCGGCCGTCGTGCATGGCCTTCTCAACTCGCTCCGAATCCCAACCCGGAGTGTTGCGGAGGAGCCACGCTGCGAACTTGGCTGGTTCTTGTAGGTGGATGCACCCATGGCTAGCCACGCGTTTCAACTCTCCTTCTTCACCTTCCGTTGCCTCGGAGAACATATCGAGGCTTTCAGGAGTGTCGTGGATATAGACGTCGTGTTGGTTGGGAAACATAAATTTGACGAGTCCCATCCCATTTTCGGGGCCGGGGGGCTGCCTCACCTTCAGCTGTCCTGATCGAACCTGCTGCAACATGGCAGGAGTGACGTTCCCGGAGCGAAAGACTTTCCCGCTTGCGCTGACTAGTTCCAGATTTTGGGCTTCTAAAGACGGATTTTTTTCGAAGTCGGGGATGATCTCATTGAGCAGAATATTCGGCGTAGGGTTCCAATATGGACGAAAGACGAGGTACCGGATATTGCCTTCGAACATGGGTGTTTGGTGGCTGTAGTCCTCGCCCACATTTACTCTCATCGTGAGACCCACTTCATTTTTTTCATTGAACGCGTAGAGGCGAAACTCTGGAACATTGATCACGATGGGAGGCTGTTTGAACTGGTACGGTAACCAGCGGAACCTTTCCAATCCCAACTGCATCTGCTCAATCCGATCGCTCAGCGGCACATTCATCTCGACCACGGTTTTGTAATCCAGTTCTCCGGTTGGCCGCAAACCAAAACGTCCTTGAAAGTGTTTGACTGCATCGACCAACGGTCCCTCATAAACCTTTGCGTCAGGCGGTATCGTGACGCTGTCCGGTAGATCGCCCAACAGTCGCAGTCGGCTTGTCAATTCTGCTATCCCTGCGTACCCGCCACCCGGAGAAACTCCCCCGACATCAAGCACCTTCTCCCCGTCACCGATCTTCTTCAGTTCCATGTAGTGCAACAAAGCAGCGCGGAGTCGTTGGTAGCTTGGGAAAGGAGGTTCTATTCCGGCCAGTTCTGAATGTAGATCGGAGCCATTAACAAGTCGTTCACGGACAAAGTGTGGCAAGTCTAATTTCTTGTGAGAGACATCAAACTCGAATCCCAGATTTTCAGGGTTGATCCTGCCAATATGCACGTCGGAGACATAGCGCATGATGCAGACGGTGAGGGCGGTATCGAAGCGCGCTTCGTCAGCGCTTTCATGCGGCCCCTGCAACAGTTTCAAGCGATCTGCCCAGCGTGAGGCGTCATAATCGTCCGCTCGAAGGCCCTCCCTATCGGCGTTCTGCAGTATGTGGATGAGTTCGACGGCCTCGGGGGTCGGCTCGCCATCGCGAACCCAAGCCAGGTTGTATCCGGAAGGTCGGTAAAAGTTGACGAGGTGCAGCCGGTAGTCTGAGAAGTTGGGCCAACGAAGATCCTCAAGGTGCCCGGAGGCGACGATCGTACTCAACCGGGCGGCTGCACCGTCTGGCTTTTGTGCCGAACCAGCTTTGGCGCTGGCCACAACAGTTGAATTCTTTCTACTCTGCGCGGAGGTTTGCCCGCTGAACGGCATTGATGCGAAAAGAAGCAGAGTGGTAATCTCAAGCTGGCGTGTAGAACGCACAGGTCATTCCTCCTAGAGTACTTCGCCATCATAAACAGGGATCACAACAGAGGAATGACATTGACCGGGATGGAGAAGGCCAATTAAAGGCCGATCCGCCGCCGAAGATAGCAAAGTTTTTTGGGGCGGGGTCCGCGGGTGCAACTCGTCGGGAAAGATGTGTTATGTCACCCGACATTCTCGCGAAAGATAGTACATATTACGATCACGTCATCTTTTGAAAACTGAGTTCAATAGAGGAAATGAAGATCGAAGAAGCTGATCAACTGTCGGCAAGGTTAAGTAATTGGTCGGGGCGAGAGGATTCGAACCTCCGACCCCCTGGTCCCGAACCAGGTGCGCTACCAGACTGCGCTACGCCCCGAATGTACTGCGGTGAGATGTTGACGAATGGTGCTTTCCGTAAAACTCAAGCGCGCGGGAAGGCTTGCTGGATCGCTGTACCGACTGAGATAGTTTAGCAGATATCGTGACAGGGCGGCGAAGCGTGTGGAACCGGGAACTTTCGTTTGGACCGGTTAGGTCGCGAGTGTAGCGTCTTGAAGAAAAGGCGCAATCCACAACGAAGACCAGAGGCAACGCGCTAGTGTGCGGCGATGTGTAGAAGTGCAATGTCGCTCGGGCGCTTTCGCTAAATAGTGACTCGAGGTCAACGGCGACTCGCAAATGGGGAGAGATCTGTGGAGATCCTCCCCAATGCGGAATGGAAGGTTGATGGATTTGCGTGATTAGTGATTAGTAGTGGCTTTTGGTTTGGCGTAAGGCTGGCCCACCCTCTTCACCGAACCTGCGTCGAAGGTCGAAGTTTCGCCAGGGATAAAGGTGGCTCCGTCCGGAACCAGAGTGCTATCGAGGATGCGTCCGGGTTGACCGCTGGTTCGCATAGAGATACGTGCCGAGTCGATTCCCTTTTCATCGACGAGGTACTGTTCGACGTTGAGGTCGCGTTGGGCTGCGATGTCGGCGGTTTCGTCGTTAGAGTGTCTGCCAACGATCACGAGTTTGGAGGTGGTGTCGCGGTTGAGCGTGAGGGCGATGTCATCAAGGCAGGCCTTCCCTTCGTTGTCGACGCGGACAGGACGCTTCATGTCGCGCTCAAACGAGACGCTACAGAGTGGACGGACCTTGGGGACCGGAGGTGGTGGAGGAGTGACGATGGTGACAGTGGTGTCCGCGGACGCGTGTTTGCCAAGATCGTCGACGACATTGCAGGTGACGGTGACCGTGCCTGAGGGAGCGCCACTGGTGACGAGCGTTGCAGTGGGGGTCGTTCCCGAAATCTGGCCGGCAGTAGAAGAGTAGGAGTAACTCAGTGTCAAGCCTTCCAAGCTGTTGGCGTCGGCTGTGATTGTTGAAGGATCGCCGGGCATGACAGTGCTTGGGTTAGCGGAGCAAGTAATGGTAGGCGGTGCGGGATTGTGGACGCGGAAGCCGGTTGTGCAGGTGGCGCTCTCACCGGGACGTTTGCCTTCGCTGAGATGGCCGGTGACGGTATAGTCGCCTGGAGCGAGGCCAGCAGTGTTGATGTTGGCGGTTTCATTATTGCCAGTGACTACGCCGCCGCTGGCGGTCCAAGCGTAAGAGAGCTTCTTCTTCGGTTCGAGGTTTGTTGCGGTACTTGTAACGGCAATAGGGTCGCCAGAGTAGACATTGGTTGGCTGAACGGTGCAACCGAGCTGGATGGGTGTAGGCGGCTTTTGCTGTCCGAATCTCAGAACTACTCCAGCGGAGAGGCGGTAGGCGGTGATCTCGCCAACGCCTCCGGTCACCTCGGCGGGATCAAGAGGGCCGTAATCGACATGGGAGTAGTCGAAGTCTGCCTGGATTAGGCGAAGTGCGAGGTGGTTGTTGAAGTAGGGAAGAACCAGGTCTAGACCCGCGCCGGCGGTGACGCCCCAGCCCCAGGTGCATGGTTGGAAAGCTGGGCCTCCTGCCCTGGCTCCTCCGCCGAGGACGTGGGCGAAGGGGATGAGGCGGCCCTTCTGATAACGCAAGACAGGGCCTGCTTGCGCGGTGAAGTAGCAATCATTGGGACCGTCAGGAAAGAAGCTCCCTTCGGCCTGAATACCAAGGTAGCGATTGAAGTAGGCCGTGGCACTGGCGACCGCACCGGGGTTGATGGATTGATAGACGAAGGGACCGACTCCACTATTGAAGGGATGGAAGTAGGCGTAACCGCCGTAGAGATCGAGGCGTGAAAATTCGGGAAGAGGCGTGGAGGCGGTTTTGACAGCCTGCGCCACGGCGGACAATGGCGAAGCTGCGATGCAAAGGGCGACGAGGAGCGTTGTTCCGAAATTGAGAATGCCACCGGCGAGACGCACGGTGGGGGAACTCGATCTTTCGGCGCTCACGGGGCGGAGATGCATAAGGATGAAACCTCCAACTGCGGTGCTTCCTGATTTCTTAACTCTTGTTCCCTGCGAGATCGACAGGACAGACGAGTGGCAAAGCTTTACTGACCGACGGACAGAAAGACCGAGGTGGATTGAGCCGGCGTTGTGAAGCTGACGCTGGTGCCTGTAATGCTTACGGTGTAGGTCTGGAATGTGGTGTTGAAGCAGCAACCTGCCAAGCCACGGATACCGAAAGAAAGGAGGAGAACAGTGAGAAGACGAATCTTCCGAGTACCTGGCTTTCTGCGGCGATGGAATCCGGCAAAGAGGACCCCGACCACTGGTAGTTCGAGGGGAAAGACTGCGGCCACGGTGATGGGTGCGAGTTCTGTTCCACTGAAGCTCGGGATCACGGGATTGTGAAGTCTGGCGTCGGCTGCGGTGGTATTGATGGTCAGGGCGACGGTAGCGGTGCTTCCGGCGGTGAGCGTCGGGTTGTTGGCGAAGGTGCAGGTGGCGTCAGCAGGGAGGCCTGTGCAGGAGAGATTGATTTGGCCTGCGAACGCTCCGACTGAGGTTAGAACAACCTGGTAAGTCGTCGTACCAGGACCCCGGATGAGCTGAGTTGGGGGCGTGGCGGAAATTGTGAAATTGCCCGCTGGAGTGTTGACGACCTGGGTGAGAGTGGCGGAGCTGGTAGAGAAGTTGGTATTGCCTTGGAAGGTCGCGGTAATTGTGTGACTGCCGGCTGTGAGTGTGGTGGTAGAAAATGTTGCGATGCCGCTGCTGTTTAGGGTGCCGGTTCCGAGGAGATTGCCGCCGTCGGAGAAGTTCACAGTGCCGGTGGGTACTCCATTTGCGCTGGTGACGGTAGCAGTGAAGGTGACTGAGGCAGCCGCGGCTGCGGGCGAACCAGAGCTAGTGATGTTGGTAGTAGTGGCGACGGGGCTGACATCGAGTGTGCCTGGGTGGATGGTTGCAACGTAATTGCCAGCGGAGGTCCCGGAGACGTTGGCGCCGATGGCATATTGGCCTGCTGGTGAGGCGGGCGTGGCTGTAGTGGTGTAGCTGACGACCACGTTGTCACCGGGGGCAATGCCGGTGACCGTGCCGGTGAAGGTGGGGTTCGGTGCTCCGTAGAGGCGGGAGGCGCTGTTGACGTTTATGACCAAAGCGGCCTGGTTTTGCGTAATGGTGAGCGCACCGTTGACGAGATTGACAGAGTAATTGGAGAGCGCCGCGCCGGTCACTGCGGGGATGATCGGATAAGTGCCCACAGCGGAACTGAGGACGGCGGGGCTGGTGAAGTTGGTAACAACGGTGTCACCCTTAAACAGGCCGGTGGTTGTGCCTGTGAAGGTTGGATTTGCGGTGTCGTAAGCTCGGGTGGCGTTGTTCGCAGTGACGGTAAGCACAGCCGGCGTGACGGTAAGGGTTCCGTTGGTTGTTGTGATGTTGGTGTAGTTGGCGGCAGCAGGGCCGGAGACGGTGGGGATGATGGTGTAGGTGCCGACGGGCGAGGCAGGAGTGTCGGTAGTCGTGTAGATGATTGTGAAGGTATCGCTGTTAAGAGCTCCAGTTACAGTGCTGGTAAATGTGGGCTCTCCTGCGCCGTAGGGGCGAGTGGCATTATTCGCAGTTACGTTTACAGCGACGGAGGTTGGAGTGATTGTCAGGGTCCCTAGGGTGACCTTAACTGTGTAGTTTGCCGCTGCGGGGCCCCCGACGGTGTCGTTGATGGGGTAGGACCCAACCGGAGATGAAATGGTGGCGGGAGTGGAATAGGTGTTGGTGAAGGTGTCGCCATTAAGGGCACCACTAACCGTACTGGTAAAGGGCGGATTCGGTGTTCCGTATGTGCGAGTTGCGTTGCCGACCGTGATGGTGATTGTTGCCTGGGTGACGGTGAGGGTGCCGGGAATGACGATGATGTTGTAGTCGCCTACGTTCGCTCCGGAGATGGTCGCGTTAATCGCATAGGAACCGGCCGGCGACGTGATAGTGGCCAGAGAGGAATAGGCGATAGTCAGTACGTCGCCGTTGACGGTGCCCCCGCTGATGGTGTTCCCGTTGAGGATGCCAAGGGTGGTGCTGTTAAAAGGGGGATTGGCCTGACCGTACTGACGAGTTGCGCTGAGAACTGTGACGGTGATAGCGACCCGAGTGATGGTGAGGGTTCCGGGCGTGTTGGTGACCGTGTAGTTGGAGAGACTTGTCGTTCCGATTGGCGTAAGAGTCGCGATGATGGGATAGGTGCCGATAGGGGATGTGATTGTCGCGCTGCTGGAGTAGGCGACGAGGATGGTTTCCCCTGTGACGACCCCCGTAATGGTCCCGGTAAAAGTGGGGTTTGCTGCTCCGTAGGGTCGAGTGAAGTTGTTGACGGTGATCGTGAGTGGGGCCGGAATAACCGTGAGTGTCACATTGCCGCTGGCTGGCGAGTAGTTGGTGTCGCCTGAGTAGGTGAAGGTAATGCCGTAGGAGCCTACGGGCAGACCGCTATTGAGAGCGTTGCACGTGGATCCGGTTCCCAGGGTCGCTGTGACCGTGCACAGAATCCGCGCGCCGAAGCTGAAGGTGATTGTGCCGGTTGGAGAGGGACTGCCGTTGGTTACGCTGACATTCTCGGAGAAGGGCTGGCCGTAGACCTCGGTTTCTGGCGGCAGCGTGAACTGAAGCGGGATAAATGCCTTTCCTGTTCCCGTGAGCGTCAGAGTCTGAGGGCTGTTGTAAGCGTTCGAGGGGATACTAACAGTCGCAGTCAGCGGACCCTTGGCGGTCGGAGCGAAGATGAAGCCCAGGTTGCAGGTTGAACCCGCGATGATAGTGGTGCCGCAGGTCGTGGTGCCCGGATCAATGGTGAAGTGAGGATCTGAGGTGGTGATGGCGCCGTTTAGAGTGAAGGGCGCAGAACCAAAGTTGCTTAGGCTTTGCTGGATGATGACCGAGTTCTGGCCGACAAGAACTGTGCCGAAGGCGACGGTGGGATTCGGATAGGTGATCTCGCGGATCGAGCTGTTCCCGTTGTCGACCTCGAAGAGATCGCCGTTGCTGCCTTCAACAGCAATGCCAAGAGGATTGTTGATTTGGGCGAGGTTGGCGAGTCCCCCGTCCCCGGTGTTTCCTGCGGTGCCGGTACCGAGTATGGTCGAGATGTTGCTGCCGTTGCTGGTTGTAGAGACGAAGACGGTATAAACGACGTTGGCCGTGGCATCGGCGATGTAGAGGTCGCCGGCGTCGTCGAAGGCGAGGGAAGAAGGAGCGATGAGAGCGGTGCCGGTGGCTTGGCCGGGGACGGTCGTAGTGGTGGTTCCGTTACCGGCGATCTCATGAATAATGCCGAATTTATCGACTGCGTAGACGAAGTGACCGCCGGTGTCGGCGATGTAGAGGATGCCTGTTGCGTCGAGAATGATGCCACCGGGTGAGACAAAGCTAGCGGTCGTGGCGAGGACGCCGTCGGCGGAGGAGTTGCTGCCGCTGCCCGCGATGATCCGGCTTCCGCCGCCGGCATAGACCTCAATCACGTTATGCGTCGAACCGGCCTGCGCAATAAAGAGGTTGTCGAAGCCGTCGACGTAGATAGAGGTTGGGGTGTCAAGTCCGTTGACGTAGCTGGTGTTGAGGCTACCGTCGACGCCAAATCGGGCAACGGTGCCGTGAACAGCGTCGGTCATGAAGTAGTTGCCCGTGGAGTCGATCGTGATG
>CAZZZG010000055.1:0-27098 GCA_964658525.1 uncultured Edaphobacter sp.
CAAAGACCGAAAGTAGCCGTATCCTTATCGGGTGATAATGACTTCGCGAAGGCTGTCTTTTGCGAGAAAGAATCGGAAGTTACTAAACTCACTGAGCAGGTTTTCAATCTTGCGATTATTGAAGACGTTGAGTAATGGGTAGTTCCCAGCACGCTGCATCTCCACTACGTCGGTATCGGTCAGATGATATCTACAGAAGAATGTCTCCGGACTGCTTGTCTGGTGAAAGAAAGCAAGCATAAGACCGCCAGGTTGAAGCACCTTGTGGATACGGGACAGTACGGGCGCGATGAGAGGCTCCGGAAGATAATCTGCCGTGTCCCAGAAGATGACAACGTCGAATACGCGGCCGGAAAAATTGAGATTGCTCTCAAGAAATCGATCAACATCGAAGCTAGGTGGCTCGCCCTCTTTGCCGGGAGTAAGCCACTCCGGTTTCGATGCCTCGTCGACGACGCTTGCCATATAGATACTGTGGCCAAGGCTGGTGATGTAGTTGATGTTGGTGGACGAAGTGGGTCCAATGTCGAGGATGCGTAGTGACTCCTGCGTCTGCAAATGCTTCAACAACTCTTTCCATCCACTGGAATGACGAGGAATGCGGCCAGTGTCGCCGCCTCGTGGACTGCTTGTACTCTCGCTACTGCCGAAAAGGCTGCGCATGAGCCCGCTTCCCTTTCTGGTTCTATGCCTGTGGTTGAGTGAACAAAGGAGTGCTCGCCTCGACTGGAGCAGACGGTGTTGCGGCGGAGGTTGAGGCCTTAGATTGGGTTCCGGAACCTTGCTTGAGTTCGACACTCCCCTTCAGAATGGCGCTCTCTTCGATGCAGAGCCGACCTGCGAGGATGTCCCCATTGACGATTGCGGATTGGCGTAGGTCGACGCGGCCTGTAGCCTGGACGTTGCCCGTGAGATGACCGAATACGGTGACGTCGCGGACGGTGATATCGGCGCGAACGCGTGCATTGGGCCCAATGGTCAAGCCGCTGTCCTTGAGGGTGATGGTTCCTTCGATGTCTCCGTCGATGTAAAGGTCCTCATCTCCGGAGAGTTGTCCCCGGATGACGACTGACTTACCGATGACGGTGGAACCCTCTGCTGGTTTCATAGACGTTTTTTTCTCCCTTGAGGTCCTGTCTGCTGTATGTATACCTTGCCCGAACTATACCCAAGCTCATGCCTAGAGGCAAACCGCGAATACTTTGCGGGGCTCCGTGAGTCTTATGAAAGACCCATAGAATGGGGAGATGAGAGGTGTGGGTTGGTAATGGCTACGGGGGAAGCGCGGAAGTCAGCTTCAGCATGCAGGCCGCGATTCAGGCCAGTTTTAGAACAAAGAAGATCACTTTATCGGATCGTTATTGGATCTTTGCTGCTGCTTTTGCCCGCGGCCGATGGGCTTGCGCAGGCACAGGGTGGCGCTACGACAAAAGATGTAGGCGAAGTATCCTTGCTGTCGATACCGCCGCGCTCCTGGATCGTCGACGCGTCGGCGAATGAGCTCAAAGCGCTTCATCATACCGATTCCTACTTTCGATATCGCACTCACACAATCAGCGATAAGGGTGACGTAGTTCGTGACGTTGTTGAGAGCAAAGATGGAACGGTGGCGCGGCTGATTATGAGAGATGGAAAACCGCTGACCGAAGATCAGGACAAGGCGGAGCGGCAGCGCCTGAACGACATGATCGCGTCGCCGTCAGCGTTCTTCAGGCACATCCGGAATAGCGAATCCGACCGTAAGATGGCGGATAAATTAGTTCCTTTGATGGCGGATTCAGCAATTTTCACCTATACGCCGGGACAGCCGCAGTCGGGCAGAAACAAAGGTGCGCAGGAGATCGTAATCGACTACAAACCGAATCCGAAGTTCAATCCGCCAAACACAGAAGCAGAGGCACTGACCGGACTCGAAGGAAGAGTGTGGATCGATGCCAAGTCGCATTACCTGGTTCGCATGGAAGGGACGATCTCGCGTGGTGTGAACTTCGGCTGGGGCATGCTCGCCCATATTTATCCTGGGGGCAAACTGGAGCTGAATCAAACCGACGCCGGCGGCAATCGATGGATCTTCACTTACTTCGCGATGCGGCTCAGCGTGCGTGCTCTGATGCTGAAGACGGTCAACGTACATACCGAGTCGACCGGCAGCGACTTTCAAGCGATTGGGCCAATGAGCTACCAGGATGCGATTCGAATGATGTTGGATACGCCGCTGCCGAGTCGGTAGGGTCGGTCTAGGCCGTGACGCGGGCCTTCGCGTGGAGCGTCTGCCGTCGAACCGTCAGGGCTTCGATCCGGTCAAGTCGCACTTCGAATCCTCTGCCGGGAGTGGTTGGTACGGTAATCTCTCCTCGACCGCTCACCGTGACCTCCGGCTCAATGATGTCCTGCTCCCAGTACCTGCTGGAGGCGGAGACATCGCCGGGAAGCGAGAAGTTCGGCAGCGAAGAGAGAGCAATATTGTGCGACCGACCGATGCCTGTCTCCAGCATTCCGCCACACCAGACCGGGATGGCGCGTTCTTCTGCGGCATTGTGGACGGCGATAGCCTCGCTGAAGCCACCAACTCTCCCCAGCTTGATGTTGATGATGCGGCAGGATTCCATGTCGATGGCGGCAAGAGCGTCGCGCCGATTGCGTATGGACTCGTCGAGGCAGATGGAGGTTAGGAGGCGCTTTTGCAGCATGGAGTGGAAGTAGAAGTCGTCGTACCAGAGAGGCTGCTCGATCATGAGCAGATCGAAGCGGTCCCAATCGACGATGTCTTCAACGTCCTTCATCCGGTAAGCAGAGTTGGCGTCGCAGCTAAGCGTGATGTCGGGCCACCGATCGCGGACGGCTTCGAAGATTTTCACGTCCCAGCCTGGCTTGCACTTCAACTTGATGCGCTGATAGCCGGCAGCAAGCTCGGTGGCGATCTTGTCCATTAGATGTGCGGGCGAGGGTTGGATGCCGATCGAAACACCACAGGGAATTACTTCGCGAGTGCCGCCGAGGAGATCTGCGAGCGAGACACGCTTCACCTGTGCTTCGAGATCCCACACGGCATTTTCCAGCGCAGCTTTCGCCATGCGATGGCCGCGGACCTGACGAAAGATATCAGGACAACTGCCGCCGCGCTCTACATCAGCCTCCAGCAGACGAGGGGCAAGCTCCGACTCTGTGATGATCCAGGCGGTATCGACGGTCTCATCGCTGAAGTACGGGTGTTCACCGGCAACGCACTCGCCCCATGCGGTGAGGCCTTCAGATTCGAGTTCTATGAGGAGGATGCGGCGGCTGGTGGTAAGGCCGAAGCTGGTCTCAAATGGATAAGCTAGCGGAAGGTTGATCTCGCGGAGGTGAATCGCATCGATGTTGAGCATTGCAGTCCTGTCTTTCCGTATTGCCGGATCCTGGCGGGTCTGGTGCGCGGGGCTCAATCAAATTGTACTGCGGTTGCGGGCCTGATATGTCATATCTGAGAGTCGTTTTTCCAGGGACCGAGTAGGAAATTGCCATTGCCCTGAGCATCTCTTTCGTAGCCGACTACAGCTAAACCCCGTTGGAATGCCGACTCGAGTGCCGCGCGGTTATTGCTCTGGAGGGTCCGTGCAAGGCTTCGCTGCTGGGGGTCCTGCTTCCACTGGTAGATGGTGTGCGGGACTGTGATGCGTTCAAGGGTCTGTTGAGGCTTGGACTCGCCGCGCAGCAGATTCGAGACACGGTCGGAGCGCAGCCACCATTCCGCATATAGCCTATCGGTCGGGAGGCCTCCCTGCAATGGGGAAGAAGAAGGACCATAGAAGTCGGCCTGGTAGCGCCGTACGATGACGCCGAGCCGGCTGATGTTCAGGTGCGAGTTCCTGATCTCGAGGGGGTCGAAGGTCCACTCCATGAGATCGAAGCCGCGGGCGATAGCGTCGTCGCGTTGGGCTAGCTTGAGGCGGCGGCCTATGCCGGAGTTTCGATATTGTGGAAGGACGGCGAGCATGTGCGAGTGGAGATAGGGTTTGCCGTCGCGATACCCCGGCAAAGACATGGCGAATCCTACAATCGTATTTCCGTCAAAGACTCCGAGAACCTGTCCGCCGATGCGTTGCGCGACGACGAAGGCACGCCGCGGGATTAGATCGCGGTCGCTGTAACCCCACACCTCGTGTTGGAGGACGACGCAGCGCTCGAAGTGCTCAAGACTAGTGAGGGACTGGATGTGGATGGCAGTTTGGGGGCTGGCGTTCATGGCCTTGGTGGTTCGGTGGCGGTGTTCTTCGCCTGATTCCATAGTATTTCGAGCTGATCGGGAGTGGAGACGGCCAGAGCGGCAGCGCTGCCTGCGGCAGACTCCATGGCGGAAAAGCGGCGACGAAACTTTGCGTTTGTGGCTCGCAAAGCCGATTCAGGGTCGACCTTGAGATGCCGGGCGAGGTTGACTGCCGTGAAAAGAATGTCTCCCAGCTCCGCTTCGATTGCGGCTGTTGAGTTGAGAGCTGAATCCAACTCCGCTTTCAGTTCGCCGATCTCCTCCTGCAGCTTATCGAAGAGGCCCGCTGTGTTGGGCCAGTCAAATCCCACTTTCGCTGCGCGGGAGCCGAGTTTACCCGCCTCCATCAAGGCTGGCATGGAGCGGGGAATATCGTCCAGCATCGATGTGTGCGTTGATGCTGACGCTTTCTTCTCGGTCTGTTTGATCTGCTCCCAGTTGCGCAGAACGGCGTTCGCATCAGCCGCTTCGGCTCCAGCAAAGATGTGGGGATGACGGCGAATGAGCTTGGCATTCAGATTTTCAGCTACGTCACGGATGTCGAAGTGGCCGGCCTCGGAGGCCATCTGCGCGTAAAAGAGGACCTGAAGGAGA
Organism: uncultured Edaphobacter sp.; assembly: GCA_964658525.1. Classification (GTDB taxonomy): domain Bacteria; phylum Acidobacteriota; class Terriglobia; order Terriglobales; family Acidobacteriaceae; genus Edaphobacter. The sequence continues at coordinate 4,841 of CAZZZG010000055.1, forward strand.
AGATCGCCGAGTTCATCCTTAAGGTCAGGCCACGCGCGGCGCTCAATGGCGTCGAAGACCTCGTAGGTCTCTTCGAGGGTGTGTCGCTTGATAGAGTCGAAGGTTTGCTCGCGGTCCCAGGGACAGCCATCCGGGGCACGCAGCCGTGCCATGATCGCTATCGCCTCTGCAATCGGGTCTGTGTCCGCGGTAGCGGCCCTGGGCGGAAGATTCTGAGGCTTAGACTCGGGCATATCTTCAACTTTACCCGATGACTTGCCCGAAGTGACCGGCTTCCCAGCTTTGAGGCAAATGCATTATGCTTTGCACCATGACGCCTGAACCGGAAGGAAAAGCCGAATCCAGGCCACGCAGGAGCCGGTGGGTGATTCTGCTCCTACTGCCCTATCTTGGCCTCTGCTTCCCGATTGTCTATGCGCGTTCGACGCCGGCGCTCTGGGGCTTTCCGTTTTTCTATTGGTACCAGCTTGTCTGGGTTATTTTGGCATCTGCTCTCTTGGCCATCGTCTATCGAAAGCTCAAGACTTAGATCCGTATCGAAGCTTGTCAGGGTTAAAAAGCAAACGCGCCGACACGGAGGTCGGCGCGTTTTAGTTTTGCGGAGACGATTGACTACATCTGTCCGTTCGGTTTGGTGGCGGAAGCGTTGCTCGGCTGATCGTTGCCCATGTTGGTCATCAGCTTGATGTCGACACGACGATTCTTCGCGCGACCCTCGGCTGTGCTGTCACTTGCAACCTGCTGGTCCTTGCCAATGCCAATCAGATAGAACTTGTGCGGCGGGATGTTGTACTTGGAAGAAAGATAGTTGACGACTGCGTCGGCACGATGCTGGCTGAGCTGGTAGTTATACTGAGCATCACCAACCGAGTCCGTTCCGCCAGTCACTTCAAGAATGTAACCGCGAGTGTTGCCGAGGTTCGCAGCCAAGTCATCAAGCTGTTTCTTGTCAGACGCGGTCAAAACGTACTTGTCAAAGGCAAACGTCACGCTGACATCAGAGATCTGCTTGTAGTTGTCCAGGTTGGCGACGACGCCGCTCAGGCTGTCGACCCGGTTGTAAGCTTCCTTGGCTGACTGATTAGCCGCATCTGCGGACTGGCCGGCTGCGAGCGCGTGCTGATCAGCTGTATCGGCAGCAGATTGCGCACCCGCGATTCCCGTCTTCGCGCGCTCGTCCGTATCGACGATTGCGCGATGGTCAGCGGCGGTCTTGGTATCCAAATCATTGGTCTGCTGGATAATAGGCGCGGTTTGGGATTTAACATAGTTCTTGGTCGAGCAACCAACCGTGAAGGTGAGCGCGAGCGCACTGGCGAACACAACGGCTAAGGCAGATTTAGTTTTCATCTCTCTCTGATTCTTGGAGTCCATTTCTTTCACTCTCCTGGTATTAGGGATTCCAATAACTTCATACACAACGGTTCAAAGCTGCAATTGGAATGCCAATCTCAAAATGATTTCAATCGTATCTTTTTCTTATACTTACAACTATTGGCACGTTTGAACCACTCTCTCAGTCGGCGTCATCCGGGAACTTTTGATAGGCTGCCGCGTCAAATCTACTGAGCAAACATATGCACACTGCAGACTTCCTAAACCTACATCTACACTAAGATGCGGATCTCGACCGACACGCATGGATCTTCACCAGAAAATTCGGACTCTCCCCACCCAGCCAGGTTGTTATCTCTACAAGAATGCTGATGGCGAGGTTATCTACGTAGGCAAGGCGAAGAACCTGCGTGCGCGTGTGCGTTCCTACTTTCTGGAGGCGTCGCAGGCCAATGCAAAAACAGGCTCGCTGATGCGGGAGGCCGTGGATGTCGAGTACATCACGGTTGCGAATGAGCACGAGGCGTTGGCGCTTGAGAATAATCTGATCAAACAGAAGAAGCCGCGCTTCAACATTCTGCTGCGGGACGACAAGACCTATCCGTACATCAAGCTGACAATGAACGACCGCTATCCGAAGGTATTCGTGACCCGAAGATTGCGCAAGGATGGTGGGGCTTATTATGGCCCTTATTTTCCGGGCAATCTTGCGTACCGCCTGGTCGATCTCATCCATCGCAGCTTCCTGATTCCGAGTTGCAAGGTCGATCTATCGAGGTATCATCCGCGGGCTTGCCTGCAGTACTACATCAAACGCTGCCTGGGGCCGTGCCTGGAGGGTCTAACTACTCCGGAGACTTACCGCGAGACCATTCGCGACGTACAGCTCTTCCTTGAGGGGCGTCCGAATGAACTCGAGCAGGTACTGACGAAACGGATGGAGGCTGCGGCGGAGGCTGAGCAGTTCGAGACGGCCGCTCGACTGCGCGATCAGATCGTCACGGTCCACCAGATGCAGGACAAACAGCGAATGGCCGGCACCGACAATGAAGACGCCGACGTCTTTGGCTACCATTTTGAGAACGAGATGCTGGCGGTGAACCTGTTCCACATGCGCGGTGGAAAGATCGTGGACCGACGCGATTTTTTCTGGGAGGATCTCCCGGAATCCGCGCCGGATGCAGTAACGGAGGCCGTTGCGGAGTTAGATGAGTTGGAGGCTCTGCCGCGCATGGAACCCGATCCTTCGGCTCCCGCGCCGGAGATAGGAGAAGGCATTCCCGTTGTTCAGCATGCTGCTGTGTCGGAGCTCGGAGCGGCGTTTAGTCCGGCGGTGTTTTTTTCCGCGTTGCTGAAGCAGCTCTACCTCGATCAGAGCTATGTGCCCCGCTCTATTCTCGTTCCCGTTGAATTTCCCGATCGGGCGCTTTTGGCGGACGCGCTGACTCAACGGACGGGTAAGCGCATTGAGATTCTTGCTCCCCAACGTGGTGAAAAGCGTTCGCTCGTCGATCTTGTCTGTCAGAATGCCAAGCAATCCTACGATCAGCGGTTCCGAGTGCTGCAGCCGGGTATGAAAGCTATTCAAGAAGCGTTGCAGGACGCGCTCACACTGGAAGAGCTACCGCGCCGAATCGAGTGCTTTGACATCTCGCACATTCAGGGCGCCGAAACGGTCGCTTCTATGGTCGTGTGGGAAGATGGCGCAATGAAGAAGTCCGACTACCGAAAGTTTCAGGTGAAGACAGTCACTGGGGTCGATGATTTTGCCAGCATGCGCGAGGTGATTCAGCGCCGCTACAAACGGCTGCAAGAAGATAAGAAGCCCTTCCCTTCTCTGATCCTCATCGATGGAGGGCTCGGACAGTTGCATGCTGCGTATTCGGCGCTCGAGGAGATCGGCGTCACGCTACAACCGCTGGCGTCCATCGCAAAACGAGAAGAGATCATCTACGTGTACGGGCAGGAAAATGAGCCTGTTGTGCTTGACCGGCGATCGCCTGTGTTGCACCTGATGCAGAAGATTCGCGATGAGAGTCATCGTTTTGCGGTGACCTACCATCGCAAGCGACGCCAGATGCGCGACCGCGACAGCGAGTTGTTATCGATACCTGGTGTTGGGCCGAGAACCCGGCAGCGGCTGATCGAACACTTCGGCAGCGTGCGTGGAATCAGGCAGGCTGGACCGGACGCGCTGACCGCAGTAGTGAACTCAGCAACTGCTGAGAAGATTCGCAACTACTTTGCAGCGGAAGCTTCAGGCAAAACAGTACTTCCCGTGTTGAACGAAGCTTCCTGAAGCTATTCAGCACTGTCGGACTGTGGGACTGCGCCGCCAGTTTTGAAGGTGTTGCAGGCTGCAATGGTTCCCTGCTGGAAACCACGCTTGAACCAGCCAACGCGTTGCGCAGAAGACCCATGAGTGAAGCTCTCAGGGCTTACCGTTCCGCGTTCCAGGCGCTGGATGTGGTCGTCGCCGACAGAGGCCGCTGCTTGCAGACCAGCGGCGATATCAGAGTCGTGAACGATGTTGCGCTGCGCTGTGCTGTGCGCCCACACACCAGCGAAACAATCTGCCTGGAGTTCGAGATCGACAGAGAGGCGATTCCTCTCTGCTGGATGTTGAGCTGATAGCTGTCGGACTTGTCGTTCGATGCCGAGCAAATCCTGCACATGGTGGCCCAGTTCGTGGGCGACGACGTAAGCCTGAGCGAAGTCCGCGTTGCTGCCACCGAGCCGTCTCAGTTCATCCCAGAAACTGAGGTCGATGTAAACCTTTTCGTCCGCTGGGCAGTAGAACGGGCCACTTTGTGATTGCGCAGTGCCGCAGCCTGAGTAAGTTCGTCCGCGAAACAACACCAGAGTGGAGCGTTGATAGTTTTTTCCTGTTTGCGCAGGTAGAAGCTTCGTCCAGGTGTTCTGCACATCATCCAGCGTCCAGGAAACAAGCTGCGCCGCTCTCTTCTCTTGAGGGGATTCCGAGGTTACCGGACGGTTGCCAGCAGAAGGGCCCTGCTGCGTGTAGGAGGGAGAGGCGCTATGACCGGAGAGATAGCTGCCGATGTAGTTACGTCCTGTGACCAGGCTGATGATCAACAGGAACACAAATCCGATGATGCCGATGCCACCGCCGCCAAAGCCCCCTCCACCACCACCAGAGGAACCGCGTCTGTCTTCAATGTCGCTGCTGAGTCCGCCACCAGGTGTCCAGTCCATAGTTCACTCCAGTACGTTCGTCTCTCATCTTATAAGTAAGATGTTTTATTGCGCCCACCTGAGCTGTAATATCTCAGTCCGATCCCCGCCGTTTTTCCGATCTGAAATATTCCCGGAACGTGGCAAGCCGCCAGTTATTCCTTTCGGAATGGCGGCACGGGTATGCTACTCTCCGAAAACCAATGCCAAAAAGCCAGTCTGAACTGCCTCGCGTTTTGAACGCATCCCACGCAACCTCCATTGTCGTGGGCATCATTATTGGCAGCGGAATTTTTTTGGTGCCAAGAGAGATGATGGCAGCGGTCGGCTCGTCCCGCATGGTTTACGTTGTGTGGATCGTAGGTGGTCTGCTCTCTCTGTTCGGTGCAATGACCTACGCAGAGATCGCTGCTGCGCGACCACGTTATGGCGGCGAATACGCTTTCCTTCGCGAAGCCTATGGGGACCTTGTCGGCTTTCTCTACATGTGGACACAAATCACAGTAGCCAAACCCGCATCGCTTGCTACCATCGCCGCAGGATTAGCGAGGGTGCTGGGCACCTTTGCGATCTTCAGTTTTTTCGTGCACCCGGCCTTCCTGCATCTGTACTGGGGACAGATCTTTGCTATCGCGGTGACATGGCTCATCGCTGGTCTCAATATCATCGGAACCCGGAGATCCGCTAATGTACAGCTTCTGCTCACGTGGCTCAAAGGCGCGCTGATTGTCGTGATCGCGGGATTCTGTTTCGGAGCAGCAGGCCCGCACGGATCGTGGCAAAACTTCAGCACGGACTTTACGGGAGCGCGTGGCGGCTTTAACGGTTTTATGATTGCGCTGGTCGCTGCCCTCTGGGCCTACGACGGGTGGAGCGACGTCGTGACTATGGCGGGCGAGGTGCAAAAGCCGCAACGCAGCATGCCGCTGGCATTGGTCGGAGGCGTTGCCATCGTCGGTGCGCTGTATATGTTGACTAATGCGGCCATTCAATATGTGCTACCCGCTTCAGCAATCGCCGCGTCGGATCGACCCGCCGCCGACGCGATGCGCCTGGTCGCCGGACCATGGGGAGCAACACTGGTGTCGATCGGGATGGCAGTCAGTATCTGCGCAACCTTTGTAGGATCTTCGCTCTCTGGGGCACGCGTGCCATTCGCAGCCGCCCGCGACGGGCTTTTCTTCAAGCAATTGGCGCACGTTAATTCACGATTTCAAACACCATCCAGTGCACTGATTTTGCAAGCCGTGCTGAGTTCCCTGTTATTGCTAGCCATCGGCAAGTTTCAAGCCCTCTTTTCCCTTGCGATCTTCGGCGAGTGGCTTTTCTACATGCTGACTGCGAGCACGATCTTTGTGTTCCGCCGCCGTGAGCCAGAGGTTGCTCGCCCTTACAGTATCTGGGGATACCCGATGCTACCCGCCCTCTTCATTCTTGCGGCGACAGTATTGCTGGTTTTTTCGTTTGCAGATCAGCCGCGGAACTCCATGATCGGAACCGGGATCATCCTGTTGGGAGTTCCGCTGCACTATCTGCTGCAACGAAGACGAACCGCCTAGCTACGATTGGTGATGGCACGCTCATAGACGCGCACATATTCCACGGCCGGCTTGTCCCAAGAGAAATCCTGCTCCATTCCCCGCCGCATCATTCCCGTCCACTGCTCCTTGTTGCGGAAGGTTCCCAGGGCTCGTTGAACTGCATCGAGGAATGCGTCCGCACTATAGCCCCAAAACTTGAAGCCATTACCCTCGCCGTTTGGCTGTTCATCAATCGTGTCGTCCAAACCGCCTGTCGCGCGCACAACAGGAATAGTTCCGTACTTGAGACTGTAAAGCTGGTTCAGACCGCCAGGCTCGTAACGGGACGGCATGAGGAAGATATCGGCACCTGCTTCGATCTTGTGCGCCATAACATTGTCGAACTTCACCTGCACCCGCACCTTTGCGGGATGGCGCTCGGCCATCTCTACCAACAGACGCTCGTAGTACTCTTCGCCGCTGCCGAGTATCACCAGCACCATATCTTCCTTCGCCAACCGATCCATGATCTCAACAATGAAGTCGGAACCCTTTTGCGTTGCGAAGCGGGAGACAACTCCGATGACGGCAGTGTCATCACTGACATTCTCGAAGCCGTAGGCGTGAAGCAGATCGCGACGGCATTCCTTCTTTCCCGCAAGGTTTTGTGCCGTGTAGTGGGCCGCGATGTGAGAGTCGGTCGCTGGATTCCATTCTTCAGAGTCGATGCCGTTTGTAATTCCTACAAGATCTCCGCTCCGCTTCCGAAACATTCCATCGAGTCCGTTTCCAAACTCGGTCGTCTGAAGCTCTTCAGCGTACTTCCGACTTACCGTCGTGATGGCGTCTGCATACACGACGCCGCCCTTCAAGAAATCAACTTTGTCGAAGTGTTCGAGCTTGTCAACGGTATACAAATCCCAGGGCAGCAGAAGCTTTTCGATTGACTGTGGAGGAAACCATCCCTGGAATCCGGCGTTGTGAATCGTCTGCACAGCGGGGACATGACGAAGGACTGGATCGAAGTAATAAATCGATCCCAACATGATCGGAATCATCGACGCTTGCCAGTCATGCACGTGAAATACGTCTGGAACGCCGAGTATCTTTGAAGCTTCTATGATTGCGCGGCAGAGAAGTCCGAAGCGTTCCGCGTTGTCGGGATAGTCGCCGGACGGTGTGCCGTAGAACTCCTCGCGATCGAAGAATTCGGCGCAATCGACGAAGTAAGTCTGGACTTCTCCGGTTACACCTCCGTCAAGGATCCGAACGAAGCGGTTATACGAAGGAAACGGAATCGTGATACTTGGCACGACGACCTTAGGCTTCGGCACAGCCTTCGCAACCTGACGATAGTACGGCAGAAAAACACTCACACGATGGCCAAGTTTGGCCAGGGCACGTGGAAGTGCGCTCACCACATCCGCCATACCGCCCGACTTTGCCCAGGGGGAACACTCCGACGCCGCGAAAACAATATGCATACCTTCGTCCTTATCTTTCCAACCAAACCGTTAGTCTATAGAAGAGCACAGGAACAAACCGCAAACATTGGATGCAGATGAAACGTAAGCCGAAGCTGGGCCAAAATTTTCTTGTAGACGACACTGCCCGTCACGCTATCGTCGATGCTCTTGGTGATCTTAGCAAGCGTACTGTTATTGAGATTGGCCCAGGTCATGGGGCGATTACCGACATTCTGGCAGGACGTTGTCACAAGCTGATCGCGTTGGAGCTCGACCGGGCACTGGCAGCCGAATTGACCTTCCGTTTTCGCGACCAACCGCACGTACAGATTCTTGAATGCGATGTGTTGAAGATGGACCTGCAGACGCTCGTGCCCGCAGGCGAGACGGCGGACGTGATCGGCAATCTGCCGTACTACATCACTTCCGATATCCTGCTGCATCTATTCGCCTCAGGCAACGACGGCACTCTCGCCCGCGCTGTGCTGATGATGCAGCGAGAGGTGGCGGATCGTGTGTCGGCTGCGCCGGGGGTGCGGGACTATGGCTTACTCTCGGCAACGGCTCAGATGAACGCGCACGTTGACCACCTTTTTACTCTGCCGCCGTCCGCGTTCTCGCCGCCTCCCGACGTCTACTCCACTGTCTTGCGACTTCACTTCGCGCCGCGGTTTGCTGAGTTAGGAGTAGACCCTGACGGGTTCAACAAATTCCTCAAACAGTCCTTCGCGCAAAAGCGCAAGACGTTGCAGAACAACCTTCGCGCCGCAGGCCACACTGCCGAACAACTCGCCGCCGCATGGCCCGACAGCATTCCAGCACAGGCACGTGCCGAATCACTTGGATTAGAGCCGATGGCAGAACTTTACCGATCTCTGTCGAAGATCGTCGTTCCTAACTGAACCGCTATCCCTGCAAAGGGATTACCGAATCTCAATGGCTGCCCTCAGCCGCCATTTCCAGCATCTTTGCGGCTCTCAATCGAACGCGCTGAATCACTGCGGTGTCGTCGGCAACTGCGGCAAGCGTCGGCGAGATCGTTCCCAGCTCGATCGCACGTCCCTCCTTCACCTCATCCGCGAAGGAGTTTATCTCAGCATCGAGACCGAGACGATCGTATCGATGCAGAAACTCCAGCTTACGACCTTCGTCCAGTGTGGACGCGATTCCAAGAAAGATCTCGGTCAGCGATTGAACGGTCTTGTTTTCAGAAAAATTGTAGACGCACGATCCCGATCCATCCGAACCGGTGTATGTGAGCGCCTTGGTGCCTGTATCGGCTATGTTCTTTGCCTTTGAAGCGCATTCGAAATTGAAATGATTCAGTTCCTTCGCATCCTTGAAGATCTTTGCAACGGTGCCGGATGACAGGTTGATTGGGCGGTCAACGTGCTGTGCCGCCTGGCCTCGCATCGATGTCGGCGTTGCTGGAATCTCTGCCTGATCCGCCTGATACGTTCCCGTACCGTTCTCATGGATTCGCAGCGTAAAGTGTGGAACCGGCAATCCTACGCGGTCGAACTTGAAGCTAACCTCAGACGGAGCGGTAGCGGCAGGCGAGGCCGGTACCTCAGACGTTTGAGCAGCGGCCACGAAACTGAAACACAAAGAGAGTGCCGTGCCAGCCAAAATGCTTGCAATTGCTCTCATCACCGCGCGCCTTGTAGTTGAAGCGTCTGCGCCGTATGAATGTGGCAGATCGCAATGGCCAGCGCATCTGCAGCATCCGCAGAGTCAAAGGCATCTTCATTGTTCAGCAGACGCCGGACCATGAACTGTACCTGTTCCTTGGCGGCCAATCCGTAACCAACAACCGAGCTTTTTATCGAGAGTGGGGCGTACTCGACGACCGGCATCCCGCAGGTTGCTGCGGCCAGCATCGCCACGCCCCGAACCTGGCCGAGCTTGAGCGCAGACTTCGCATTCGCCGAAAAGAAAACTTCTTCAATGGCGATGATCTCGGGCTGATGCAGGGTCATCAGAGCCGTCAGTTCTGCATAAACCTGGGCGAGCCGTTGCGGTGTCTTCTCTTTCTTGTTGAGCCGGATCGTACCGGCAGCAAGATGGACGAGATGCGGTGTGCGGGCGTCGCAATCCACCTCCACAACCCCATAGCCAGTAAACTCCGTTCCACAATCAATTCCGAAGACGCGCATGGGCGAAGTTTACTGCATCTCGTAGCGGCTTCGGACTATCGAAGTTGAGTCCACCGCAGGATTGTTTCGCACTAACGAGAGATTCCTTCCAGCGGCGAACTGGCCGTGGCATAGAGCTTGCGCGGCATTCTGCCTGCCAGAAAGGCTTGACGCCCCGCCAGAACCGCATGCTGCATCGCTTCGGCCATCAACAAAGGGTCTTTGGCGACTGCGATGGCGGTGTTCATCAACACGGCATCGAATCCCAACTCCATTGCGACGGAAGCATCGGAGGCGGTTCCTACGCCCGCATCCACAATCAACGGAACCTCAGTGATCAGCTCCCGCAGGATGCGCAGGTTGGCCGTGTTCTGCAGCCCAAGCCCGCTGCCGATGGGCGCACCGAGGGGCATGACTGCGGCCGCACCCGCATCGATCAACCGCTTGGCGAAGACAATATCGTCCGAGGTGTAAGGCAAAACGGTGAAGCCTTCTTTGACCAGTACACGAGTCGCCTCGAGCGTCGCCTGCACGTCAGGATAGAGTGTCTGCTGGTCGCCGATGACCTCGATCTTGACCCAATCCGATAACCCCACCTCGCGTCCCAGACGTGCGGCGCGAATCGCCTCGTCGGCGGTGTAGCACCCGGCCGTATTGGGCAGCAGAAAATAGCGCCTTGGATCGATAAAATCGAGGAGAGACTCGCTGGATCGGTCTAGGTTAACCCGGCGGACCGCGACGGTCACCATCTCGGCTCCGGAAGCTTCGATGGCGGCTTGCGTTTCGGCGCCATCTTTGTACTTTCCTGTACCAACGATCAACCGAGACTGAAAGGCTCGTCCTGCAATCACCAAAGGTTTCATGGTTAATATCCTACCGTTAGGATGCCGGCAAAACGCAAACGGCTCGCACTCTTGTGAGAGCAGCGAGCCGTCTGGCGGTGAACTGTTGAGATTGACCTGAGGCGTCCATACTCGGACTGAGCCTCGGCGTGGACTTTCTACTACAAAGACCGCCAGGACTAGAGCTATGGACGCTCTAAGCCTCAGTCACCTCACGTATTGTTGTGCAACTATTACTGTCAATTTTCATAGGTTGGACCATCCTCCTTTCCCGTGTAAAAGCAGACTACTCCGGAGTTCGAGCGCATGCAAGTGCACTCATAAAGTGAGGCGTCGATGCATCTGCACAGTTTGCAGTTGGCATCACAGCTGAGATTACAGTCCCGAAGAAGAAAGGCTCAACTCATGAAGGCAGCAACCATTGTTGGAATTCTCCTCATTGTCCTTGGAATCATCGGATACGCCACCGGCGGACTCTCCTTCACCCACGAGAAGAAAGTTGTCGACGCAGGACCAGTTCAAATCTCACATAAAACTCAGGACACGCTTCCGCTGTCTCCTATCCTGAGCACGGTGGCTTTGATTGCCGGAATTGGTCTGGTTGTCGTTGGAGCGAAGTCCAACTGAGTTACGGTCCGGGCAGCGATAAGGCGCTGAGTCTCGTGAGGCGGAGACAAAGCGGCGCATCTCTGTCATTTGAGATAAGCGCGGACCAGGTCGATCAAATCTTCGCCCAATTCCGGAGTCAGAGGGGCGTGACCATCCCGCAGCAGGTGCAGGCGGATATGGTCCTCAAGCACCTCAGCCATCAGCCCGTTGATTCCACCGCGCGCCGTCGCTAGCAGCATCAGTACTTCCGCACAATCATGATCTTCTGAAGCCAGCGTACGATCCACGCGATCTATCTGACCTCGGATTTTTTTGACTCGGTTGAGCAATTTAACTTGGGCGGACTTGGTGTGAGACATTTGCTTAGCTCCTGTGTACCCTACCGGGGTATACTATGCCGACGGATCAAGCAAAACAATTCATGCCCTGATGATTCGCCTTCGAAAGGGTCTAATTCGCCTGAACTATTCGCACTCTGTTCATTTTCAGGCCTGAAGATAACAGTTCAATGACACAGAACCTCAACCGAAGTTGCCTGCTTGTCGGCATCTACATCTTGTGGCTCTTCTCTCCATTTTTTTTGGCTGCGCAGGCCCCATCCTCAACAGAGACGCAGGCCCCACAGATTGATGCTCCAGTTCCTTCCGCCGAGGCGGATAAGTCGACAGACGCAGATGACGACGCAACCCCGACAATGTTTCCGCATTGGGAAAATTCGCGCTTCCTCATCGGCGGACAGGCAAACATCATCTTTCAGGCGCACGGGCCCTTTCATTCCCCCTATCAAGGACCTAACAGCCTGCTGCCTCGCGGCGAGTATAAAACCTCTCTGCTTGGAACGCTTTATCTCGCTGCACAAGCGATCCGTAATCCAAGGTACGCGCTGGACGGCCTCTTTGATCTTGAGTCCGCGGGTGGTCGAGGCGACAGCGAAGCCTTGGGCCTGGCTGGCTTTACCAATCTCGACGTCGTCCGAAATCCTAATCTTGGTTCGACGCCCTACATGGCGCGCGCGCAGGTTCACCAGACCATCGGCTTCACCGACAATCTTGTAGAAAACACTCGAACACAGTTTTCCCTCGCCACCGAGGTGCCGGAGCGACGCCTGGAGTTTCACGTCGGCAAGATGAGCCTACCCGACTTTCTAGACATCAACAGCATCGGCAGCGACAGCCACCTGCAGTTCATGAACTGGACCGTCGACAATAACGGAGCGTGGGACTACGCCGCCGACACTCGCGGCTACACCTATGGCATAGTCAGCGAGTACGACGACAAGAACTGGTCTGTACGATACGCCCTCGCGCTGATGCCCACCGTTGCGAACGGAATCGATCTGGACTGGGCTCTCCGCCGTGCCAGCGGGCAGAACTGGGAGTTTGAGCTTCGCAAACCACTGCTGGGCAGTTTGCTGCCGGCCGAACGCAAAGGCACTATTCGCATCCTGAGCTATGTGAACCACGCACACATGGGCTTATATCGCGACGCCAATAAGGAATTTCTTGCCGGAGTAGGCACGCGTCCGGTCATCCAGAACGTTGAGAAGTTCAGCGCGGTAAAGTACGGCTTCGCCATGAACTTCGAACAGGAGCTAACTGAGGACATACGGATGTTTGGCCGTGTCGGATGGAACGAAGGCCAGCATGAATCTTTTGCTTATACCGAAGTCGATCAGACAGTGCAGTTTGGCGGCGATTACTCCGGCCGCAGATGGTCGAGGCCTAACGACAAGATCGGCTTGGCATTCGTCTCGAACGCAATCAAAAAAGACCACCAGGAGTATCTGAAACTTGGCGGTCTGGGCTTTCTCCTCGGCGACGGCAACCTCAATTACGCACGCGAGGACATTCTCGAGAGCTACTACAACATGCACACGTGGCGAGGACTCTATTACGCGCTCGACTTGCAGTTTGTCGATCACCCCGGCTACAACCAGGATCGCGGTCCTGTGCTGGTCGAATCCGTCCGTATGCACGTGGATTTCTAGTACCCCCGTATACTTTTCAGGTGACTCCGTTCTATCTGCTTGAGGCCGTTGGCTTCATCCTTGGCTTGCTCTTCGGCAGCTTTCTCAACGTTTGCATCTCACGCCTTCCCGGACGCGAGTCTGTGGTGCACCCCCGTTCGCATTGTCCGAATTGTGGCGCTGGAATCCGTTGGTACGACAACATCCCACTCGTCAGCTGGGTCTTTTTAAGTGGGCGCTGCCGCGATTGCAACGAACCCATCTCATGGCGCTATCCACTGGTTGAACTTGCCACGGGGACCTGGTTCGCTATCATCATCTTCCAGGTTTTGGCCCCTTCGTTTTTCGGCACGGGCTTACAGCTCTCGACGGAGTGGTGGGCAGTTCACATCCTGACTGGTCTAGGCCTCGCGATTCTGGGTTTTCTGCTCATCGGCCTGATGGTGATGGACTGGCAGACCCTGATCCTCCCCGACTCCTTCACGCTAAGCGGTATCGCTGTTGCCCTGTTCCTCGTGTGCACGCAGGCCCTCTTTCTCGGCCCGAACGAAAACCAGATCGTCCTCAGCAATCACCACATCCAGCTCACCAGTCCTGGCGGAGTAACCGACCATGGCAACCTTTTCTTTACTGGCCCGGAGAACCTGATCTTCGGTCGCATTGCAGCCGTCTGTGGGGCTGCGCTTCTGCTTCTGCTCATCCGTTGGGTCTATCGAGCCGTCCGTCATCGTGATGGCATGGGCCTTGGCGATGTGAAGTTGCTCGCCATGATCGCGGCCTTCCTTGGCTTCCGGCCGGCGATTCTTTCCCTCTTCCTCGGAACACTCGCCGCGGCGGTCTATGGAGCGCTACTTCTGGTGCGTGGCAGGGCAGGCGCAGCCTCAAAGCTCGCCTTTGGAAGTTTTCTTTGCCTCGGCGGACTCGTCAGTGCGCTCTTTGGTAATAGCCTGATCAATATGTACATAGCATTGCTTCGATAGCCGCACACGATCCTGACAATCGCTTGACACTTGCCAGCCGCAATCTTAGAGTCGAAGATGGCCATGCACAGTTACCCCTACATTTGGAACTACCTTCCACTCGTGCTTCAGGTCCTGGTCGCTCTCGGACTGGCTGTTGGCATGGTGGGCGCCTCTTTTGTCATCGGAAAACATAAGAATTCACGCACGAAGGCAGGAGCCTACGAATGCGGCATGGACCCGGTGGGTGACGCTCGCGGGCGCTTCACGGTCCGCTTCTACATGGTCGCGATGCTGTTCATCCTCTTCGACGTCGAAGCCGTCTTCATGCTTCCCTGGGCCGTGATCTTTCGTCGCCTACCCGCCATTACTGGCTCCCGCATGTTCGGCTTCTACGAAATGCTCGTTTACCTCGGTTTCGTTGCTGTCGGTCTCTTCTACGTTTGGAAGAAGGGCATTTTGGATTGGGCGAACGATAAAGGGGACCTCTAATGTACGATCCAGCCTCTGCCATCAAAGGCAAACAGGCGGTCTTTGAGGCGCATCCTGACAACGCGGCTGTAAAGGCTCTCGCCGACCTGGCTACGGACGCAAAGTTCGACCGTGGCGAACTCACCATTACTGTGGCTCGCGAGAACATCATCGCGGCGACCAAAGCGGTTCAGCAAGCTGGCTACAACTTCTTTGAGGATGTCACCGCTGTCGACTGGTACCCCTCCGAGCCGCGCTTTCAGATCTCTTACAGTATTCTTTCGCACAAGTTTAAGCAGCGGGTTCGCCTCGTCGTTCGACTCGACGGTGACGCTCCCTCCCTCGACAGCATCACTTCGGTATGGCCGTCGGCTAACTTCTACGAGCGCGAAGTCTTCGACCTCTTCGGAGTTCACTTTAGTGGCCATCCCAACCTTCGTCGAATCATGATGCCGGAAGACTGGAAAGGGCATCCATTACGCAAGGACTACCCCGTGGAGGGCTACCGCTAATGACTCCCCCTGTTGAAGAACTTGACGGAGTGACGCCTGTCAATGCGGTTAATCCGGGCATTGACGACTTAATCGCCAACTCCGCGCGGAATCGCCAGAACCCTCCCCCCAGCGACCAGACCATGATTATCAACATGGGTCCGCAGCACCCGTCTACCCATGGCGTTCTCCGGCTAGTCATCGAGGTCGATGGCGAGACCATCGTCGGACTGGCTCCGGACATCGGTTATCTTCACACCGGCATCGAGAAGACCTGCGAGGCGAAGTTCTACCAGCAGGTCGTTCCCATGACCGACCGCATCGACTATCTCTGCCCGATGACCAACAATCTCGCGTACGCTCTTGCGGTCGAGAAGCTGTTGGGGCTCGAGATTCCAGAGCGTGCACAGTATCTTCGCGTTCTGTTCAACGAACTCACCCGTATCCAGTCGCACCTGGTCTGGCTTGGCACCCACGCCATGGATATCGGCGCACTCACCGTCTTCCTCTATTGCTTCCGCGAGCGCGAAGATCTGCTGCGCATCTTCGAAGCAGTAGCGGGACAGCGCATGATGACCAGCTACGTCCGCGTCGGCGGCCTCAGCCTCGAACCACCGAAGGACATCTACGCCAAGATCCGCACCTTCCTCAAAAACTTCCCCGCGCACGTTGAGGAGTACGAAGGCTTATTGCAGACGAACCCGATCTGGATGAACCGCCTGAAGGGCGTCGGCCACCTTTCCGCTGCGGATGCGATTGCGTTGGGCGTGACTGGACCACCTCTACGGGCTTCCGGCGTCGACTTCGACGTCCGCCGTGACATGCCTTACTCGGGCTACGAGAAGTTCCAGTTCAACGTTCCGGTCTCCGATATCGGCGACGTCTGGGCGCGATACATCGTCCGCATGCAGGAATTCCGCGAGTCGGTCAAAATCTGCCTTCAGGCTTTGGATGGTCTCCCCGAAGGACCTATCGTCGCGGATGCGCCAAAGATCATTCTTCCCAATCGCGAACAGATGAAGACGCAGATGGAATCTCTCATCCATCACTTCAAGATTGTGACCGAAGGCTTTGGCGTTCCTGCTGGTGAGGCGACGAGCTCCGTCGAAGCGCCGCACGGCATGATGAACTACTATGTCGTCTCCGACGGTACCGCCAAGCCGTATCGCGTCCATATGCGCAACCCGGGATTCGCAACTTTACAGGCGTTAGAAACCATGTGCAAAGGCCGTCTTCTAGCAGACGTTGTAGCTGTCATCGGATCGATCGATATCGTTCTCGGTGAGATCGACCGCTAACCTCTGATGCTCGATGCACGCCTCAGAGCTGAACTTTGGACCTCGTGGGCTTCGCTGCTTCGCTCTTACGCCGCCGCCCACGGAATGAACAGCACCCATCACGCAGTAGTCGAAGTTGGAGCTGAAGAGATTACACTTCGTGTGGCAAGCCGCTGGCTTCGCTTCACGCACGAGACGATGGAAATGAGTGACGGTAATCGTTCCACCTTCGAGATGCAGGAAGATGGAACGGTTAAACTGAACAGTGTCGCCGAAGAGATGGACCTTGCCGCTGAACGGCTGGCGCGGGAGATGATGCAGAGTGAGTGAAATAGCCAATACGATCTTTTCGCCGGAGCTGGCCGCCCGCTTCGACAAACTCGTTACCATCTACCCGCTCAGGCGCTCGGCACTCGTCCCGATGCTGCTCTACGCGCAGGACGAGGTCGGCTATGTCTCCGATGAAGTGATCGCCGAAATCGCCGAGCGCATCGGCATCCTTGAGTTGGATGTTCGCAACGTGCTTTCTTACTACTCCATGCTGCGTACCAAACCCGCAGGCAAATACAACGTGCAGGTCTGCACCAATATCTCCTGCATGCTGCGCGGCGGCTACGAGATCCTTGACCACTGCAAACATAAACTCGGCATCGGTCATAAAGAGACGACGCAAGACGGCGTCTTTTCTCTCGAAGAGGTGGAGTGCATTGGCGCCTGTTGCTGGGCACCAGCGATCCAGATCAACTACGACTTCCACGATGACCTCACGACCGATAAGGTTGATGTCCTCTTTCAGATGTACCGCGACGGTCAGGGAAAGGACGTGAAGTAAATGCCAACACTCGTCTCGCATCCCGATGAAGTAAAGGTAGTCTCCCGTCGCTTTGGCCTGGGCGCCACCGACATCGACAAATATGTTGAACTCGATGGCTACAAAGCTGTTCAGGAGGCCATCGCCAAGGGACCGGAGTGGATCATCAACGAGATGAAAGCCAGTGGTCTGCGTGGCCGCGGCGGTGCTGGATTTCCGACCGGCATGAAGTGGTCTTTCGTTCCGAAGCAGTCGGAGAAGCCGAAGTACGTCCTCGTCAATGGCGACGAATCCGAGCCCGGCACCTGCAAAGATCACGTCCTCTTTTTGCATGATCCCCACGCCGTCATTGAGGGAACGATGATCGCCGGTCTTGCCATCGGCTCCAAGCTCGGCTTTATCTATCTGCGCGGGGAGTACCGCTACCTACTCAAGATTGTAGAAAAGGCAGTCGCTGACGCCTACGCGAAGGGCTTCCTAGGTAAGAACATCTTTGGTACCGGAGTAGACTTCGACATCATCACGCAGACGGGAGCCGGAGCGTATGAGGTTGGAGAAGAGTCTGCGCTCATGGAGTCTCTCGAAGGCAAGCGCGGGGTGCCTCGCATCAAACCTCCGTTCCCTGCTGTGGTCGGACTTTACGGTGGTCCTACAGTCATCAATAACGCGGAGACGATCGCGAATGCCCCACACATCCTGCTGATGGGAGGGGAGGCTTACGCGAAACTCGGCAGCGAGCGCAACGGAGGCACACGCCTGTTCGGCATCAGCGGCCACGTCGAACGGCCAGGCGTCTATGAGCTTCCCATGGGCTATTCGCTTCGAAAGGCCATTTACGACGTCGCCGGCGGAATCAAGGACGGTAAAAAGCTTAAGGCAGTCGTTCCCGGTGGCTCGAGCTGCCCGGTCATGCTACCCGAAGAGATCGACGTAGGCCTCGACTTCGACCAGATGGGCAAGGCCGGCACCATGCTCGGCTCGGGCGGCATCGTGGTACTGGACGAGACAGTCTCCATCGTTGAGTTCGCCTTGCGCACAATCGCTTTTTACCAGCATGAATCCTGCGGCTGGTGCATTCCCTGTCGCGAGGGCACGGATTGGATCAAGAAGACCCTCACCCGCGTC
This sequence comes from uncultured Edaphobacter sp., assembly GCA_964658525.1. Lineage (GTDB taxonomy): Bacteria > Acidobacteriota > Terriglobia > Terriglobales > Acidobacteriaceae > Edaphobacter. The sequence continues at coordinate 23,043 of CAZZZG010000055.1, forward strand.
TACAATGGCGGCGGGAATAAGAAGGACGTCGACAACGTTCAGTATCTCGCCGAGAACATGCTGGGCCGCACCTTCTGTCCACTCGGTGACGCAGCAGCCATGCCCACCATCGCCTTCGTCAAGAAGTTCCGTAAGGAGTTTGAAGACTACATCGCAGGCAATAAGGCCGGAACACCCATCATCACAGTAGAACAACTGGTCGGAGCACATTAATGCCAGACGTAAAATTTACCGTAGACGGCAAACAACTCACCGCCCCCGCAGGCACCTTCCTCATCGAAGCCTGCAAGACCAACGGCATCGAGGTCCCCGCCTTCTGCTACTACCCTGGCATCTCGCTTAAGGCCGCTTGTCGTATGTGTGTCGTCCGCATCGAGAAGATGCCCAAGCTCCAGACCGCCTGTACCACCCCGGTCGCTGAGGGCATGGTCGTCCAGACTGAGACTCCTGAGATCGCTCAGGCCCGCAAAGCTACTTTGCAACTGCTCCTCGGCAATCACCCACTTGATTGTCCCGTCTGCGACGCCGGCGGCGAGTGCGAGTTGCAGGACATGACCTTCAAGTACGGTGCCGCCGAAAGCTTCTACGCTGAGCCCAAGCATCACCGCGAAGAGCAGAAGTGGTCGCCCGTCGTCTACTACGACCGCCCGCGCTGCATCCTCTGCTACCGCTGCATCAGCATGTGCGGCGAGGGCATGGACGTCTTTGCCCTTGGCATCCAGGCCCGTGGCAGTTCCTCGGTAATTGCCCCCAACGTCCCAGCTCAGATGTCTCCAGACGACCTCGCTCACGTGGACTGTGAGCAGTGCGGTATGTGCATCGACGCATGCCCTGTTGGCGCCCTCACCTCCGGAACATATCGATATAAGACTCGCCCCTGGGAGATGAATCACGTCTCGACCGTTTGCACTCACTGCGGCGACGGCTGTAAAACCACCCTCGGTGTCCGCTCCACCTCCGATGGCAGCGAAATCGTCCGTGGCGATAACCGCGACAAGTCCGGTATCAACAATGATTTTCTCTGCAACAAGGGCCGTTATGCGTTCGACTTCGCCAACAACGAAGACCGCATCACGCAGCCCTTGGTCCGCCAGCCGAACGGCGAACTGAAGCCGGTAAGCTGGGAGGACGCCTTCGATCACGCCGGCAAAAAGCTCCGCGAACTTCGCGACACCCGCGGCGGCAAAACCATCGGAGTCATCGGCTCGAACCGCACAACGAACGAAGAAGCGTACCTTCTGCAGAAGTTCGCCCGCACCGTCCTCGGCACCAACAACATCGATCACCACCGCACCGCCGACTACGTCTCCTTCGCGCAGTCTCTTGCTGGCACGACCGGACGCACCGCATCGCTCAGAGAAACTCTCACTGCACCAGCGATTTTGATTGTTGGCGGTGATCCCACCGTTCAAGCTCCCGGTACAGCGTGGAACATCCGCACAAACGTGCGCAACCACCGCGGTCGCCTCTACGTTGCGAACTCGGCCGAGATCAAGCTCCGTCGCCAGGCGAAGAGCTTTCTCCATCTCGCTCCCTTTGGCTACAGTGCCCTCGCCTCCTACCTCGCTGGAGACGCCGCCGCAGCCACCGAAGCTGTAGGCGACACCAATGCTCTCACGACATTCCGCGAAGCCATCAAAGCTGAGGAGAACCTGCTCATCCTCATCGGTTCGGAGCTGCGTGGCAAAGATCTCAAGAAGCTCATTGAATTTGGACTTACCATCCCAGGAGCAAAGTTCGCTCTGATCTCTGACTACGCCAACTCTCGCGGCGCCGCAGATATGGGTCTGTTGCCCGACCTGCTACCCGGATACACCCCGCTCGCAGGCAACACCACGTTCGCCGAGTACAACACTCCCGCCGCGCCCGGCCTCGACATGATCGAGATATTTGAAGCAGCGGAACGCGGCGATCTTTCGGCCCTTTACGTCGTCGGGTCGAATCCAGTCTCTCGCTACGGCATTGATCCTGCTTCGCTGAAGAACACCTTCGTCGTAGTCCAGGATATGTTCCTCACCGAGACTGCCGCTCTGGCCGATGTCATTCTTCCGGCCGCGAACCTCTATGAGAAATCCGGGTCCGTCACCAACAGCTATGGCGACCTCCAGCTCGTCAATAAGGCCGGCGACCGTGCCGGCGTTCGCACCGACTTCGAGATGATCGTTCGCATCGCCGACAAGATGGGTGCGAATGTGCGCGAGCTGATTCCCTTCGGCAAAGGAACCCGCGCCGACATGGGCCAGTCTCGCGGTGTTCACTCCGGCGAAGCAGATCGCCATGCCGTATGGCTCGCCGCGAACAACATGGAGCCGAAGCTCAGCCCCTTCGACCCCTTCGCCATTCTCGACGAGATCCAGCGCCTGGTCCCGGGATATAACCTGCTGCGTCTCCAGTTGCTCAGTGGCAACGATCAGCATCTTCAACCTGCCGCATCCAACGGCCTCGTTCAAATCGGCAGCCGCCGCGACCTCGTTCTGCCAGCGAACGATACACTGTTTACCTCGGGCACCCTGGGTCGCTACTCCGCCATGCTCTCCGACCTGCAGCACAACGAGAGCCTTCGTCCTCCAACCGGACTCACCCAGATCCAACCAGCAGCCGACTAAAAAACGCTAACCTAGCAGACGCACACAATTACAGGAGCCCAACCGACCGCCGTGAGCCACCTCAGCCCATTTCAGACATTTCTGCTGCTCAGCATCCTCAAGGTTGTGGTGGTGCTCGTCCTCACTTTGATGGCGGTCGCCTATACAGTCCTGCTGGAGCGAAAGTTTTTGGGCCGCATCCAGAACCGCTGGGGACCTTCCCGCGTCGGACCCTTCGGTCTGATGCAACCGATGGCAGATGGCATCAAACTCTTCCTCAAAGAGGATCTCCTGCCAATCGCGGCGGAGCGTCCTCTCTTCATCATCGCGCCTATCATCGCGTTGGCCTGTTCGCTCATCTCCATCTCCGTCGTTCCCTTCGGCCAGGTCACGCACGTCGCGGGGGTCGACATCTTTCAGATTGCCGACCTCAACATCGGGCTGTTGGTGATCCTCGGCATCACCTCCATCGGCGTCTATGGCATCGCGCTCTCAGGATGGTCGTCGAATAACAAATTCGCGCTTCTCGGCAGCCTCCGTGCTACTTCGCAGATGATCAGCTACGAGCTTGCCCTGGGCCTTTCGTTGGTCGGAGTAGTCCTCCGAGCCCAGTCGCTTAGCCTGCGCGACATCGTCAACAGCCAAAGCGCCCACGGCATACTCAGCTGGAATGTCTTCGGTGGGTTCCAGTTCGTCGCGTTTTTTATCTACCTCATGGCCGCCTACGCCGAGACCAACCGCGCTCCCTTCGACCTTCCCGAAGCTGAATCCGAACTGGTCGCCGGCTACCACACCGAATACAGCTCCATGAAGTTCGCCATGTTCTTCATGGCCGAGTACGCCAACATGATCACCGTCGCATGTGTCGCGAGCCTGCTTTTTCTCGGCGGCGCCTCCAGTCCCCTGGGTCATCTCCTCCCCGACAACTTCGGCGGCCCGTTTCTGACTGCCGTCTTTCCCATACTCTGGTTCATCGCCAAGGTCCTGTTTTTTCTCCTGCTCTATATTTGGGTGCGCGGCACGCTGCCTCGCTTCCGTTATGACCAGCTCATGAGCTTCGGCTGGAAGTTTCTCCTGCCGCTAGCCATGGCCAATATCGTCGTCACCAGCCTGGTCATTGCTTTACGCAGTTAGCTTCACCGAAAGTAGCAACAAGCTGTTTTACAATCAGCAGATAGCCCCTAACGCCGTCTGCTCCGTTTCAAGCGTCTCAAACGATTCAAGAGATCCAAAAAGGAATCGCGGAACATCATGCAACTGGCACTCTTTCTCATCTTTGGCGGGCTGGCCGCAGCGGGAGCAATCAATCTCCTTCTGCAGCGTCACCCCATCAACAGCGCTCTCTCGCTGGTCGTCGTCATGATGTCGCTCGCCGTCCTCTACTGGTCGCTCGGAGCTGAGTTCCTCGCCGCCTCACAGGTCATCGTCTACTCCGGCGCCATCATGGTCTTCTTCGTCTTCGTCATCATGC
>CAZZZG010000056.1:0-26587 GCA_964658525.1 uncultured Edaphobacter sp.
ATTGAAGTTTCTCGCCGTCTTCCGATACACCAGGTTTCCCAATCGGTCGCCCTTCCACGCTTTGATCAACGCCACGTCCGCGTTCAGTGAGTGCTCTAGCACGTAAGTCCGATCTCCGATTTTTCGCGTTTCCTTCCCTTCGGCCACCACTGTTCCCAATCCGGTCGGCACATAAAACGCCGGGATTCCGGCACCACCCGCGCGAATTCGTTCCGCCAGCGTTCCCTGTGGAATCAGCGTGAGATTAAGCTCGTTTTTCAATACCAGAGCCTCCAACCGTCGGTTTTCGCCCACATAGCTTCCGACGTGTGAAGCAATCATCCCGGCTTCCAGCATCAGTCCCATACCGAAGCCGTCGACGCCCATATTGTTGCTGATCGTATGTAGCCCGGTCACGCGGCGTTCCACTAGCGCGGCAATCAGATTCTCGGGAATCCCGCAAAGCCCGAAACCTCCAAGCATCACTGTCGAACCGGAAGCGATATCCGCGACTGCTTCGTATGCAGTTTGGACAACTTTATTCATCGAAAGAATTCCCTGGGCGGCTGAGGAAGAAGCCGCGTCGTTTATGACCGGCTACTTCGCGTGAGTCGAGAAGATGAAGGTAGTGGTGCTGTGCCGCACTTCGCCAGGCTTCAACTCGGTCGATGGAAAAGCAGGATGGTTTGGTGAATCCGGAAAGTGCTGCGTTTCCAAACATAGCCCGGTGTTTTTCGCATGACTTTCTTGCGCACTCCCATACGGCGTCCCATCAAGGGAGTTGCCCGTGTAGAACTGCACACCCGGCTCGGTCGTCGTCACGGTCAAAACGCGCCCGCTCACTGGATCGTAAACCCGGCCTGCAGTCTTTACCTCTCCGTTACTGCCACGGAGAACCCAATTGTGATCATACCCGCCGCCAATCTTTAACTGTTCATTGTCATCGTGAATTCTGGTTCCAATCACGGTCGGTTTACGAAAATCAAATGGTGTACCCTCTACTGAAGCCAGGGTTCCAGTGGGAATCTGCCCCGAATCTACTGGCGTGTACTGATCAGCTGGAATCATCACCTCTTCGTCAAGAATCGTGTTCTTCGCATCACCTGACAAGTTGAAGTAGGAGTGATTCGTTAGATTGAGGACTGTGTCCTTATCTGTTGAGGAACTGTAGTCGATGCGCAACGCACCGTGATGAACTGTGTAGCGGACGTGCACGGTGAGCGTCCCTGGGTAGCCCTGATCACCGTCCTTACTTACCAATGTCATCTCGACTCCATCTGCGATGGCCCGCGCTTGCCAAACCATGCGGTCGAAGCCTACCGTGCCCCCATGCAGGGAGTTGGCGCCATTGTTCGTTGGAATCTGATATTGATGACCATCAAGAGAAAATTTTCCGAACGCAATGCGGTTGCCGTACCGCCCGACAACCGCGCCAAAGTACGTGGATTTATCTGCGAGGTAGCCATCCAAAGAGTTATATCCCAACACTACATCGGCAATCTTTCCGTCGCGATCCGGTGTCTTGATCGAAACTACGCGTGCCCCAAACGTCGTAACTTTCGCCTCAATTCCTTCGCTTTTTAACGTATAGAGTTCGACTGCTGTACCGTCCGGTGCGGTTCCAAATGCAGTTTTAGTCACGGAGCCATGTGCTGCCATCGCAGTTGTCATGCTAAGCAGCATAATCCTCAGCCATCTCATCGTCATTCTCCCCCATACGCTTTTCCGCCTCCGGGCGGTATTCGGTCTGTTCTGAAGCAAAATTTTCTTCGCTTCGGTAGCCCTCGCCACTATACGTGAACCACTGCTCGTACGAAACAGCGATAGCATTTGAGCGTCAAAAGTAATGGAAAGGAGGGTCATGACCAGGCAAAATCGGCGATTTGAGTCAACTCGCACTTCACGCACAGACTCAAGCCTCATTATTCGGCAGGCGCAAATCTCACATCAAGATGAGATCGCAAAAATGTGTGCGCTACTTTGGCCAGAGGCGTCCATCGAAGAACATCGTCAGGAAATAGGCCGCGTGCTCACCTCCGGAATGTACGGCACTCTGCCGGCAATGATTCTGATTTCCTATCGAGGGGAAGGGACACCCAACGGTTTCCTTCAGGTAGGCTTGCGTTCACACGCCGACGGCTGCGACCCGGCCCAACCCGTAGGTTTCGTTGAAGGTTGGTTTGTTTATGAGCAATTCAGAGGTCAGGGTATCGGCAAGGCCTTGATGCGTGCGGCTGAGAGTTGGGCACGTAATCATGGGTGCAAAGAAATGGCCTCTGATACGTGGATCGACCACGCAAGCTCAAAGAACGCCCATGAAGCTCTAGGGTTCGAAATAGTCGATCGATGCATCAATTTCCGCAAAGAGCTCTGAGCGTGTCTAATCGATTGCCAAGCGATGTACCAAAATTTTCTCCCGCTCCCATGGCTGTAATATCTTCACCGAGGCCATCCCGGCCGCCGTCGCTGCCTGAATTCCCATCTCCGTATCTTCAAAAACCAGACAGTCTTCGGGACGCACTCCCAGCCGCTTCGCTGCAATCAAAAAAGGCTCTGGATCGGGTTTGCTCCTTGTGTAATCCCCCGCACACACCAACGTTTCGAATTTGTCCAGAAGATCCAGCACCCCCAGCGAAGATGTCACAGAATCCCTTGTACTACCTGATACCACCGCAAATGGGATTTGCCCGTGGCTAAACTCGATATGTTCGAGCACTTCCGGTACTGCTTTCAGCTCAGGAAGAATCTCGAAGTACAGAGCCTCTTTCCGTTTTGCCACTTCTTCCGCGGGCATGGACAAACCATCGCGTACGTTCAGAGCAGAGATAATTTCGGATACCGGCATTCCACCCCACGCATAGAACGTCTCTTCTCCAAACTCACAATTCCATTCCGCCAAAATCCTTTTCCATGCGATGTAATGCAGCGGCATCGAGTCAACAATCGTTCCATCGCAATCGAACAGATAGGCCTTGAAGGGCCCCTTCGGTAACTTCAACTTCGGAGGTGCAGCTAACATCAAATTTCTCCCTGCTAATCGTCGCTGCCAAGAGCCAAACGCCTCGCTTCTGAAAAAATTCGGGGCGGATAGCGGACCAAACCTCCGATCGCACTACCGCCGCTGAACTTTATCAATGAATCGAATTATTTCAGTTCGTAACCGGCAAAGAAGTACCCGATCTCAAACGCAGCTGTATCCTCGGCGTCTGAACCATGGATAGCGTTCTCTCCAATCGACGATGCAAACTTCTTGCGAATCGTCCCCTCATCTGCCTGGGCCGGGTTGGTCGCACCCATCAACTTGCGTAGATCGGCAATCGCGTTATCCTTCTCAAGCACCATCGGAAATATGGGGCCGCTCGACATGAATTCGGTCAGTTCACCGAAGAACGGACGCGACGCGTGAACGTAATAGAACCCTTCAGCCTGCGCTTTCGAAATGGAAAGCCGTTTGATCGAAACAATCTTAAACCCTGCCTTTTCAATCTCGGCCAGGATTGCTGCGGAGTAGCCCTTACGAACGGCGTCCGGCTTGATGATGCTGAATGTGCGTTGTGACAACGTATTTCTCCTAGGTGAGTCTCTATTACTTAGTGTAGAACAAGGCCAGCGAACCGCGCCTGTTCAAGCTTGACTGAAACTTCTCACTGGAGCATGGATGAATGCGGATGTTCCAAAAGACAGCGTGGATATGGTTTCTGGGCTTCGCCGCATGGCTTGCGGATGGCCTCCTCAGCTTGCGTTTGCATAACATCCTCCATGCCCGCCTCGCTCTCATGGTCGCTATTGTCTTCTTTACGGCCGGTCTTTTCTATCGCCGTCAAACCTAGTTGGTTCGGCATGAAATTGTCTTCCTTGCGGATCAAACCATCGGCGGACTCGGCTACCACGACATTCGACGACGCAAGATCGGTGCTCGACGATAGAATTGTCGAGCGATCTCAGTTACTCCCTCACGATGATGCCGATGCGAATCCTTCTACCGTTGTTGATACTTGTTTCGATATCATCGCGTGCGCAAACACTTCGCGCAGGTGAAGCGATCAATCTCATCCAGCACCGTTACGCCGCAATGCCCCCGCCCAACACAGTTGATACCGTCAAGGCGGGCGATCCAAATACACTCGTCACCGGCATCGCTACAACCTTCCTCGACACGATGGAGGTTTTACTGGAGGCGGTCCGCCGTGGGGATAACTTGATCATCACGCATGAGCCCACCTTCTATAACCACCTCGATGATACGAAGTTCTTTACCGATGATCCGGTTTACAAAGAGAAGTTGGCGTTCATTGAACAACACCATCTGGTGGTGTTTCGGCTCCATGATGAGATTCACGCTGATACAACCGACCACATCTTACAGGGAATGTACGAGGAACTCGGCTGGGATAAGTATCCGCATCCGCCTGGGCCCCGTGGGCAATATTTTGTAACCATTCCTCAGGTGACACTGTTGGAGCTATCCAGATCACTGCAATCGAAACTTCACATTCAAACACTACGTGTCGAAGGGGATCCCAACCTTCCTATATCCCACGTGGCATTCCTTCCGGGATCATCCGGATTAGAGAAGCAGGTTTCCGCTCTGCGTCAGCCAGCGGTCGAAGTGTTGATCGCCGGGGAGGCAAGCGAATGGGAGACGGTCGAGTACGTTCGGGATGCAGCAGCGGAGGGTAGGCCTAAGGCGCTGATTTTGCTGGGACACCAGGTATCTGAGGAGCCTGGAATGGAGCGCTGTGCCAAAGATTTGCGGGAGTTGTTTCCTGGAATAAGGGTCGACCACATCGTGGCGGGACAGCCGCTATGGAATGCAGAGCATGGCCCCGTTTCAACGTCTCCGCAATGATCATGGTTGAGCCGGTACTCGCCCAGCTAACGTGAAGGGTAGATGAGATAGGCCCGGCGGCGAATTGGCTTGGGCGTCGCTGGAAAGATCGTCGATTTGGCGATCACCCTCTGTATACAGCTTGCCGTTGCAATAGAAAAGCTGTCTGCCCGGAACAGCGGGGATACGATCGCCTGGTACGACAACACCGACCAGGTTCATAGGGTCGGCCGCGGAAACGGCAATAATTGCGCTGCATTCGCGTGTGCGTGCAGCGCGGAGGGATTCGACAGCAGCGGAAAGGGCATATTGCTCGCCGCAGAAGCCAGAGACGAATCGACCGCCTCTGACCTCGCCACGGGCCTCGAGGCGCCGGAGCATATTGAGGAGATCGCGCCACTTGGGAGAGTTGGATTCACCGAAAAGAAGGTCGCGGAAAAGCACGCCATAACGGTTGAGGAGTTGGCGGGCGAAGGATTCAAGGGCGGTTTCGGTATCGCGGGCCATCTCGATTGCCGTCGGGGCGGTCCGGATTCCCTCGCGAAGCAAAGACCATCTACCAACGGAACTACGCGCGTTACGTTTGCCAGGGGCTTCGATCGCAATGGATTTGCGGCGAGGATCCATGCAGGCGCGAAGCTGATCGAAACCGTCAGCGGCTGCGACGCCTGCCGTGCCGAGCTCCCATAAAGCATGCTGAGTTTGTTGCCGAGTGAGGTTAGCAATGCGCTGAATGTCGTTGGCAAAGCAGGCACCGCGTTGCTCGAGGAGTATTCGGAGTTGTAGAGCCGCCGGACTGAGGGCAACGGCTAGCTTGTCTTCTTCAACACCCTGATCAGCGAGAGCGTATGGGAGCCAGTCCGCAGTCTCGCGGATGTAGAAGGTGATGGGTGCAGCATTGGTGGGTATAACTCGTCGCGGAGAGGAGCCGTCGCCTTTAGACCAAGCTGGATGAGGCGAAATCCGGCCCCAGCCCACGGCTCCTGAAAGACACAGCGAGTCTAGCCAGCGAGGGTCGTAGTTGGCTACGCGGGAGGGAAGAAGGGCACGCTCCCACTCGATGGCAGGAGCTTCAAATCCCTCAAGTTGCCGAAGAGCTTCGAAGACGCCCTCTTCGCCTGTGAGTTGAGTTTGAGGGGCTAGATGTTGCCAAGTGAGCAACCAGCGCATATAGACAGTCGGAGTGACTGGCTCGATCTGCTTGCGGAGTGTGGCAACGGTTCGTCGGTGAATGCGTTGAAGAACGCGGCGTTCGCACCACTCAATATCGTGGTCTGCAACTCCTTCTGTCGAATCTGCCGGTGGCGACTCAAACGTTCCGCGAATGAGAAGACCTTGCGTCTCCATCGTGAGGAAGGCTTGGAAGATACCGGCAGGTTCGAGGTTTATGGTGCGGGCAAGAGAGTTAGAGGTAGTGGGTCCCGTAATCTGCAACCATCCCTGTACCACCTTTTGGAGGGACTCCTCTTTTGTAACTGATTTTGGCTCATCATCAAACACTGTTCGCCACAAGACGGCCACCCAGGGAAGTCGCTCGGTAGCTACCCAGACCTGGCTTCCTGCGCAGTCGATCGTCTGCGCGCGACCTGTGCGAACGAGGCGATCGTAAAAGAGATGCCAGTTGCGGACTTCGGCGGAGTCCAGTATGTGCAAGGGGAGGACGATCAGAGAGTGCAGAAGGTCATGGAGCTCATGTTCGTCGCGGAGATCGGGCCATATCTCTTTGCGGATAGCGGCAATGGCAACAGGATCCACCTTCCCGGGTTGGTCCGAGCGGTTTCGACCAAGTGAGGTGGCCCGAGCTCGGCGTTCTTCGAGACCGGCTTCGTCTAGATAAGCGTAGGGATTAGCATTCAGAAGTTCATGGGCAAACGGCGAGGGAGTTGGGGTATCAACCGCCAGGCAACGGATGGAGCCTTCTTTTATCCTGCGAAGAACATCAATGAGCCCTTCGAGATCCATCGCTTCCTGAAGGACGTCCTGCATGACCTCGTTGACGAGTGGGTGATTGGGAATTTGGATGTCACCGACAATCGTTTCGAAGCAGGCAGCAGCCTGAGGGAAGACAGAGGCCATGAGATCTTCAGAGCGAGTGCGTTGAATCTGTGGGGCTATGCGTTTGCCTTTTGAAAAGCGGAGTAGTTGTAGACTGCGACCCGCAGCCCAACGCCAGCGGTTTTTGAAGATCGGGGAAGCAATAGACGCTTGTTCCAACAGCTCTTTGGCGGTGTGTTCGGTGAGGAACTGGAAGACGTCGGCAAGGGGGAAGCTGTGCTGCTCGGCGAGGGAGATGTTGATGCCGTTGTCGGTGGCAGCGGCCTGCAACTCGAAGTTGAAGCCGCGGCAGAAGCGTTTGCGTAATGCGAGACCCCAGGCTTTATTGATACGGCCGCCAAAAGGAACATGAAGAATGAGCTGCATCCCGCCACCGTCATCGAAGAAGCGCTCGGCGATGATGGTGGTTTTGGAGGGTACGGCACCAAGAGCAGCACGACCGGTGACGATGTACGCGATGAGCTGTTGGGCTCCGCTGGCGCAGACGCCGCACTCCTGCATGAGCCACGCAGTGGCAGCGGCGACTTCGGGTTGTGCGGGAGAGATATAACCGGGGATGACGTTGGGAGTGAGCGCGGAGATCTGTTCGCGGAGCTCACCGACGCCGTCAGAGAGGATAGCAGTGCGCTGAGGGGCTTCGCCTTCCCAGAAGGGCAAGGTAGGAGGGGCGCCATGGGCGTCTTCCACGAGGACGCGGCCGGCGGCTTCGACGCGCTGAATCCGCCAACTGGAAGTGCCGAGGAGGATGACGTCGCCTGGACTGGAGTCGACGGCGAAGTGCTCGTCGAGAGTCGCGATCTGTACGCCCTCGGGCTGGAGGATGACGCTGTAGAGAGCTGTGTCGGGAATCGCACCTCCGTTGGCAATTGCGATCATGCGGGCGCCACGGCGGGGATGGAGATGGTGCTGGACGCCATCACGAAGAAGATACGCTCCGTAGCGGCCGCGACTTGATTCGATGCCTTCGGTAAGAAGGGTAAGGAGATCATCGAAGACTTCGCGGGTGAGATTGCGGTACGGATAGGCACGGCGGAAGACGTTGAAGAGTGCGTCTTCTTCCCAGGATTCGGCCCCACAGGCAGCAACTATCTGCTGCATGAGGACGTCGGCGGGCTGAGGAGGAATTTGTAACTTATCCAGTTCTCCGGCGCGCATCTTTCTGACGAGGGCGGCCTGTTCGAGGAGATCATCACGGGTGGTGGCGAAGAAGCGGCCCTTCGGAATGGCTCCGCGCCAGTGACCGGCACGGCCGACTCTCTGCATGGCCACGGCTACTGCCCGTGTTGTGCTGATCTGGCAGACAAGGTCGATGTCGCCGATGTCGATGCCGAGTTCGAGGGACGCAGTGGCGATGAGAATTTGAATTTCACCATTCTTGAGACGCTGCTCGGCATCGAGGCGCAGGGTGCGGGAGAGCGAGCCGTGATGTGCGGCTACGTGTTCGGGACCAAGGCGCGCGGCGAGTTCGAAGGCGATCTTTTCGACCAGGCGGCGCGTGTTGACAAAGACCAGGGTTGAGCGATGATTCTGAGCATGAGCGGCAAGCTTGTCGAAGATCTCGGTCCACATATTGCTGCTGGTGACAGAGCTGAGTTCGTCGCTTGGGACCTCGATGGCAATGTCGAGCTCGCGACGCTGGCCAACTTGGACGATAGTCGCCGGCCTGCGGTCTTCGTGGATGCCAGTGAGGAAGTTGGCAACGAGTTCGACAGGATTTTGCGTGGCGGAGAGGCCGATTCTTTGCGGCGGAGTAGCAAGACCGGTGAGGAAGTAACCTGGGCTGAAGCGGTTTTCGCCCGTCACAAGAGCGTCTAGGCGCTCTAGGGTAAGAGCGAGATGGGCACCGCGTTTGTCGTCCGCTACAGCGTGGATCTCGTCGACAATGACAGTGCGGACACGGCGTAGATTTTCCCTGCTCTTGCCGGCCGTGAGGAGGATATACAGAGACTCGGGAGTAGTGACGAGGATGTGAGGTGGGTTGCGGAGCATGGCGGCACGCTCTTTGGGGAGGGTGTCGCCCGTGCGGACTCCTGTGCGGATCTCGGGGCAGAGATAGCCACGCTCCATTGCAAGTTGTTGGATCTCTGCTAGTGGTGCATCGAGATTTTTCCGAATGTCGTTGGATAGGGCTTTGAGGGGACTAACGTAAACAACTTGAGTGCAGGACTCAAGTTGACCTGAGAGAGATTGTCGCAATAGCTGGTCAATGCAGACCAAAAACGCTGCGAGGGTTTTTCCTGAGCCAGTGGGCGCTGAGATAAGAGTGGCCTGGCCCGCAAGGATACTTGGCCAGCCGAAGGTCTGGGGTTCGGTGGAGCTGCCATATTTGGAGAGAAACCACTCGGCGGTGACGGGATGCGCCCAAGCGAGTGATTCAGGGACTTCCCATGACATTCGCTGATTGTATCTCGGTTTTGTTCGTTCTTTCTTCGCTGCAATTGTTATCTACAGGTTGCCGGTTCCAACATCAGAGGCGGCCGCAGAAGTGTTCGATTGGTCGAGGTATTGCTCAATTACTTTTTCGAGCGTTCCTTGGGCGGAGAGGATGAAGTCGATTGCATCGCGGGCGCCCCCAAACCCGCCGGGGTTCGGCGTGACGAAATGGGCTACGGATTTAACCTGCTGTCGTGCATTGGCTGTGGCGATGGCTAGCCCACATTGACGTAGGACGGGAAGGTCAACGATGTCGTCGCCCACATAGGCTAATTGGTCGAGAGTGTAGCCGGTCTTCTCAAGAATCTCTCCAATGGCGATCATCTTGTGAGATTGGCCCTGGTAGATGAACTCCAGCTTAAGATCAGTGGCGCGAATGGCCACGGTCTGGGATTGGCGTTTGGTGATGATGCCAATGCGGAGGCCGCCGAGACGACCCAGGGAGATACCGAGTCCGTCGTGTGCGGAGAAACCTTTTGCTTCGGTCCCGTGGCCTTGAGAGTTTGGAATGACAAAGATCTGGCCGTCTGTAAGGACTCCATCTACATCGAAGATGAGAACCTTTATATTTTTTGCGCGGGCTTCAGCAGTCATGGGACGATGATAGCCCGACGACCACCACCAAGAGCCCGCATGACCCCGGGAATGACATTCCATGAGACCGAAAAGTAGGCCTGGTTGTGGTTATCTCATGCTGTAAGGGAACTCAAATACTAGACCTGCAATGGGCAGCACGACATTTACAAGTCTTGCGTGCTTGTCGCTCTCAAAATAAACGCGACCCCGGGTTACTTCGTTGGGGGGGAGAGAAGTTGCTTGAAGAGGATGGTCGCTTGCGGCCTTCTCTGCATCTTGTTGTAAGGCCATCTTCTTTGCGTCGGAGTCGACATCTCCAACTTCGGGATTCTGCGCTGGATCAGAGGTGGGTGATTTGGAAGGTTGTTGGGAGAGGAACGAGGACGCGATGGGGGGAGTGGGGGAGGTCTGAGGTTGCGGGGCCGGGGCTGGTGTCGTGGGGAGATCCTTCAGGTTGCTTGGAGGGACGTAGAGGAGGATCTTTGGCTTGGGGGTAAGCACTTCGACACGGAAGTCTTCGGGTGTGAGGCTTTGGGGTAGAACGGTGTTGTTGGCGATGCTGACGTCGGCTCGGGTGTAGGGGCCTTCGCGAGATATGGCGACCATGACGGTGAAGCGCGGAGTGTTGATGACACTGTAGTTGCGGCCGTAGAGCATCTTGCCGAAGCAGTTGGCATTCGGTTGGCAGGTAATTACGTTGTCGGGGAGGATGGTTTTGGGAACGCTGGCGGCAAAGGTGAGAGTTGGGACCAGGACGAAAAGGAGGGAGGCTTGCTTGAGGGGAGTCATGGGTAACCTCCTGCTGGATCGCAGTGGAGGTAACTTAGCAGTTACCAAGTAGGTACTGAATCACTCGATAGTTGCATGGCGGTTGGTTGGTATGAGGTCGGCGTGGTGCTCAAAGTGCGGAGGGTCACAAATCCACGCCGAGGCGCTTCTTTGCAACCCTTCTTCACTGTTATTAGCCGCGAGACTGCGCTATTTGTGGTGCAGCTTATCGCGGGAGATGTCGGGTTAAGTTAGGCGGGCTGGATGTTCGCAGCCTGCTTGCCCTTGGGGCCAGTAGTGATGTCAAACGTTACGCGCTGACCTTCCTGGAGAGACTTGAAGCCACTGGAGTTGATTGCAGAGTAATGCGCGAAGAGATCCTCTCCACCGTCTTCCGGGGTGATGAAGCCAAAACCTTTTGCGTCGTTGAACCACTTAACTGTTCCGTTTGCCATGATGCGTCCTACTTTCATAAGGCGATATTTCGCCATTAGCTATAAGGGTAGCAGGATGTGAGCGAATTTCAATCAATAACGTTACATGTTTCTTCCTGACCTAGCAGGAAGTTTCTTCTAAACAGTGATTCGCCCCGAATCGCCATTTTTGGACTTTCGTGCTGGGTGTTACCCCTCCCCCCTTACCGCCGGGGGGTATTTTGTCAGCAAACCCAATGGATACAATGATTTAGCCGGGCCAGGTGTCGCTAAAATATTGTATCCAAATGATTTACGCACAAAATACTTGTTTTGTTCAGGTTACGCAGAACAGAATGCTTGGTAAGTGTCCCAGTTCGCCAGAATGAAGCTTGCATGGATGTGGTTGACTGTGGTCCTTTCGTGGCGCGTTTGTGGTCCGTTGTGGACAGGTTAAAGACGAAGGCTGCCGCAGCTTGCGCCGCAGGCAGCCCTAATTTTTATCTCTAATTTAATTGTAGCGAAGCGGGTATAACTCATACGCCAAATTTGGTGAAGATTTCTTGATTATTTTTCGACGGTGAAAGTTTGGGCTGATGGCCTTAGTCGTTTTTGGGTTTTAGAGGCTAGGATAGGCATTGCCCATATGACGACCACAAAATCCAGCTCTGTTGCACTTCTCGCCAAGAGCGCTATCACAGGTGCGCTTGGCGGTCTGCTGTTTGGCTTTGACACGGCAGTGATCGCGGGAATTACTCATGCTCTGACTGATAAGTACCAACTGTCGCCGGCAAATCTTGGATTTACGGTTTCGATCGCGCTTTGGGGAACAGTGATTGGGGCGATGGGCAGCGGTGCATTGGGCCAGAAGATTGGCAGCCGTAAAGCGCTGCGCTGGATGGCGGTGCTGTATGTGATCTCGGCGCTGGGTTGCGCTTTGGCAGGAAGCTGGACTTCTTTTCTGTTCTTCCGGTTTCTGGGTGGGCTGGGGATTGGAGGCTCGTCGGTGCTGGGGCCGGTTTATATTGCGGAGCTTTCGCCGGCGAAGTGGCGTGGGCGGATGGTGGGTCTGTTTCAGATCAACGTGGTCGTGGGAATTTTATTGGCATATATGTCGAATGCGATTGTGGCGCATTTTGTACAGGGTCCGATTCAGTGGAGGGTGCAGATTGGCGTGGCGTTTGTCCCGGCACTGCTCTTCCTGATCATGCTGCTGAGTGTGCCGCAGAGCTCAAGGTGGCTGATTACGCAAAATCGAATTGCAGAGGCTACGCTGACGTTGCAGCGGATGGGGTCGCCCGACTCTGAAGCCGAGGTACAGGAGATTATTGAGTCGATTCGGCAGGAGCGGCTGGAGTCTGCTACCAAGTTGTTTTCTGCGCAGAATCGGCTGCCTATCTTTCTTGCGATTTCGATTGGGATGTTTAATCAACTGACGGGGATCAATGCGATTCTTTACTACCTGAACGATATCTTTGCGAGTGCCGGGTTCAGTCAGGTGTCGAGCGATCTGCAGGCGGTGGCGATTGGGGCGATGAACCTGGTGGCGACGCTGGCTGGGGTTTCGCTGATCGATAAGGTTGGGCGCAAGAAGCTGCTGCTGGTGGGAGCGGTGGGTTGCGGGATCTGTCTTCTGGCAGCGGCGATGATCTTCCAGACTCAATCGCATCAGCAGTGGTTGCTGGCGGTTTTGATTGCTTACATTGTTTCCTTTGCGTTTTCGCAGGGGGCGGTGATCTGGGTTTATATCAGCGAGGTGTTTCCGACGAGCGTGCGCTCGAAGGGGCAGAGCCTTGGTTCGTCGGCGCATTGGATTACGAATGCTTTGATTGCGAGTATCTTTCCGGTGCTGGCGCGTTACTCAAAGTCGATCCCCTTCTTTTTCTTTGCGGCAATGATGGTGGTGCAGTTTTTGGTGGTGCTGCTGGTTTATCCGGAGACGAAGGGGTTTACGCTGGAGTCGATGCAGAAGCATTTGCATGAGAAGGTTAAGCCGGTTCATTAATGGTTTTTTGATTTTGAATGCGCCTGCAAAAGCAGATCCCCTTCGGGGATGACAACCAGAAAAGCAACAGCAACAGCAAAGCTAGCGGCAAATACAGGGATCCTTCCCCTTCGGCTATGCTCAGGGTCAGGATGACGACTTAAATTTAGAGGGGATGATCGATGCGGTTAGGGTTGTTTACACCGATATTCAATGGGTTGACGCTGGATGCGCTGCTGGTGGAGTTGAAGAAGTATCCGCAGATTGAAACGCTGGAGATTGGCACTGGGGGTTGGCCCGGGAACAGTCATCTTGATTTGGATGCGCTGCTCGCGAGTAAAGAGGCGGCACGGGCGTATCGGATGAAGCTGGAGGATGCGGGACTTTCGATCAGCGCGCTGTCGTGCCATGGGAACCCGGTGCATCCGAAGAAAGAGATTGCGGAGCGCGATGATGAGGTGCTTCGGAAGACGGTGAAGCTTGCGGAGCAGATAAATGTTCCTGTGGTGGTTACATTTTCTGGTTGCCCGGGTGGGTCGGTTCAGGATGCGACGCCGAACTGGATTACGGCGGCCTGGCCTCCCGAGTTTGCCGATGCGCTGGCGTGGCAGTGGGAGGAGCGGCTGATTCCTTACTGGAAGAGTGCGGCTAAAGTTGCGGGGGATTCAGGGGTGAAGATTGCGCTGGAAGCTCATCCGGGATTCTGCGTGTATAACCCGGAGACTGTGCTGCGCTTGCGTGCGGCAGTGGGCGATTCGGTGGGAATCAATTTGGATCCGAGTCATCTTTGGTGGCAGGGGATCGATATTCCTGCGGCGATTGCTGCGCTGGGTGAGGCTATCTTTCACTTTCATGCGAAGGATGTCGCGATCCATGGGGCGATGCGCGATGTGAATGGCGTGCTGGATACGAAGAGCTATCGTGAGATGGCGAAGCGGTCGTGGCTGTTTCGTTCGGTTGGGTGGGGGCATAGCGAGTTGGAATGGAAGCGGATTGCTTCTGCGCTGCGACTTGCTGGGTATGACTACGTGATGAGCATTGAGCATGAGGATGCTCTCGCTTCGACGCATGAAGGGTTGTCTTCGGCGATCTCGACGCTTTCGCGCGTGTTGTTGAAGGAGGCTCCGGTGGAGGCTTGGTGGGCTTAGAGGATTGCGTCCTGCCGGACGGGCCCACTACGCGTGGAGCGGTCACTTCGTGACTTGTGTACCGCTTCGCGTGGGGCTCCCGTTGGTCGCTTCGGAGTTATAGCGGTGATTCCTGCGGGATGGCTCCGGCGCTTTCGACTGCGGTGACTTGTGATCTTTCTTTGTCGGTGAAGGTGATCAGGAACAGAACCAGGACTGCCGCTGAGGCGGATGCGGCGACGATCCAGATGGATTGCCACGAGTGAATGGGCGCTCCCGTTGCCGATGTTGTGGTGTAGCGCTCTACGACTGCTCCTGAGAGCCATGAACCTACAAACATGCCTGCTCCGTAGGTGATGAAGGTGATGAGGCCCTGCGCGGCGGCGCGTAACGCTGCGGAGGCTTTGCGGTCGATGTAGATCTGGCCGGTGACGAAGAAGAAGTCGTAACAGATGCCATGAAGAAGGATGCCGAGCCAGAACATCCAGACTTTGCTGTCGGCGTTGCCGAAGGCGAAGAGAAGATAGCGGAGGACCCAGGCAGACATGCCCGCTACGAGCATGTACTTAACGCCCAGGCGACGGAAGAACCAGGGGATGAGAAGCATGCAGAAGAGTTCGGACATCTGTCCGCCGGTCATCTTGCCTGCGGCGTTGTGGACGCCTGATTCGTTGAGGAAGAGGTTGGTGAAGGCGTAGTAGAACTGCAGCGGAATGCAGATGAGGAAGGAAGCGATGGCGAAGACGGCCATGGAGCGTTCGCGGAGGAGGGCGATGGCTTCGCGGGGGAAGATGCTGGAGATGGAGAAGCGGCCTTCGCGGGCTAGGGGTGGCGTGTCGGGGAGGGTGAGGCAGTAGAGGGCCATCACGACAGAGAGGGTTGCGGCGAGTTGCAAGGGGCGGGCGGTGGCTTCCAGGCGCAAGGTTCCGACTAAGAGGCCGGCGGCGATCCAGCCAGCGGTGCCGAGGACGCGGATGGGGCCGAACTCTAGCTTGGGGTCGGACATTTGGCGGAAGGCCAGGGAGTTGGTGAGGGCCAGGGTGGGCATGAAGCAGAGGCAGTAGAGGAGGAGGAGTGGGTAGATTTTGTTGAAGGCGATTTGTTGCGAGGCGAGGAAGAGGAGGATTCCGCCGAGGAGATGGAGTGCGGCGAGGACGCGTTGGGTAGCAAAGAGCTTGTCGGCGATGAGGCCGACGAAGAAGGGGGCGATCATGGCGCCGACGGCGGTGGTGCCTGCGGCCAGGCCGATCTGCTGGCCGGTGAAGTGGAGGGAGGAGGCGAGCCAGGTGCCGACGGTGACGTACCAGGCTCCCCAGATGAAGTACTCGAGGAACATCATTGCGCCGAGGCGTGTCCTGATCTGCATATTCACGGTGGTGTGGTTCCCTTCTTTGCTACTTGGTGCGCTGCTTTGGTTAGGGTAACGCGAAGGCTACGTAGGCTGCTCCCTGTGGGCCTTTGGGGTTACGGGCGTTGCTGGTGGCGATGACGACGTACTGGCGGCCGTCGACCATGTAGGTGGCGGGGGTGGCGTTGCCTGCGTAGGGGAGGTCGCCTTGCCAGAGGAGGGCGCCGGTGCGGCTGTCGAAGGCGCGGATGGTGTGATCGAAGTTGGTGGCGGCGATGAAGACGATGCCGCCGGCGGTGACGATGGGGCCGCCGTAGTTTTCGGTGCCGGTATTTGCGAGGCCTTTGGCGGCTAGCTCGGGATAGTTGCCCAGGGGGATCTTCCAGAGATATTTGCCGGTGTTGAGGTCGATGGCGTTGAGGGTGCCCCAGGGTGGCTGGACGGCGGGGTAGCCGTCGGGATCGAGGAATTTGCGGTAACCGGTGAAGCGGTATTTGGCGAGGCCGCCGGGCGGGGCCAGGGCGGACTCTACTTCTTTTTTGGAGGAGTTATTGGAGGTGACGGCGGATTCGACCATGGGGGAGGCGCCGTCGCCGAGGAAGCGAAGGAGGGAGGCGGTGTCGGCGTCGGTGAGTTTGTGGAAGGACGGCATGCGGCCTTTGCCGTTGTGGATGTTGGCGAGGATCTGCTGGTCGGTGAGGCGGAGGCGGACGCCGAGGAGGCCGGGATAGTTGGAGGGTGCGCCGAGGAGGTCGTCGCCGTGGCAGATGGCGCAGTTTTTGTCGTAGATCTTTGCGCCGGCGATTTCGTTGCGGTTGACGGATTTTGGTGTGGGGGTTGCTGATCCGGCGATGTCGCCGGTTTTGAGGTATTCGAGGACGGCGGTGAGGCGGGCGGCTTCGACGTTGGGGAAGGAGGGCATGCGGCCCTTGCCGTTATGGATGATCTCGGTGATCTGGGCGTCGGAGAGGCGCTTCTGTTCGTCGATCAGCGAGGGGAAGGCGGGAGGATTGCCTTTGCGGTCGCCTCCGTGGCAGATGGAGCATTGGCTTTGATAGACGTTGGCGCCGAGGCTGCCTCCTGGTTTGTTTTCGGTGAGGCCGCCGGTCCAGACGATGTCGTTGGCGTTGATGTAGATGACGCCGGTTTTGATGTCGACGGCTGAGCCGCCCCACTCGGCGCCGCCGTCGAAGCCGGGGAAGACTACGGTTTGCTTGTCGACGGTGAAGGGGACGAAGAGGCCGTTGCTGATGAAGGAATTGAACTGCTCGGATGCCCACGTGTGTGCTTCGGGGGTGCGGGTGGTGAGCATGTCGGCGGTGAGGAGTTGGCGGGCGTAGGGTGCGGGGATGGATGGTACAGGTTGCGTGGGAGAGGCTCTTTCGCCGGGGGCGGTGGATGCGGGGAACGGCTTTTCTTCAATGGGAAAGAGGGGTTTCCCGGTGGTGCGGTCGAAGAGGAAGAGGTAGCCCTGCTTGGTGGTTTGGGCTATGGCGTCTACTTGTTTGCCGTGAGAGCGGACGGTGACGAGAGACGGTGGCGATGGGAAGTCGCGGTCCCATATGTCGTGATGGACGCCCTGGAAGTGCCAGAGGCGTTGTCCGGTGTTGGCGTCGAGTGCGAGGAGGGTGTTGGCGTAGAGGTCGTCGCCGATGCGGTCGAAGCCGTAGAAGTCGTTGACGGCGGAGCCGGTGGGGACGTAGACGATGCCGCGCTTTTCGTCGAGGGCCATGCCGGCCCAGTTGTTGGCGGAGCCGGTGACCTTCCATGCGTCTTTGGGCCAAGTCTCGTAGCCGGGTTCGCCGGGAAGAGGAATGGTGTGGAAGATCCAGCGAAGCTTACCGGTACGGACGTCGTAGGCGCGGATGTTGCCGTGCAGCGCAGGCTCAGTCTCGGGCGCGCGGAAGCCGACGATGATCATGTCCTTGTAGATGAGGCCGGGAGTGGTGAGCGCGGCAAAGGATTGAGTAACCTCTTTTTCGTTGAGATCTTTGCGGAGGTCGATCTTTCCGTCGTCACCGAAGCTCGAGATTAGTTTTCCGGTTGCAGGATCGAGCGCGTAGAGATTCGTGAGTAGGCCAGCGAAGAGGATGCTTTGCTTGCCGTCGGTCCAATAGCTGAGGCCACGGGTGGGTTGGAGACCGGGGGTTCCGGTGCTGAACGTCCAGAGGTTTTTTCCCGTGGCAGCGTCGAGTGCGATGACTTTTTGTGTGGGGGTGAAGCCGAAGAGAACTCGGCCGACGATGAGCGGATTGGTCTGTAGTCCGCCGGCCTCTTTGGTGTCGAAGGTCCATGCAACTTTGAGTTTGTGGACGTTAGTGCGGTCGATCTGGTGGAGTGCGGAGTAACGATCGTCTGCGCTCTGGCCGCCGTAGACTGGCCAGTCCGTCTGGGTCGCAGCGTGTTTCGCCTGTGCGGTGGCTGCGGGAACAGTGTGGCCGGGGTCGATGAGGCTTAATGCTAAGAGGCCAGCAATGAGAGCGGGGGCGCGCCTGTCTATGGCACCACCATGTGCTTGCGTCTTCGCGCTTTTCGCTTGGCCCATGAGCTAGTCCGCGTACTTGATGATTTGCATGAAGCCGTAGTCCATGTGGAGTTGCTGGTGACAGTGGAGAAGTGAGTCGCCTGGGTTGTCTGCAGTGAAGTCTACGGCAACGGTTTGAAGTGGCATTACGTTGACCGTGTCCTTGATGAGTCCGCTTAGGTGTTGATCTTCGATGCGGGTGACCTCGAAGCTGTGGCGGTGCAGGTGGATGGGGTGTTGGTCGCCGCTTGCGTTGCGGAAGATCATGCGGTAGCGCTTGCCACGTTTGACTTTGAGGGGTTTGACGTTGGGCCACGCATCGCCGTTGATGGTCCAGGTGTCGAATTGAGAGCCGTTGAGTGCGCCCGCATCGCGGAAGGTGAGGGTGAAGGTCTCCTCTGGGTCCGGGACGGGATTGTTGGCGGCGAAGCGAGTGTAATCCCACTCGGTGGGTTGTGGGTCGCGCCATACCGGGTCGCCTGAGTTGCCGGCATACTCGATGACGACTCCCAAGCCGATGTCGCGGCTCTCTTTCAATGTCGAGCCGAGAACCCAGACGCCGGGAGCGTTCATCTCGACGATCGCGTCTACGCGCTCTGCGACGGCGAGGGACAGGACGTCAACGGCGGTGGGGTTCGGGACTGGGTTGCCGTCCATCGCGATGACTCGGAAGGTGTGGCCCGGAAGGGCGAGAACTACATTCTCGGTTGCGCTGGCGTTGAGGAGACGGAAGAGGACGCGCTCTCCTTGTTTGACGCGGATGGGTACGCCTGCGCCAAGCATGTGCGCGTTGATGGTGGCGTGGGTGTAGCCGACGTCGGAGCCGGAGGTCTGCGGCATGTTCTGTGATTGTTGTCGCATGGTTTCGACCATGGGGACGAAGTGGGGTCCCCAATGGTGGATGGCGAGATTTACTTCTTTGTCGTGGCGCCCTGGGTCGGGTTCGCCGTCGATGAGAATAAAACCGAACTGGCCGGTGTAGGCGGCGAGGGAGAGATCTCCCATGGCCATGGCGTGGGTGTGATACCAGCGGGTTCCGGAGGGATTGGGCGTGAGGTGATAGCGCAACGTTGCTCCGGGCGCGATTAATGGAGATCCTTCTTCGACTGCGCCGTCATTGAGCGAATCGGTGGTGAGGCCATGCCAGTGGACGAGATCTTCGTTTTTTGTAGCGTTGGTGACGTCGATGGTGGTGGGTTTGCCCTTTTTCAGACGAAGCAAGGGGCCTGGGATTTGGCCGTTGTATGCAACGGTTGATATCTGCACGCCGTGACCGATGTCCAAGGTGCAGCCCTCGATGCGCAGGCGAAGGTCGGCGTGGGTTGCTGGTGCTGGGGTCGCCAACGCTCGACTGCTTCGTGGAACGATCGCATTGGCGAGAGACGCGCCTGTTGCAACTAAAAAACTTCTCCGGTTCATTCGAACTCGCTGCGTGCTGGGGATCGTTCTATCGTTGTCTAAAAGTAATAAGCGTGAGAGGGCTGGGTTGTCCAGAAGATTGAACACACGCAATCGCATGACTGCAAAGATCGAGGATGTTTTCAGGATTGCAGATGCCATTCGTGCGAATATGAGATGACTGCCCCTCACATTCGATAGAGAAGGATCTTTCCTTGAGATCAATCGCCGCTTGCCTGATTTCCGTTGCTTTGACATCGTCTCTCTTTGCCGAGTCCACGCGTTTGCCTGATGCCGATAAGACGCTCGCTCGTGACATCTTTCGACAGTTGATTGAGACGAACACCACGGACTCGGTTGGGAGTACGACCGTCGCGGCGGATGCGATGCGGAAGCGGTTGCTCGACGCCGGTTTTTCGGAGTCGGATGTGGTGGTGATGGGGCCGAATGACAGGAAGGGCAATATGGTGGCGCGATATCGCGGGCGGGCGGGCTCGACGCTGAAGCCGGTGCTGATTATTGGGCATATCGATGTGGTCGAGGCGAAGCGTTCGGACTGGACGACCGATCCCTTTCAGTTTGTCGAAAAGGATGGCTATTTTTACGGGCGCGGGACGCAGGACATGAAAGATAGCGATGCGGCGGTGGTTGAGAGCTTTATCAGGATGAAGCGTGAGGGATTTGTCCCTGATCGCGACATCATTCTGGCTTTGACTGCGGATGAAGAAGGAGGCAAGTCGAATGGCGTGGATTGGCTGCTGAAGAATCATCGTGAGCTTGTCGACGCGGCTTTTGCGCTGAATCCCGATGCGGGAGGGCCTGAGTTGGAGAAGGGCAGGGCTGTGAGCATGGGGGTTGAGGCAACGGAAAAACTTTATGCCGATTATCGTGTGAGTGCGACAAATCCGGGTGGGCATAGTTCCCTGCCTCGACCAGATAACGCGATCTACCAGGTTGCGGATGCGTTGGTGAGATTAGAGAAGGCGCAGTTCCCTTTGGAGACGAATGAGGTGACGCGCGCTTACTTTGCGAGTAGCGCGAAGACGAAAGATGGGCAACTGGCGGTGGATCTGAAGGCTGTGTCGGGGGCGGTGCCGAATGCAGAGGCTGCGCAGCGGTTGTCGAAGGACGCGATCTATAACTCGCTGCTGCATACGACCTGCGTTGCGACCATGATGTCGGCTGGGCACGCGCCGAATGCGTTGCCGGGGAGCGCGGTGGCGAACGTGAATTGCCGCATATTTCCTGGGCATTCGCAAGAGGAGATTCGGCAGGAGTTGGTTCGGATCTTTGCCGATCCGACACTGAAGGTGCAGTATGTCGACAACAGTGGCGAGGTGTTTGAAAAGGGCTCCGATCGAAAGTCGATGGCGCCGCCGCCGCTGGATCCGGTGGTGTTTCGGCCGCTCGACGCAGTGGTGAAGATGCTGTGGCCGGGGCTTCCGGTGATTCCTGAGATGGAGACTGGTGCTTCCGATAGTGTGTACACGATGAATGCGGGGATTCCGAGTTATGGGTTCTCGGGTATGGGAGTGGACCGCGACGATGTTCGTGCGCATGGGCGGGATGAACGTATTCGTGTCGTCGATTTTTATACCGGAGTTGAGTTCGAGTATTTGTATTTGAAGGCGCTTACTTCGGAATAATTTTTGCTCGTCTACTTTTTTCTGGGGCGTGAGGGGAAGTCTGCGTGTCTTAGGAGCCAGGCTTCTTGTTGCCGATAGACGGGTGTCGAGAGAACCATGCTGGTGGTGGGCATTCCGTAGGGGAGAAGGCGTTCGATGAGCGGCTCGAGCTGGTCGATGGACGAGAGCCTGACTTTGATGAGGAAGGCTTCTCCGCCTGTGATGTGATGGCACTCCTGCACGGCGTCGATGGTGGGGAGGAACTTTAGAAACGGACGGTAGTGCGTGTTGTCGCAGGTGAGGCGGATGAACGCCATGACCGGGTAGCCGAAGGCTTTTTCGTCAAGCAGGGCGCGGTAGCCAAGGATGACTTTGTCGGCTTCGAGCTGGTGGATTCGTTCGGCTACGGCGGACGGAGAGAGGCCCACCTTGCGACCTAGTTCTGCGTAGGAGATTCGGGCGTCCTCGGCAAGCATACGCACGATGTTGTAGTCGATGGGATCAAGATCTTTAGCCATGAAGATCGCCTCTTTGCTATAGCAATTGAGCCTGGAAGGCTAGATTTTCATAGGTAATGCTACCGCTGTATCGGGTGCAATGATTTATAGATTTGATTGATTCATCAAATATCAACCAGATATTCCAATGTTTCACTTGATTATTGCATCATTTTCCGAGGATTTTGCATGGCTACGTTGGTCAAGCTCCTCTATTCTTGGTGACTATGGTTGAACTGAATGGAAGATCGTTGTCGATCGATGAAGTTGTTCGAGTTGCACGAGGAGGCGAATCTGCCTCGATTGCCGGAAGCGCTTTGGGGCGGATGAAGGTCTCGCGTGGCAAGGTGGAGGAGGCGCTGCGTGGCGAGACGGCGGTTTATGCGTTGAACACGGGTGTTGGGCTGCTGGCGAATGTGCGGCTTGAGGCGGACGGTATTGAGCAGATGCAGTTGAATCTGGTGCGTTCGCACTGCTGTGGTGTTGGGGAACCGCTGCCTGAGGATGTAGTTCGGGCGATGATGCTGATCAGGGCGAACATTCTTGCGATGGGATTGTCGGGAATTCGGCCAGTGGTTGCGGAGAGGTTGTGCGACCTGCTGAACCACGGCATTACTCCGGTTGTGCCGATGCGTGGAAGCGTGGGCGCGAGTGGGGATCTGGCGCCGCTTGCACATATGGCGCTGGTGTTGATTGGCGAGGGTGAGGCTTTTCTGTTGGGGGAGCGGCGGCCGGCGGCGGAGTGCCTGCGAAGCGTTGGGCTGGAGCCGCTGAAGCTGCAGGCTAAGGAAGGGATTTCGCTGCTGAACGGGACGCAGGCCATGCTCGCGATCGGATGTTTGCAGCTACATGATCTGAATGAGTTGTTTCAGTCGGCGCAGATTGCGGCAGCACTGACGCTGCAAGCGTTGCGTGGCACGTCTGCGGCGTATGATGAGCGGCTTCATGCGGCACGTCCGCATCCGGGGCAGGTTCACAGCGCCGCTTCGCTTCGCGAGTTGCTTGCGGGATCGACGCGGCACCGGTCGAGTACGAGTGTTCAGGACGCTTATTGTTTGCGCTGCGTTCCTCAGGTGCATGGGGCGGTGTGGGACTCGCTGCGGCAGGCGGAGAAGGTCTTCGCTATCGAGCTGAATAGTGCAACGGACAATCCTTTGCTGCTTGAGGATGATTTTGTTTCCGGCGGTAACTTTCATGGAGCTCCGCTGGCGCTGGTGCTGGATCAGTTGGCGATTGCGATGTGCCAGTTGGCCGGGATCTCGGAGCGTCGGACGGAGAGGCTGATGAATCCTAGTCTCAATGAAGGGCTACCTGCGTTTCTGGCTACCAAGCCAGGAGTCGAGTCGGGACTGATGATGGCGCAGGTGACCTCTGCCGCGCTGGTCGCGGAGATGCGCGTTCTGGCTACGCCGGCCTCTGCGTGTTCGATCCCAACAAGCGGGAATCAAGAAGATTTTGTGAGTATGGGAATGACGGCTGCGCTGAAGCTTATTCAGTCGGTGACGCACTGCCGGATGGTGCTGGCAATTGAATGGCTGACCGCCACGCGTGCGCTCGATCTTCGCGGAGATCGTTCGGTGTCGCCTATGCTGGATGCAGCTCGCGGTGCATTTCGTGTTGCGTGTCCGGAGTGGGAGGGCGATTGTGTGCTGTCTGGTGTTATGGCTGATGCCGATGAGTTTCTTGCGAAGATCGAATGGGCGTCGACGCTGAATGCACCGGAGGTGGCGCACGCATGAGTGCCTATAGCCCGATTCGTGCACCACGCGGGAACACACGTACTGCGCAAGGCTGGATTCAGGAAGCGGCCAAACGTATGTTGATGAACAACCTCGATCCGGAGGTGGCGGAGAAGCCGGAGGAGTTGATTGTCTATGGAGGGCGCGGGAAGGCGGCCCGCAACTGGGAGGCTTATCATACGCTGGTCAGCACGCTCGATCGGCTGAAGAATCACGAGACGATGCTGGTGCAGTCGGGAAAAGCGGTGGCGGTGCTGGAGACGCACCCGCTGGCTCCTCGAGTGTTGATCGCCAATTCGAATCTGGTACCGCACTGGGCGAATTGGGACGAGTTCGACAAGCTGGATCGCGCAGGATTGATGATGTATGGGCAGATGACTGCAGGATCGTGGATCTACATTGGTACGCAGGGAATCCTTCAAGGAACGTACGAGACTTTCCTGGGAGCGGCACAGAAGTATTTCAACGGCTCTCTGAAAGGGACGATTACACTCACTGCCGGACTGGGTGGCATGGGAGGCGCGCAGCCGCTTGCAGTGAAGCTCGCGGGCGGTGTGAGTATCTGCATTGAAGTGGATGAGAGCCGGATTCAGCGACGCATTGCTACGCGGTATCTGGATGAGGTAGCTAGTTCGCTCGAAGATGCGATTTCGCGGGCGACTACTGCGCGCAAAGAGGGCCGTGCGGTTTCGATCGGGTTGTTGGGGAATGCCGCTGCGATTCTGCCGCAGATTGTACGATCTGGCTTTGTGCCTGATGTTGTTACAGATCAAACGAGCGCGCACGATCCACTCTATGGCTACTGGCCGGTTGCCAGGGTGGATGAGGACCTAGCGGCGCAACGGACCCGTGAACCTGAGCGCTATCTGGAGCGGGTGCGTGCGGATATTGCTCAGCACGTCCAGGCGATCCTGGAGTTGCAGCGTCGCGGCGCAGTTTGCTTCGACTACGGCAACAATCTGCGGGCACAGGCCAAGATCGCCGGTGTGGCCGATGCTTTTGACTATCCCGGATTTGTTCCTGCGTTCATTCGTGATTCGTTTTGCGAGGGGCGAGGACCATTTCGATGGGTTGCTCTGTCGGGCGATCCTGCCGATATTGCCGCTACCGATGCAGCGCTGCTCAAGCTCTTTCCGGACGATGCGCGGTTGAATCAATGGCTGCCCTGGGCTGGAGAGCATGTTGCGTATCAGGGACTGCCGGCACGCATATGCTGGCTGGGCTACCGGGAGCGCGATCAGGCGGGTCTGCTGTTCAACCAGATGGTGCGAGATGGCCGGCTGAAGGCGCCTATTGTGATTGGCCGCGATCATCTGGATGCAGGTTCGGTTGCGAGTCCGTACCGCGAGACGGAGGCGATGCTGGATGGCTCGGACGCAGTGTCGGATTGGGCACTGCTCAACTTTGCTACCGGGATCGCCAGTGGGGCGGGTTGGATGAGCTTTCATCATGGCGGTGGCGTCGGCATGGGATACAGTCAGCACGCCGGACTGGTCGCGGTGGCTGACGGCAGCGAGGAAGCTGATCAGCGGTTGCGGCTGTGCCTTACCAACGACCCTGCTATGGGTGTGATTCGACATGCCGATGCTGGATACGAGAAGGCGCGTAGAGTTGCAGATGAGCGCGGACTGGACATGCCGAGCCTTCACATCGCGAACAAAGCTGAGGCGAGATGAGCGAGTTGCTTTTGACTGGCATCTCCCAGGTTGTGACTCCATTTGGTGCTGGAGTGAAGCACGGGACAGCGATGCGGCAACTGCGGGTGATTCAGCAGGCAGCGATTGCTTTCAACGCTGGAGTGATTTCGTGGATTGGAGCAGAGCGTGATTGGCATGGCAACGCTGAGTCGGTCATCGATCTTGGGAATCGCGCGGTTGTTCCGGGGCTTATAGATCCTCACACGCATGCGGTTTGGGCGGGAGATCGTCTGGTCGACTTTGAAGCGCGAAGCGCTGGTGCGACCTACGAAGAGATTCTCGCGGCGGGCGGTGGGATATGGCATACGATTCGTGAGACCGCTGAGAAAAGCAGCGAGGAGATGGCAGCACTGGCGTTGCCTCGTGTTCAGGCGTTGCAGCGTTCAGGCGCTACGACCATCGAGGTGAAGTCAGGGTACGGCTACACGCTTGAAGCGGAGTTGCGAATGCTGGAGGCGATTCGCTTGCTGCAGAAACAAACTCAAAGTCAGTTGGTGCCTACGTTGCTGATCCACATCTGTCCTATTGAGCGTGCTGAACGCGAGGCTTATCGTGAAATGGTTTGCGCTGAGCTGATACCTGAGGTTGCTCGTCGCGGACTTGCTCGCACGGTGGACATCTTTGTTGAGCACCATGCATGGAGTGCTGCGGATGCGAGGATCGTACTGGGTTGCGCGAATGCCGCTGGGTTGAGTATTAAGTTACATACGGAGCAGTTTCAGAGGGTCGGCGGCCTGGAGGTGGGATTGGAGATGGGAGCCTTGAGCGTCGATCATCTTGAGGTATGTTCGCTCGATCAGTGTGAGCTGGTCGCGAGATCGAAGACGATTGCGACGATCCTTCCGGGTGTGAGCCTTCACCTGGGTCTTGCTGCTGCGCCGGGTCGTGCACTGGTCGATGCTGGGGCAGCGGTGGCAATCGGCACGGATTTGAATCCAGGGTCGAGTCCGCTCTTTTCTACGGCTGCTGCGATGGGTCTCGCGGTGAGGTTGAATGGATTGACTGCCGCGGAGGCGTTGAACGCGTCGACGGTGAATGCGGCGGCGGCGCTTGGGTTGTCGAATGTGGGGCGGCTGGAGGTTGGGATGCAAGCGGATTTGCTTGTGCTTGAGAGTTCGGATTGGCGGGACCTGCCTTATACGATCGGACAGAGTGTGGTTCGCGAGGTCTGGGTTGCCGGACGAAAGCAGACTGCATGAGTGTGTCGTATCAGCCTGAGCTCCTTTACGTCGATGGACGATTTCGCAACGACTATGAACTGGTTGTGGGGGATGACGGAAGGATCGTTTCCGTTGGATCGGTGGTAGATAAGAAAGATGTAGAAGGTGGGGGCGTGTCTGATGTTCGGCGGTTGCCGGGTCGCGCACTCATGCCGGGGATGATTGATATTCATTCGCACTCGTTTCAGCGTGCGCTGAGGGGTAAGGCAGAGTCGAGGCGTCGGAGCGGGCCGGACTTTTGGTCGTGGCGCAACATCATGTACCGCTGTGCGCTCGCGCTGACGCCGGAGGAGATCTACGACGTTGCGCGCATGGCGTTTCTCGAGATGACGCTTGCGGGGATTACGACGGTTGGGGAGTTTCACTATCTTCATCG